>JAUQPA010000064.1 GCA_030550615.1 Thermoproteota archaeon | reverse complement strand
GTATAAGACCCCGGTGCCTCTACAACACCTCCGTAGTACCGGAGGAGAGTGAGTAGAGGCCGGGTCGCCCCCGGTTCACAACATTTTTACTACGTATTGTTTAGTTTCACCAAGATTATTTCATTAAACTTATTGAAAGATTAGTCTTTATAAGATGCTGAGTCTAAATGATTAATAATGAAGAGCCGGGGTGGCCGAGCGGTCTAAGGCGGCGGGCTGCAGGGCTAGCTGAAACCCGTTTTACCCGGGGTTCGAATCCCCGCCCCGGCTTCTTTCTTAGTTATTTTAGATTACTCAATGAACTTTATGTTTTGACACTTTAGTTTTTTCAAGAATTCATCTAGTTCATTTAATGGAATTTTAATTGTGTATAGATATCTAGGGGTTCTTGCTTTTACTTTAGCTACGCCCTCCTTCTCTACTTTTACAACTCTGCACTCAGATGCGTTTTCGCTTATTTTTACGAATTCATCTTGGTTTAGTACTTCTTTAGGCATAGTGTAAACACCTCCTACTTCACGGTCATATGTGTTCTCAGCTTTATAAATCCTACAATTTACACTTAATTTTTGAACTAGGTGTACAAATGTCTAGTCATAAACCAGAAAACATTAGAGTAGAAGACTACTTAACTACTATTTACAGACTTGAAGAAGCATTAGATGAGGCAAGAATAACTGATATATCCCGCGAGTTAAAAGTATCTCCTGCAACGGTATCTAAGATTATTGGTAAACTAGAGGAGAGAAACTTAGTTATTAGAGTAAAATACAGAGGTGTTAAATTAACAGAGAAAGGTAGGAGCTTAGCTGAGAGAATCATTAGAAAACATAGAATAGCCGAAGTATTTCTACTTAAAATACTGGGGTTCGACGAGGTAGAATCACATCAATATGCACACTACCTAGAACATCTGCCAGACATCATCGTTGAGAGAATGTATGAATCTGTTGGTAAGCCTCCTCTGTGTCCACATGGCAATAAAATACCTGGTACGACGAGCACTATGCCGAAGTTGATTAAATTAACGGAAACTCAGCCTCACCAGGTATGTATAGTTAAAAGAATAGCTGGTGAATTTGCCGATGTACTTGAATATGTTCACGGTATTGGAATTAAAGTAGGTGCCTCTATATCCGTTTTGAAACACACTGATGAAAGAATTACTGTTAAATTACAAAATAACTCTGAGAGTGAAATCCCATTTTACATAGCTAGATTCATATATGTTGAATGCTAATTATTCCTGGAAATACATATCAAGAGTTTAGATGCGTCAAAATTTATTAGTTATCTAGACATAGTTTTTACAATGGTGCTTACATTATGCCTGAAACTGTAAGCTTAGATATCGTTAAAGAAGGATCCAAGGTAATAGTGCAGGAAATTCAAGGCGGAGGGTGGGTTCGTAGACTCTACCAAATGGGTATACTGCCGGGAGCATATCTCGAAGTAATTCTCAATAAAGGACGGGGGCCAGTTGTGATCAAAGTTGGCGACGTAGAAGTATCTGTAGGAAGAGGTATTGCCAGGCGAATTCTTGTAAAGGTGGACTCTACGTGAAACGGCGACTAGTAGTGGGGCTCGTTGGCCAACCAAACGTAGGTAAATCAACATTATTCAACACTCTAACAAAGGGGAACGCGATAGTAACTAATTGGCCGGGTACAACCGTGGAGAGAAACGAAGCACATATAGTACATGGAGACTGTGAAATTACGATTGTAGATCTACCCGGCATATACGGCTTATCGTATTTAACACTAGAGGAGAAAATCTCTAGGCGTTTTATAATAGAGGAAAACCCTGATTTGGTCATTGTATTAGTTGATTCTTTAATTCTCGAGAGAACACTCTATTTAGCAATCGAAATTCGGGAGTTAACAGGTAGAGTGATAATTGCTGTTACAAAAGTAGATGAGGCACATAGTAAAGGAATACACGTAAACTACGAAATACTTGAAAAAAGGCTCGGCGTTCCCGTTATTCCAGTATCGGCTATTAAAGAAACTGGTATAAAAACCCTTCTCGACACCGTGGTGAAAAACGCTGGAAAAGAAGCACCGGTTCTGAGAATAGATTACGGCGAATTGGAGTCGTTTATAGTCTCCGTTGAATCACTGTTAATGCAACATCTAGGTAGCAAAGTAAAATATCCATTTAGATGGGTTGCGATAAAATATCTCGAAGGAGACGTTGAAGTCGAGGAATTCCTTAGAAGAAGTCTTGGTACTCGCTACGTGGAACTAGAGGAGATCCGGGGCGAAGCTAGACGTAGAATAGGCATAGATATAGCAGCATTTACATCAATGAAGAGAATGAATTACATACGGGAACACGTAATTAAAAACGCCGTTGTAAAAACAAGTTTGATTAAACGAGAATCTAGGTTGAATAAATTATTTTATAATCCATACGTAGCACCATTTATTTCACTTGGATTGATCTTCACGCTCTTCCTACTTGTCTTCGCGTTGAACACTGGTTATCCATTAACTGTTCTTCTGGAGAAAATCGGATACCAGGATCTCGCTTTGAAAATAGAGGAATATACATTGTCGAGCTTAATGGAAAAATTCTTTGAGCAAGTAAAGGAGATTATAAATAAGCTGCTTGGATCAAGCTCGTTAAGCTCATTCATAGTAGACGGGGTTCTCGGTGGAGTAGCCTCAGTTGTAGTATTTATACCTCTCATAGGCTTAGTCATGGTAATTCTCGGTGCCCTCGAGGACTCCGGGCTGCTTCCACGACTAGCTATTGGTACACATACGTTATTTCTCAGGCTAGGGTTATCGGGGCATTCACTATTACCTATTACACTATCCCTGGGTTGCAATGTACCCGGCGTGATGTCCACTCGTGCATCCCCTAATTACTTTGAGAGATTGAAATTAATTCTATTAACTCCATTCATACCGTGCCAAGCAAGACTGATTGTG
>JAUQPA010000063.1 GCA_030550615.1 Thermoproteota archaeon | reverse complement strand
AATTAAAATATTAATTATCTATGTGTGAATACCTTCGAGAGATCTTCGTTTAATTCCATTAAGAATACTTCGAGAAACGGTAAAGCAACGCCTTTTAAAAGATGTCCACCGATGGCACCACTTGGTGTAGATAATGTTACATGTATGTGTATATTAACGTAACCACCTTGTTTAACTATGTAATTACCGATTAAAGAAGTAACTTCTAAAATTGTTTCACCTGCTTTGAGCTCTTTCGTATGGTAATTTCTAGTAGTAGGGTTGAAGTATCCTAGCTCTGCGTATTCTAAGCCACCAATACCAATTATAATACCTCCCCTCAAACCACGTGCTAATATATACTCCTTGAGATAATCGTGAACTATATTCTTCTCGGGTATTTTAACGGTATATACATGCATTGTAACATCCTCCAGGTTTACTTAAATTATGAATATCTTTGAGTATTAAATCTTAACTATAGAATTTACTAATTTACATAAATGCAGGATTCTAATCTCTGTTAAATAAATACAAATAAATACCTGATATACTAATAAATCAAAGTAAATAAGGGATTGTAGAAATGTGTACAATGAATTCCACAGTTAATACCTTGTTTAAAACCATGAGAGTTACTATAATTATTCTCTTAATAATATCAGTGATAAGCATTAAGTCACCTTATTATTTAAGGGCAGAGAGTGAAGTACAAGTAAACCCCGTTGAGGGTTTGCCCCACGACTTCATTAGAGGAGTTGATTTATCAGAGGTACCATGGATTATTGAACTAGGCGGTAAATACTACGATGTGAATGGCATAGAGAAAAACGTATTGGATATACTAGCTGAAAGCGGTGTTAATTGGATTAGGTTAAGAGTTTGGAATGATCCATACGATGAACAGGGAAAACCCTACGGTGGAGGAAACTGCGATCTTCGTAGAATGACTAGTTTTGCTGCAATAGCTAAGAGTAAAGGGTTTAAAATACTCATAGATTTTCATTATAGTGACTGGTGGGCTGATCCAGGCAAGCAAAACAAACCAAAAGCATGGACCAATTTAACGTTTAATGAACTAGTAGAAGCTGTTTATAACTGGACATATTATGCACTAAAATACATGCAGAGTAATGGAGCATTACCGGACATGGTGCAGATCGGTAATGAAATAAACAACGGTTTCCTGTGGCCAGAGGGTCGGGCAGAGAACTGGACCCAGTTTACTGATCTTTTGAAATCAGCTATTAAAGCAGTACGTGATGTAGATCCAGAAATAAAAATAGTAATTCATTTAGCTGGGGTCAAGTCGGATTTCTACAAAAACTTCTTATCTAGGTTAATTGATAGTGGGGTGAATTTCGACATAGTAGGTATTTCGTATTATCCTTACTGGCATGGGTCAATGGACGAGTTTAGAAAACTAGTTAAGACGCTAGCAGAGAACTTTGACAAAGGAATAATTGTTGCTGAAACAGCATATGCATGGACCTTGCAGGATGCAGACGGGCACCCAAATCTATTTGGTTCGAGAGATCAGGAGGTTAAAGGAGGGTATTTGGCAACAGTTCAGGGACAGGCATCATTTATAAGAGATCTCATCGAAGCCTTATATCTTGAGGGAGGAGGCAAAGCATTAGGAATATTTTACTGGGGTGCAGGTTGGATACCCTATCCGGGCGCGGGTTGGAGAACAGGCGAAGGGAATCCATGGGAGAACCAAGCGTTATTCGACTTTAATGGCAGAGCATTACCTTCTCTCACGGTATTTAAACTAATTTATGAAGGAAAGAAATTTGAAATAAAACCAGTTGAGTTATATGACGATAAACCTATCAATATTACTGCCTATATTGGTGTTAAACCAATACTACCAAATACCGTATTAGTCGTATACTCCGATCACTCGATTAGAATGACACCAGTCGATTGGGGTCTTATACCGACATATAATGCGACCGGTGTATATGAGTACGCGGGATATATTGCAAATACCTCAATAAAAGTTACAGCATTAATTAATGTTATTCAAAGAATATACTTGGAGATAACGGATCCTGAGGGTGACGATAAGGGTCCTGGAACATATGGATATCCAACAGCAGCTGTTTATAAACCAGGTGTGTTTGACTTACTGAAAACAACTCTGAGCGTTGAAGACGAATACGTTATCATAAGATTCTACTTCAAAGACCTTGGCGGCAACCCATGGAATGGTCCTAATGGTTTTAGTTTGCAATATATACAGATGTATATTAGAACAACCAATCCTATTGTTACAAATAAAGCATATAGAGTTGATACATTCGGATTAAACATTAAGCTAAACGAAGATTACGCATGGCAATACGCTATTCTCATATCACCAGGTTGGGGTACAGCTCCGCTAGTTAATGGCGAGCTCTCGGCTATTTATTACTCGTCTGGCGAGGTGTTTGTTGAAGATAAGGATTTCGATGTTTCTGCGAACATAGCAGAAAACTATGTCGAAGTGAAAATACCGAGAACCATACTACCAGACTGGGAGAACTTAGTTCACTGGAAAATATTCATAGCTGTCACAAGTTGGGCTGGTGAAAATCCAGATAGAATAAGGTCATTTGCACCAGGGGGAGGTGAATGGGTAATTGATCCCACGGCTTATGCAGATCCTAACATCAAGCCGAAAATAGCTTCTGCTATATTATCAGGTGTATTACCAAAAGCAATAGATATACAGTTGTACTCGGAAGAGTATCCTAATGGAATAACCGCTGAGCAACAATACAATTGGCTCATGAATTTTGACCCGGCAAAAAATGCAATTCCGATTATTCCACCACCCAAGCTACCTTATGTAACGGTTACTTCAGTACAAACCATAACACAAACAATCGTTCTCGTTGAAACTTTAACTAGAATGATAGAACAGACACATACTTTAAAAGAAACTGAAACATTAAGAGTGGAGATTCCAACTTATAGAT
>JAUQPA010000062.1 GCA_030550615.1 Thermoproteota archaeon | reverse complement strand
TTCTAGTTTTGTACAGAGGTCAGATTGTCGAAGAAGGCCCCGTAGATGTTCTCGCAGACCCTGCTCATCCATATACAAAGATGCTAGCAGAATCTGTTCCACGCATAGATTCAAAGTGGGGTCAAAGCATAAAGTTTAACGTAGAGGAACATACAGGCCTAAATAAATCTGGCTGCATATTTGCACACAGGTGCCCCTTTAGAAAGGAGATTTGCTTACATAGGGATCCACCATACATTAACCTTGGTAAATCTCGTGTCAAGTGTTGGTTATACGCATCGAAATAAAAAACTCAAATCTTTGTTTTAATTATAAGCTTTATTGTATAATTAAGCTAATAAACCTGACTGAACTATTGATGTTCCGTGAATTATAAAGTACATGGAATAAGATTTCATGTATCTTGCTGAATTCGATCCGGTGAGAATTACTTATTAAATAATAATTGACTCGAAGAAAACACTATATTTATATATAAATACTATAAAGTTATACATCAGGGAAAAGGAAAATTCTTAATTACATTTTATCCTTTTCCAGCTTGTATCATAGCAAATATCACTTGTAATCTCAATTACGGATGCTAATTTTATCTTTCTACTAGAGGAGCCTATTCTAATTTCGTAAGGACCGCTTTCAACAATCCAATGCTTTCCATTAAATGAAGCTAAATAATCTAATGGAATTCTAATAGTGACTTCTTCAACTTCACCTGGTTTAATTAACTTTGTTTTATGGAATCCTTTTAGCTCCTGGAAAGGACGATTTAGTCTACTTCGCAGAGGTCTTACGTATACTTGTACTACTTCTTTACCGGGGTAATCACCGGTGTTTTTAACTATTAGACTTATTTCTATTTCGCTATCCTTGTTTCTAATTACTAGGTTATCATATTCGAACTTAGTGTAACTTAAGCCGTATCCAAATTCATACGCTGGTTCAACTTGAAAAGTATCATAGTACCTATACCCAACGTAGATATCCTCGGCATATAACACCTCCACAGGGTTATCCTTCGGCACTCCTGGATGAAGCTTCATAGATGGTGTCTCGTAGAGGTCTTTGGGCCATGTTAACGGAAGTTTACCGCTTGGCGATGTTTCTCCAAGTAGAACACTAGCGACAGCTCTACCAGCTTCTTGACCAGGTAACCAGATAACAAGTATCGCGTCAACTAGGTTTCTCCAACTATGGATTTCAACTGGGCCCGGAACATTTAATAACACTACTACTTTTTTGCCGTGTTTATGGAATATTTTTGAAATCCTCGATATTAAGCTTAGTTCATCATCTCTTAAGTAGAAGTCTCCTTTTACTGGAAATCTATCGAAACCCTCACTTGAAATCCTCGATATTGTGATCAAAGCAACGTCATTTCTCTCTGCAACTCTCTCGAGAAACTCGTCGGGAAATGCGTCCTCGGGTAAGTGCATTACCTTAATGTACTCGATCATCATGTACACGTAGTGCGTCATTAAAAGTTCAATAAGTAGACTATTTGCTTCCTTTAGGGCTGTTTCTGTCATGGACTTGTATAACTGAGTTGATTCGCCATATTCGTACCATCGGTGGACCATATTTCTGTATATTCTTTCCACTTCTTCATCTATGATGACTCCTTTTTCTCTTAATCCATCTGCTATGGATACTACATACTTAGGGTAGGAATCGCCGCTTCCCAAGCCTCCTTTCACAGTCCAATATGATCCTTTTCCAAATAAGGCTATTCTGCTTGCTGATTTAAGTGGTAGCGCATCCTTGTTTTCAAGTAAGACAAAACCCTCTATTGCAGCCTCGAGTGATATTCTCGCGTGTTCATCGTAACTCGGCTTATTTGATGGATTATATTTCTTGTATTTCAGGCTTTTGGTGATTAGAGCTATGAGGTTTCTAACTCTTTTGTTTATGATATCTTCGCTGAGTTCTCCGTTCCTAAATGCATTTAGAAGTTTACGAATAATCTCATCTCTACCTGGCATAATTAGGTCTACTCCCGTTTTAACTTGTTCTACCGGATCATTACCTGCATCCCAGTCCGTCATTACTACTCCTTCGAATCCCCATTCCTCTCTCAGAACCTTTGTTAGTAACCAATGGTTCTGCGTGCAGTAAACCCCATTTAATTTATTGTAAGCAGCCATAACTGCCCATGGTTTCGCTTTCTTAATCGCTATTTCAAAAGGTCTGAGGTAAATTTCGCGAAGAGCTCTTTCCGACACCACTACATTTATTATTAACCTATTTGTTTCTTGTTCGTGTGCAACAAAGTGTTTTAAAGTTGCACCTACTCCAGCTGATTGTACTCCCTGTACGTAAGAAGCAGCCATTTCACCTGATAGCAAGGGGTCTTCGGAAAAATACTCGAATATTCTGCCTTCAATCGGAGTCCTATGTATATTCAAACCTGGAGCTAATAGTACGTCGATGCCGTATTCACGCGCTTCTTCTCCAATAGCTTTACCTACCTTCTCAACTAATTCAAGGTTCCAGGATGATGCCAATAATATCTCGTTGGGAAAAGATGTCACATAGAATGTTTCATTAACACCAAGTCTTAGAGGATATATTCTAACTCCTGCAGGTCCATCACTTAATACTATTGCGGGTATACCTAGTCTTTCAACGGGGTTTGTTTCTCCAGCCGCACCTGGAACAATTTTTGAGAAACCTGCACCTACGATAAGGGATATTTTTTCCATTATTGACATATTCGATACTAGCTGATCTGGATCGTTCAAATCCCTCCCTCGATCAAATCATCCATTAGTCAAATTATATTTCAGAAAATAAAAAACTTCATTGGTTATGATCGAGAGTTTTCTCCTCTTGAAATGGTAATACTTAGTGGTATAGCTATTTTCTTCTAAATAATAACATTACTATGAGAACTAGGTTCACTAGAGAGAGTCCTAGAACTCCATATACTAGAGGTACTATACTTGATACAGTGTTCTGAACATTAGATACGCTACTTGATAGGGTGTCAATCCTAGCAGATAGATCACTA
>JAUQPA010000020.1 GCA_030550615.1 Thermoproteota archaeon | reverse complement strand
TCTGTCTTCAGTTCAGGCGTTCTATCAATAATTCTCATTATAGCAATTTTGAGTTGGGCTCCAATCGCCCGCGTAATTAGGTCCATTGTTTTATCGGTAAAAGAACTACCCTTTGTGCAAGCTGCTAAAGCTCTTGGTGCATCAGATCTCTGGATCATTCGCAAGCATATTTTACCATCTGTTCTACCCATGACTCTGGTTTTAACCATATTGTCCATTCCCAACGCTATATTTTCATACGCTGCATTAGTGTTCATGGGCGTTGGTAGTGTTGAGGAATTAAACCTTGGCACGATCTTATATTATGCTTATGTTTCGGGTTCCTTATCATCCGGTAGATGGTGGTATTTTATTCCACCAGGATTAATACTAGTTACACTCGCAATTGGAATAATGTTAGTTGGCCGCGCCCTTGAGAAAGAACTCAACCCTAAGCTAAGAGAGTCAAAACCTGAACCGATATGATTTATCTCCTCTTGGCCCTAGAGAACTGGGGGCTCTGGTTATATACAGCTATTCCTTTTAATTTTTTATTTACAATAAACAATCACAAGGAATTACTGCCTTTAATGCGGTTTCAAATAGAGAAGAATTATTAAATTATTTAAAACAGTGTTTAGTATCATTCATGATCAGCGATCGAAGGCTTCTTCATCATTCAGGCAAACCCTGCCTACATCATCTTTATTTAATTATTTTTGATTGTTTTCCTTATATCTAATTTATCTGATACGCTACTTAGCTTTAGATAATCCTACTCTAAGGGAGTTCAGAATGACGGTTATATCGCTAAGTATCATTGCCAAGGCTGCCCATTCTGGCTTTAAAACGATTCCGTATTGTGGATACAGCGCGCCGGCTGCTATTGGTATTAGTGTAGTATTATATATAAAAGCCCATATCAAGTTCTCCAATGCTAATTTGTTTACTTTTCTGCTTAAATCGTAGAGTTTGAGAATTCCCCTTAGATCGTTTGTTAAGAGTATAGCATCACCAGAGTTCTTTGCAATATCAGATGCTTTCCCCATTGCAATTCCAATAAATGATGTACTCATTGCAATAGCATCATTTACTCCATCTCCAATGAAGAGCACTCTTCCTCCATTCGATTGAAGTCTCTGAATGATTTCTGCTTTATCCATTGGTCTCAATTCTCCTTCGGCGAAATCAAGTTTTAATTCTTCTCTGAATTTCTCCACTATTCCCTTAATATCTCCGCTTGCTAACCCTACTTTGAACCCTAGTTCTTTGAGTGCTTTAATTACCTCTGGGGCTTCAGGCCTCAGTGTATCGGATACTTCTACTATTGCGGCTGGTTTATTATCAATGGATACAAGTATTGGCGTACTTCCTCTGCTTCCTATTTCATTAATTAATGACAATATTCTCTGATCTAATTCCACTCCTAATCTATTCGCTAATTCAACATTACCAATGCTTATTGTATGTTCGTTGATTTGGCCGATCAATCCCATGCCCGGAAAGTACTCGAAGTAGCTCACGTCGCTACTTAGGTTGTATTTGTTTTCCCTACAATACTCTAGTAAAGATTGTGCTAGTTTATGTTCACTTCTTGCTTCCAGGCTACATGTATAGTACATTATTTCCTCTTCATTGCTATTGTTTAAGAGTATCACCTGTTTAACTCTCGGCTCCCCTAGGGTCAAGGTTCCTGTTTTATCAAATATCACTATATTCGCTTTTGCCATTCTCTCGAATAAATCTCCTCTTCTCACTAGTATTCCTATCCTAGACGCATTTAATACTCCTATTGATACTACCATTGGTATTGCTATACCTAGTGGGCATGGGCACGTAACCGCTAGAACCGCGGCTGCGAATAGTAAAGACAACGATATGCTCCCGGTTAAAATATACCATGCGACAGCTACTATGATTGCTAGTGCTATTACAATCCATGTCAGTAATCCTACAACTTTATCAGCGAATTTCTGAATTACCGGCTTGTGGAATTGAGCTTCTCTAGCTCCTTCGGTAATTCTCGCTATGACCGTGTCTTCACCTGTCCTCGTTGTCCTTATTTTCATGTATCCGTTTATTAGAGTCGAGCCTGCTAGAACATAATCCCTGTTCTCAGCTTTTTTAAATACAGGTTTCGATTCACCAGTTAAAAGTGATTCATCCACATAGCCTGCTCCTTCTATGACTATTCCATCTACTGGTATCATATCCCCGGTTTTTACTTCAACAATGTCGCCTATGTTTACTTGTTCCGCATTCACCTCTACCACATCACTGTTCTTCACAATTCGCGCTTTTCCACGTGATGCTTTCTCTAGCTCCTCGAGGTGCTTCAAGGCTTTTTGCTTTAATTTCTCCTCCAGGTATTTTCCCAAGCTGGTGAATCCTAGGACTCCCGCTGATGCCTCGAAGAATGATGATGAATGTATTATGGTGTTCGAGGAATGTGTCTGGTGAAGTATTCCAGCGTAGATTGCTAAGCCGAATATGAATGATAATGTTGATGACAATGCTATTAACGACTCCATGCCTGGTGCTTTCATGAGGAGTAGTTTATATCCTTTTTTAACAACCGAGTAGTTTAAGATTATTACTGTGAAGGCAAGCGTTACTAGTATTTCTTCATTCATAGATATTGATGGATTCAACATGCTTATCATTGAGTACGATATCGCGGTTAATGCTAGTGCAAAAGCTACTAATTTTGTAATTAGTGTTATTTTATCCGATACGTGTACCTTAACCTCAGGTGTTTGTTTTATTTCAACTCCTTTCCTTAGCAACTCATTATATACTGCTTCTCTATTAGTTTCAAGCGGATTTATATTAATTTTGATTAATCCTGTTGATGATGATATTTTTGCTTCAATTACTCCTTTTATCTCGGCTATTTTCTTCTCGAGTACTCCTACTTGCTCGGGAGATATGTTTACGTAGGTTACTAATGTTTCCTTGTAGAGATCGTAGCCTGCTTCTCTAATAGCATCGTAAATTTTACTTATTGAGCATTCATCACTATTACATTTTATTACCGCTTCCCCGGTAGCTATGTCTACTTTAATCTCCGTGAATCCCTTGATTTTTCTCAGCTCTCTTTCAATTGAATAAACACATGTTGGACAATCTACACCTATTATTTTAACCCTGTACTCCTTCATGATCAGACACTTTGCGTAAATCATTTGTTAATTTATCCAGCCGTTAAGTAGGCATCTTTCTAGGTCCTTCACGTAAGTAAAGTTCAGCATTCTTCTCAAATTCCTTTAAACAAGCAAAACTGCAGAAGTAGTATATTTTCCCTTTATATATCGTCTTGTATTTTGAAGTAGTTGGATTCACCTTCATGCCGCAAACTGGATCTATCTGCTCCATAATAAAACCACCTGGAGATTTCACAAAGATCCTACTATAACAAGGTTATAAAACAGTTATTAAACACTCCTTTATACAAGAACATTAAGAGATCTTGGTGATCCCGAGATAACGGTAGAAACAGAAAACTTCCACGAAAACCACGCGTAATGGACGGTGTGTTATCTGGCTTTATATCCTATGGAGATTTCAATACATATACACTTTGCTTTAACATTACCGTTAGAAGACCGGGAAAATAACGCTGAAGTCGTTTTTGGCTACAATAAATGATCTAAACGAATTAGTTGAATCACAGGTTGAGCGAGCTATTAAGCTAAGAGCTGACCTATAGTATCCACAATGGGGTTCCAGCTAGTACACGGCTCGTTGATGATGAAAATCACAAAGGCCAATGAGTTTACAAGCCCAATGTTGTTCCACCTACTGGAAGTATCGCCGTAGCAACTACAGTTATAGTCTACGCTTACATAACGCCATTTAAGGACAACATAAATATATGCTGTACTCGGCTATACTGGGGTTGCAGACATCGTGACTTAGGACTCGTGAAGGATAGAGAAAAACCCTAAGGTCCCGTTTGTTCACTCAAGATACTTAGAATTTTTCAAATTACTATGAGAGTGTATTATGTTGTTTCATGGATTGAAGAATAAGGTCTACGTAGAAAAGCCCTTGTGAAGCTTATCTCGTTAATCAATCTTCAGGCATCGCGGAGGATACTTTTTAAACACAGCGCTATCTTATAAAGCTGTAGGAATAAGAAGAAAGTATTCCGCGAAATTATCGTGAAAACATGAAGAAAGTATCTGAAAAATTAATGAATTTACATAAGCATAATAAGGTTTCATGAGTGTGTTTATTCATTGTTGCCATGAGTTCTACTGCTTATTTTCGAGTTACTCGAGATTTCAGCTACTGTTCCAGCGTTTTCAATACACAGCTGGCGGGAGCGCGAGATGTGTAGTGTTAAATTTAATGCATGGAGAACCAGGGCTGATTATTATATATGATATATAGCTATATATCTCTATGACCTCCATACCATAAGGATAATGGATTAATTAACTTCTTTCGCGTCTAGTATATGACTACAACTTGTCATTCATGTTTTCTAGAGATAAAAATGTGTTGAAACAAGTTTATAGTTACTATATCTTCAATGTCATGACGATAGATGGGTTATTAAAGACAGTTTGTTAAACAGTTTTGCAGACTTTATTTCAGTATAAACATTAGCCAGGGTAATCCAATAGCTATGTATGTGGCATAGAATATGAGGCCAAATACCAAACCCAGTTTCCAGAAGTCTCTGCTCTTAATATATCCACTTCCATAGTATACTGGGGCCGGGCCAGTGGCATATGGCGATATAACCCCCATTAATCCAAGTGTGTATGCAAGTGAATAAGCCGCTATTTGTGGTGATATACCCGGTATACCCAACGCAGTTGTAAGGAATATTGGATACAAGGCCGTTACATGGGCTGTTAAACTGGCGAACAAGTAATGTAGCCAGTAAAACAGCGAGACAACAATCATTAGCGCGATGAACGGGTCAAGGCCCTTTATAGTGGATGCTATCATGTCTGCCACGTATTTTACAAACCCAACCCTGTAAAGCCCATCGGCCATTGTCACAAGGGTTGCGAACCAAACAAACACGTTCCACGCTGATTTATAAGTTAGTATATCATCCCATGATGTTACAGACGTGATCAGCATTAATGAAACAGCAAATAATGCGACCGTTGTCGCATTCACATAGTCTTTCGCAACGATCCAGAGTATTAGAGCTAACACAACTTCGCATAAAAACGCTATTTCCCTCTTGGTAATCCTACCTATTTTTCTCAACTCCTCTGAAGCCCATTTAGGTGCTTCTTCTGATCTCCGTATCTCGGGGGGATATAACATGTATGCCAGGATAGGTGTTGCTATGAATAATGTAACACCGACCGGCAAGAAACCTATGAACCAGGTAAGCCAGTCCATAGCTATTTTTTCCTTAGCAGCCAATGAAACTGCTAGAACATTTGGCGCTAAGCTGGTTAAAAACATGCTACTAGTTATACATGTCGCGGTAAACGCTGTCCACATTATGAAGGAACCAATTCTTCTCTCAGTTCCATCACCTGGTTTA
Organism: Thermoproteota archaeon; assembly: GCA_030550615.1. Lineage (GTDB taxonomy): Archaea > Thermoproteota > Thermoprotei_A > Sulfolobales > Desulfurococcaceae > UBA285. Next base: position 18,744 of record JAUQPA010000020.1, on the reverse strand, counting down.
GAGCCATATATCGGGGGTATATTGGATATAATTGGGTATATTGTTCCACCGCTTCTCGCCGTGTTGGACGGCATAAAGGGTGCTAAGACAAGGTCAGATAATGCAATTGCGTAGCCCAGTCCAAGGGATCTCTTGCCAAGGTATTTTATGAACAATAACGCTATTCTACGGCCAAGCCCTGTCTTAGCATAACCCAGTGCAAAAATGAACGCGGCGAATATTAACCAAACAGTCGTATCAGCGAAACCGGATAAACACCATTTAATAGCATCACCAGGAGCGGTGTAGACAAGCCCAGATATAGCTGCCACGGTAATTCCTATTAGTCCTATTGCAGCAGCCGGTATTGGTTCCAATATCACGCCGGTGATCACGGCGACGAATAACGCGAAGTAAAGCCATGCGCTCTGCGTTAATCCCTGGGGTGTAGGTATTATCGATATTGAAAGGCCGATCACTAATGGTATAAGTGCTTTTAATAACCTGGATCTATTCATATCCATATATATCTACCACTAACACTATATGTGACAATACAACATAGTTAATATTATCTGAATAAATAAAAATTTTCTGTTATTATTGGATAATATGTCCACCAAGCCTCTTCAAAACATCATTTACCAAGGTTTCTTTCTTAGAGAGGGCGCCTTCAATCACTTTCTCAGCTATGTTAACACCCCTTGTATCGATAGCCACTACGAGGGGGCCAAACATTCTCACTCTCAAAACCCATAACGCTTCTGGCATGCCGAGATCTATCCATTCAACTCTCACAACTTCTTCGACTTTATCAGCACCCAGAACTCCACATCCACCTGGAAATATGGCGTATATTGCTTTGAATTTTTTGCATGCTTCAGTTGTTCTCAGCCCCATCCCACCCTTGCCTATTATCACCTTAACACCGGTTTTCTCTATAAACTCGTATTCATAGTACTCCATCCTTCTACTAGTTGTTGGGCCTATTGATACACAGTTCCATTTGTCATCGACTCTCTTCATAACGGGGCCGGCATGGAATATGGCTAGACCCCTTAAATCTATAGGTAACTGCTTGCCCTCAACAACAACTCTTCGATGAGCTGAGTCACGCGCCGTGACCACTATTCCATTGATGTAGAATACATCGCCTGCCCTCAGTTTTTCCAATACACTGTCATCTCTAATAGGGGTTGTAATCACAACTTCATTCAATTAACTCACCCCTATGTGATAGCAATTGGTATGATAAATCGCTATTTATTCTAATCCAGCCTTTTCTAAGGGCCCAGCATGCCGTGTTAACACCAACAGCAAATGTTGCGGGGTGTCTACCGGCATATTCTATGTGGACCTCGCCAACTGTGGTAGAACCCCCCAACCCCTGTGGACCTATACCTAGTTTATTAATAGCATCTTCGAGTATTTCCTCGAGCCTCGCTATGCTAGGTTCCGGGTTTCTACTGCCAAGGGGCCTTAATAGAGCCCGCTTGGACAACACAGCTGCTATCTCCACTGTTGGACCCACGCCAACTCCTACCACCATTAATGGTGGACACGCCGGTGGTCCGTACTCGGTGATGACGTCTATTACGAATTTCACAAGGCCTTCCCACCCCTCAGCTGGGTCTAGGACCCTGGCTTTCCCAGGTCTGCTAGATCCACCACCAGCCATGTATAACCTTACATCCGCATGATTGGATTCGGGCTCCATGTCCACCTCTATCCATGGTATCAGGGGGCCAGTATTATCCCCAGTATTCTTGTCGCTCACAGGATCCACGACATTTGGCCTAAGGAACCCCTGTTTGGTGCTCTCGATAACCGCCTTCCTTATGGATTTCAACAAAAGCGATTTATAGGGAAACATCTCGCCAAGGGTTACATAGAATTCCAGCACACCTGTGTCTTGACAGAGTGGCGCTTTTCTAAGTAACGCTAGTTCGAGGTTTTTGAAGACCGCGGAATATATGAATTTCCCTAAGGAGCTTGTTTCTTTACTCGACAACTCCATTAACTTAGCATATACATCACTCGGTAACTTAACAGCCACAGTGTTTATGAACTTGGTCATTAACTTGACTAAAGCTGATTCGACATCAACGCCCATCTAGATCACGCGTCAATACTTTCTTATAAACCCGTTTCTCATCGCGATTTCCATGTATCTCCTAGGTCTTTCGATCAATTCCCTTATCTCTTGTTCAAGCTCGCTTCGAGAGAGCTTCCTCCTGGCTAATCCCTGTTCAATAGCTTTCTCGGCGACAGCTAATGCCTCTTTGACGTAGAGCTCGGTCTCATTCATGCTACCTATGATCCTCTCTTCGCTGATACCTGTTTCCTCTGTGTACTTGGCTATTGCATATGCTGCCTCTAGGAACATCTCGTCGCTCATTTTCCTGGCCCTGACCGTCAGTACCCCTCTAAACACTGCTGGGAACCCCAGGCTATTGTTCACCTGGTTTGGGAAATCCCCTCTACCAGTTGCGACGATCCTAGCACCCGCCTCCTTGGCCTCCCACGGCCATATCTCAGGCACAGGGTTCGCCAGGGCAAATATTATTGGGTCCTTGTTCATCTTCTTAACCCACTCTTTCTTGATCACGCCAGGGCCCGGCCTAGAACAGGCTATTAACACGTCGCTGCCATTAAATACTTCCTCAATGCTTCTTACTTCAGGGGGGTTTGTCTCGATCGCTATCTTATATTTCCATGGATTCTCAACCTTCAACTTCTCGATGTCATCTCTATGTAGATGTAGTACTCCTTTTGAATCAACAACTACTATGTTAGATGGCTTAGCCCCCGCATTGACAAGGTATCTATACGTAGCGATGTTAGCTGCGCCAGCACCGAATAGAATTATTCTGACATCGCTAATCTTCTTTCCAACAATTTTTAAAGCGTTGATCAAGCCAGCTAATATGACCAACGCTGTCCCCTGTTGATCATCGTGCCAAACGGGAATATTTAGCTCTCTTTGCAATTTCTCGAGTATGTAGAAACACTTAGGGGATTCTATGTCCTCTAAGTTTATAGCTCCAAAACTAGGTTCAAGCGCTTTCACAATGTACACGAATTTCTCCGGATCATTCTCTTTTATAACTAATGGGATAGCGTCAACACCGCCAAGGTATTTAAATAGTAGTGCTTTACCTTCCATTACGGGTAATCCAGCTGCTGGACCAATATTACCTAGGCCCAACACCCTTGTTCCATCGCTGATCACCGCTGCATAGTTCCATCTAAGTGTGTATTCAAATGACGCGTCTTCACCGTCTCTGGTTATCCTCCTACATGGCTCGGCAACACCTGGTGTGTACCATACATTGAAGTCGTCAAGGCTGGATACTGGGACCTTCGGGACAACCTCGATCTTCCCTTTATAAATCCTATGTAGTCTCTCCGAAAGAGAGGACCAATCAGTTCCAGAACTATTCAACTATATGCACCTACATATTTCTCCATATGTTTTACATGAAATACTCATAATAAATACTTATATCTTTGTTAACAACAATAGCTTGGATAATATCTATCGATTTCATAATATAACATCATCAAGTATACATGGCTCTGAAACAGTTCTTCATCCTGATGTTTATTAAGGCTACTGAATCGGTTTGCTGCTAGTCTCGGGCCGCTTCCTTACAGTCTACTATGAGTTCCGAGACTACAAAATAATAATAAACATCACGGATTCGTTTCACAAACAAATCCAAAAATTCTCTCGTTGGTTTATCCAACTGGCGTTTGGAAAAAATATGCTGGTCAATATGAAAAATTAATAGATGCAACTACCTCCTTACGAACAATGCATTTGATGGAAAACTAGTTATTCATTAATTAACAAGTATCTTATCAACTCCACTGGTCAAAGGGGAAAGTAATTACATGCGCCACCGTTTCCTAGCACTCGTATTTAGCTATGTTAATATTAAATGTTTTTAATTACATGGCATATTTTTTACATTAGCTGATTCGAGGTGAGCTATATCGCCAATTGATAGGAGAATTTATGATCACCCTATTCTCAGCTTTCATCGAGGTAGGAGAGTTAGATTCTACTTCGAGGATAAAATAGTTGAAGCCTACGAAGGAGAAAGTATTGCAGTTGCACTATATGCTATTGGAGTGGATGTTTTCTCGTGGAGCCCTGTTCTAAGAAGACCTCGCGGACCATTCTGCATGATTGGTAAATGTAGTAGTTGCTTCATGACTGTAAACGGTTACCCTAATTCCAAGACCTGTAGAATACCTGTTAGAGATGAATTAAGAGTTGAGAGGCAGAAAGGATGGGGTTTACTAGCAGATTTAAATAACTCAAGTGAATCAATTGAAGTCGAGGAACTCAACCCGGATATACTAGTCATTGGTGGAGGTCCGGCTGGCCTCGAAGCTGCTTTAACTGCTTCAACCTATGGATTAGACGTTGTACTAGTGGATGAACACTTCAAGCTAGGTGGACAATTACTCAAGCAAACACACAAGTTCTTCGGTAACGTTGAGCTCTTTGGTGGAATGCGCGGGTTTCAAATAGCTGAAAAATACGCGGAGAAAATAGGTAAATCAAGTAATATTAAAACATTACTGAACACAGTAGCATATGGAGTATTCAGAGAAGGAATAATAGGTGCTGTAAGTGAGAATAAACACTATGTGATAAAACCAAGAGCAGTTATAGTTGCTTCAGGAGCACAAGAGAAATTCCTTGATTTCCCAAACAACGATTTACCAGGCGTAATAGGAGCTGGAGGAGCACAGACGCTAATGAACGAGTTTGGAGTTAAACCAGGTGAGGAGGCTCTCGTCGTTGGATCAGGCAACGTAGGGCTTATTATTTCATATCAACTACTACAATCAGGGATCAAAGTAAAAGGGGTAGTTGAAGTAATGAGCGAAATTGGAGGATGGTTTGTTCACGCAGCTAAGATACGAAGATACGGTATTCCAATATACGTTAAACACACTTTGAAACATGTTGAAGGCGAGCAAAGAGTTAGTAAAGCAGTAATAGCGGCAGTAGATGAAAAACTCAACTTTATTCCAGGAACGGAGAAGGAATTCAGTGTTGATCTCGTCCTACTAGCAGTAGGATTAGAACCAGATACAAGACTACATGCACAAGCAGGGGCAGCCATGAAGTATATTCCAGAATTAGGTGGACTAGTCCCGGTTAGAACACTCGACCTAGAAACCACGGTTGAAAACATGTATGTAGCGGGAGATTCCTCTGGAATAGAGGAAGCCACAACAGCTATACTAGAAGGCAGAATAGCCGCTTTATCAATAGCCTCCAAGCTATGTGATTCATCAAAAGCAGTAAAAGCACGTGAAACAATGGAAAATACGTTGAAATTCCTGTGGGATGAGTACAGAAGCTCACCATTACTTCTTCGAGCTAGAAAAGGCAAGGAGAAAGCCACGGTTACTCCCGAGGAACTAGAACATTTGAGAAGAATACATCCCCCGCCGGTATCATTCAGGTGATGGAATTCGATGAAAACAATGAAGTTTCGTGAAACAGGAGTAATTAAACTTGAGGAACTGAAAAACCTCGGGCTACTTCCACCGGAGGATAGATTGAAGAAAGGGCCGGTAGCAATATTAGAGTGCCCTGAGGAAATACCTTGCAATATATGCGTACCATATTGTAGTGTAAAAGCGATTGAAATGAAAAAGATAACCGATCTACCGAGAGTAAACTGGGATAAATGCACAGGTTGCGGAGTATGCGTAGCAGTATGCCCTGGATTAGCTGCTTTCGTTGTTGATTTATCGAAACCCGACTACGACTACGTCACACTACCACACGAGTTTCTACCCGTGCCAAAACCAGGTGAAACAGTAACATTATTAAATAGAGAAGGAGAACGTATCGGGGAAGGAGTAGTGGTACGTGTATGGGAGAGAAACAAGACTCATGTTTTAACTATACGTGTTCCAAAAGGACTTGGAATGGAGGTGAGAGCGATATGGGTGGAGAGAGAACAGTAATTATATGTAGATGCAACGACGTAACATTAGATCAAATTATAAAGGCAATAAATGAAGGCGTAGACGATTTCGAAGTACTCAGAAAATACTTAAAAATAGGATTCGGCCCGTGTCAGGGAAGAAGCTGTTTAATAATAGCAGCCCGAATATTCGCAAAATTGACAAATAAGAGTATTGAGGAAGCCCTGGGAAACTACCACGTGAGACCACCTATCACACCAATACCAGCAAAGTTCTTCATAAAAGGTGAAGAACAATGAAGGTGTTGATAATAGGTGGAGGAATAAGTGGAGCATTCATAGCATATGAATTACTAAACCGCGGATTAAACAACATCGTGATCATAGAGTCCAGCTACCCTGGAAGTGGGGCAACTTTAAGAAACATGGGTTGCTTCAGATCATCGTTCACATCAGTAGAACATATTACATTAATGAAGAAGAGCATTGAAACATGGATTAAGTTAAGAGACAAACTTGGATTAAAATTAAAACAAACAGGCTACCTCTGGGTAGCTCGGAAAGAGGAAACCGTTGAAGCATTTAAAAAACTAGTTGCCTTCCACAATGAACATGGAGTTCCAACAAAAATAATTGAACCAGATGAAGCAAAGAACATTGAGCCAAAACTCAACACAAAGATAATTTCTGGGGCAATGTTTGATCCAACCGCGGGGAGAATGGATATACTAGATGTTTTCACCAAACTTTATCTCGAATTGAAGAAGCATGGAGTAAAAGTATTTAATTACACTAAAGCCATTAAATTAAGTACAAGGGGAGAAAAAGTAGTATCAGTTGAAACACAACGGGGAATCTTAGAAGCCGACGTATTCGTAGTAGCGGCGGCTGAAGGATCAGTTGAACTACTTAGAACAATCGGAGTAGATCTCCCAATACAACCCATACCAAGACACCCCATTATAACAGAGCCCTACGCTGAAGTATTAAAACCTGCTTTAATCATTGACTGGGATACGCCTGGATCACCACATGTAACGCAAACAGAACACGGCTCAATAATCATGGCCAGAGATATCGCTGATCGTCCTCAATTACCTTTAAATTCACATAGAATCGATGCATTTCACTTAATAATTAAGCCATTAAGCGAGCTCCTCCCGATCCTATCCAGAGTTAACATTGCGAGATATTGGCTAGGCTACTACGACATGACCCCAGATCACCACCCTATACTAGGGCCAATAGAACTATATAGCAACCTATACATAGCTGCAGGTTTTAGTGGACATGGATTAATGATGGCTCCAGCAACTGGTTCCATTATAGCCGACTGGATTCTCGAAGGCAAACCAAGCATACCGATAGCAAACAATTTAACATTGAAAAGATTTAAAGAAGGGAGATACGTGAGGGAGCTAGCTGTTATTGGTTAAATGTAAAAACGGAAACCATTCAACAAGTACTGTAATTGTTAAGTCTCAAGTATATTTATAGATTAAGTATATAAAGACCTCTACTTATACGCTATGAAATCTGGGGACATAAATGAGCTATGTTGAATCATTGGGAGTAATCGGCTTAATTTTAGTTTTCGCTTCATTTATTATCAAAAAATGGATTTGGCTATATACACTTAATTTATCGGGAGCTATATTACTTGCAATATATGCACACCTCGTGAATAACACCATATTTTTCATTTTGCAATGTGGGATATCTATACTACTATCATATAGACTCATAGTAACAATTAAGAATATGAATAAAAATAGAACAATCATTCTAGAGCTAACATCGATTAAACAAATGCCTGAAGGTGATTTAATTAATATGAGAGAAAAACAGGGCAATAATCATTCACTACTCGGAAAAATATTGGAAAACGCTCGGAGAAATAGGATATTGGAGACATTGATAATATTTACAATTTCGTTCTTCGTAACATATATAGCACTAAGCTTAATTAAGATCGAGCCCGTAGGACTAGGAGAAAGCGTTGTTAAACCATGGTGCGAGTTACATGGAGTAAATGGCACACTGTGCATAGATCAGTTTAATTCCCACTTCACAATAGTTGAACAAGCTCTATCTTTAACTCTGTTTCTGACGGTTATAGTATTAACAGCTATATCAATGGAGCTAAGACACCTCGCAGCTGTATTCGCTATATCTACGTTAGTGTTCTTAGGAATAGTTCCGCCTCAGGAGTTAATTATGGGTGTTGAATGGAAACTTATAGTGTTCTTAATTGGAAGCATGACTTTTGCATTTATACTTAGACAACTCGGTGTATTTAGATTTATAGCCTTAACTGTTCTTAGAGTAAGTAAAAAATCGCCACTTCTATTCGTATCAATACTGTCTTTCATATCATGGTTTTTATCACTAGCGGTCGGAGAAGCCACGAGCATAATATATATTACAATGCTACTCCTGGATGTGAAAAAGATAACTGGAAAAGACATTAAACCATTGGTAATACTAGCTGTGCTCGCAACGAATACAGGTAGCCTAGCAATGCCCGTCGGCAACCCCATCGGCATATATCTCGCATTCGCTGTTGGACTACATGCTTCTGATTTCGTATACCACGCTTTACCTCTTTCATTAATCACACTAGTATCCCTGATAATTGTAGCATATTATCTACTAAGACGGAATATAGAAGAAGTATTGAGTGCTGTAACATCCGAGAAAATCAACATTGTACTAACAGAATTTTACACTAAAATTGAGAAAAAAGGCAGGTTCCCACTCATATATGGTTCAATATTACTTATCGTATTCCTTGTTGCTATTTCTCTGAGCAAAAACATAGCTGATGCACTAAGCATTATATACGGTGTAAACATAGATACAAATGCTTTACTAGCGTTTATACCGTACATTTTCATCTTTCTATCCCTCGAGAAATATAAACCCGAGAAACTAGAAATCGTTCTACTGCATGGTGTTGAATGGCCATCGCTATTCTTCTTCATTGCCTTGTTCATGCTGGGATACTCATTAATGTGGACTGGCGTAGCAATGAAGATCGCTTACTTCATGGGCATTATTTCGTTGGGTCTTGGAGATCTCGTGTTAAGAGAAGCATTATTGGCAATTACTGCTACTACGAGTGCGTTTCTCGATAACCTATCTGTTATAGTGGCTTTCACGCCAGTAGCTCAAAGCCTAGTTAACATCGGGATCTCATCCAGTATTTACTGGGCCTTATTATTTGGTGGGGTTTTAGGAGGTAACTTCACGCCTATCGGGTCAACAGCAAACATCATTGCCGTAGGTCTCTGCGAGAAAGCGAAAATAAAGATCTCGTGGAAAGAGTGGTTAAAACTAGCATTCATCGCGACGCTACTGCAAGTTGTAATAGCTGGAATATGGATATCAATATAAATCCACTTGGTTTACTCACCAAGCCAAAGAATTTTTATGTATGTTCAAACCCCAAGTAGTTAATTAAATGAAGGTTTAATTCAACTACTTGGTATTTGACCTGATGTTTCCTTGATAAAATCTGTAATTATCTTTATTAATTCATCTATTTTTTTCACACCGCTGTGTTCTTCTTTTCTCTTAATTTCACTATTTTCAACGTATAGTAATAGAGTTGTTGGTGACGCATGAACATCGAATCTCTTGAAAGATGCACTAGCTGCTTCAGATACGCATTCTCTGGCAAACCAATCGCATAAAACTATCACGTATTTAAATTCCTTGAACATTTTCCCGAAGATTTTTACAAATGGAAACCAGTAGTTATCATATGCTCTGCACGCAGGACACCTGCTATTATCAAAGTAAATCATATAATATCCATCACTCCAAGGTAAATTAGGGTTCCCACTAACCTGCCTTAATATCCACTTATCTCTCTCCAGGTCATATACGTAGATACCATGAGGAGAATCCGGCTCTATTTTATCCAGTTCTAATCCTTCTTTCCCCCTCTTCTTCTCTACATCCGTTGACAGCATTTTCCTAAGTAAATCTAAAAAATCCTTCTCCAACGTAATCACCTGTTCACCACTGTTCCTATCACCATAAATTTAGCAAGATACAGCATTATAAGTACCATCAGTTAACCATGTTAAATACATGAACATATTCGGATTCGCAAGAACAATATATATTTAATAATCCTTAATGCATAATTAAGTATTGTATCTGATGATTTTGGGTATTAAAGATGGAAAAGTATAAATTGAAACAAGTTGTAAGTGAACTCATCGAAGATTATAATAGATTACACGGAGTTGAAGCCACAGCTAGAGTTATTGAAATAAAAGATGACAGTACTGTAATCGTGGAGTTTAAAGGAACATTCTGCTATACCTGTGGAGTAAAAGACTGGATCGAGGATCTTGCTTATTTAGCTCTATCGAGAGGTATTGATGCAAAACTAGTAGACTACATGGAACCCGATAGCGAAAACGCCTTAGATAACACACGAATAGGTGTTTTTAAATTCAATAACATTGGAAAGATATCTAGAGTACAAGATGAGGTGTTTGATCATGAATAAATCATCACTCGATGACGTAGATAGAAGAATAATAAGTGAATTAATGAAAAACGCTAGAATAACGTACCGTGAACTAGCTAAACTATTAAATTTAACAGATGTAGCTATAATCAAGAGAATACGCAAATTAGAGCAAACAAAAGTAGTTAAAAAATACACAACAATAGTTGATCCAAATGCACTAGGATACTCAAAGATAAGTTATACCGGGATAAACGTTAAACCAGAAAAATTATTTGACGTTGTTAAAACACTCAAGGAGAAAACATACATAAAGTATCTTGCATTAACAAGCGGTGACCACGATGTACTAGCAGTAATATGGGCCTCGTCAGCCAGTGAACTCGAGAAAATACACGAGGAAATAAAAAACCTGGACGGAGTTTTATCGGTTTACCCAATGATACTTTCGGAAGTAGTAAAGGATGAAGCATATATTTGAAGCTGACACATGGAATTATTATGAAGGTGGTTTTTTGCCTAGCCCTCGATTCACATTTGGTTTCATTTATTTTACACAAGATTTATTTAAGTATATTCTACCCAACGGTATTCCAAGGAATTCTCTTGTAGTACTCGCAGGTGAAGGCGGATCAGGTAAATCAGTAATAATGGCACATGTAGTAAAAGATGCTTTGTCAGCTGAAGAACCAGTCATATATGTTGCATTAGATGATGATCCTCAAACTGTTCTAAGCCAGTTAACAGCATTCAAAGTGAATGCCGAAGGATTATGCAACGAGAAGAAACTGTTGATTATTGATGGATTTAGTTATTTAGTAAAACCAAGGAAAACAAGCTTCTGCGTTGAGGAAGAAATTCAGCCTGATAATCCGGATTCTATAATATCTACTTTAATTAAAGTAACTGATAAGCATCGCGTTGAGAACAAGGGTTTAATCATAATAGATTCATTAAATGAAGTCATGGTTTCGCTTGATCCAACGCGGTTTATTTCCTTTATAAAGTCGCTGAGAGCAAACTTTGCGAAAGCGAGAGGGGTATTGACGTTTACGACTTTACATACTTCAACTCCTAGCTTCAAAGAGTACTTGTTGAGTATTGAACACTTGGTTGATGGAATAATAGAAACAGCAAATATACCTGGCGAGCTTGCACAACAGTTACCAATATTCATCAGGCAGATAACTGTTAGGAAGATGAAGGGCGTTAACAGCAAACCCGGATGGGTTCTATACGGCATTGACAATGAAGGGTTAAAACCCGTTATACTTAAAGTAACTGGTTCAAGCAAATGAAGTTTTATTTCTTGTGATTAAATTTATAATTTTACTGTATGTTTTCTCAACTAATTCATCGATGTTTTGTGCAAAAACATATAAACCATATGGAGAATACTCTGCCTCCATACAGTTGATGAAAGAAAGATTCTTCTCTAAAACAACTTTAGTATAGTAACCCCAGCTACCTTCCCTAAAGCATATGACTACGTTTTCCTCTTTTACATTCGTTAAGATCAATAAATAGTCTCTTTCATGTTCACTAACAACTTTCCCTGTTTTAGCAGAGATCTTCCTAATGAATTCCTCGGACAAATAATTCGCCCAGCTAAATCGTCTCTATTATCCTCCTTGTTTCTTCTGGCAAAGCATCTTGACTTATCACTACACCTGTTAATGGAGGTGTCTTCGTCTTGTATCCCGTTACAATGTAACGTGACGGGTTTGAGATATCTCCCTGTTCAACTTTTTTACCAAATCTTATGTTTAATACTCTTACTTTTACATACCATCCATCATTTCTCTTTACATAAACATACTTCTTGTGCTTTAAACCCATATAGTTCACCTTATTTATTTTTATTAAAATACTACTTGATTCTATGTCTACTCCATGTATATAGGTAACCTAATATAAAGTTTATTATGAAACCTACAATTATTCCTATTAATTGACCAATCCATACTGGTGTTTTAAATAGAAAAGGAATTAAATTAGCCATTGAAACCTGTGACAAGAAGCTCGCAATACTTGCCGAGTGATACTTAATCAGTCTCTCGAATACATCACGAATTGCTTTGCTTAAACCAGTACCTCTAAATGTGATTACCTCGTGTAGTGTGAAGTTAAACAACACGCTAGTTTCAAACCCAAGAATAGATGCTATGGTGTTAGATGCTAAACCCAAATACTTTGATATGATAGAATAACAAATGATTACTGTTGCTAGGTTTACAAGGGTTCCTAATATACCAATAGTTACATATATTAAAACACGGCTTATTTCAGCCAGGGGAAGCGCGAGAAACTTTGGTAATTTATGAGAGTAAAGCACGTACCAGTCATCAGAGTTAAGCAGTATACTTATTTTCCTTGAATTTGAATTATCGGGTTCACCTATATATCCTATAATAAATTCATTATTTGTTTTTCCAAGTGTTTTTATTCCGAGAAGTCTAAGTATAAGTAGGTTAACGTAAGAGATCCTCGCTACTACCATGGCTACTTCGCTTTTTGGCGCATTCTTGAACCTTGTTTTTAAAACATCTATCCACGGTGGTGCACTACATATCGTAGGGTTATGATCAATTTCGATGCATTTAATGTTCTCCATGAGTAACAGCCATTCAGTTATCTACCTAGCTCCTAGTTTTTCTTGCTAACTCAAGGTAGTATTTAATAATACGAGGGTAGTCCTTTTCGCCGTATCCATTTACACTTGCCATTAAATACATGGCTGATAACGCATCTGATAGAAAGGATGGTAGTTTCTTAGCTTTAAGAGCTGATGCTACATACGAGTAATCCTTGCCAACCATCCATGTTTTGAAGCGAGGCGGCTTTTCCTCCATTGCCCGGCTCCAATATCTATTTATTATTTCATTGAACCAAAGAGTCTCCGAAACTTCCTTGAATAATTCCAATTCAACCCCCCATGATTCAAGGAGCATTAACGATTCAGCTAATAATGCTGGAAATGCTAAACCAAGATTATTGAGTGCTAGCTTTAATACCGATGCTTTCGGTGGTGTACCCACGTAATATGTTTTCAAACTGTAGAGTTCAAAGATAGACTTATATTCGTCATATGTTGTTTTATCACAAGCAATAAACGATATTAATTTACATTCGCGAGCTTCATCAGCACTCCCATATACAGGTCCCTCGATGTATCGAACCCCCGCACTGTCCAGGATCCTCATTGTATCTAAACTAGCCATGGGTGTAACAGTACTAGCATTTACAAATACATGGGGCTCTTTTAGATTACCTTTCTCGGATATTTTTATCGCTATTTCACGTACATCGTCATCTGACGGTAGGAAAACTATTACTACGTCGCTTTCTTCTACAAGCTCCCTAGGTGACTTGTACACCTTGCCCCCTACTTCATTAGCAAGCATTTCTGCTTTACTTATTGTTCTATTGTAAAATCCTAGTTTCACTTTTTTCCTGGAAAGACACCGCGATACATTGGAACCCATTATTCCTGTTCCAATCACACCTATTTGCATTATTTCACCAACATCATTGATTTACATTATTGTAAAAGATAATTAATTTTATTCGAGAACTCTGTTGTATTGATAAAAACTTATATAAATAGATCTTTTCATTGCTTAAATTAGCTGAATGGTGAAAGCATGCTATATCCAAGCAATGTATTCAATGAATCATTATGGGCAGTAATACTGTTCATGTATATCTTGTTTATAATATACTTAACTAAGAGAATATTCAACTACATGGTGAAGAGGAATGTAAAAACTAATGTAGCAATCTACTATAATAGAAAGTTGATACATATGCTAGCAGGAGGTGTTATTGCATTACTTGTACCCTATGTGTTCTCTTCACCACTCGTCCCCACTGTATTTGCTCTAATAATAGCATTAATTCTATATATTCCACACAGGAAAAAGAAACTCTTGAACTGGTTTCAAGTCTCAGATAACGCATATGAAGTTAACTTCGCGATCTCCTGGGGTCTCTCCCTACTATTGGTTTGGTTGATAACGAACAATCCCTACTACGCCATTATTCCGCCTCTATTCATATCATTTGGCGATGCCGTAACAGGTATTATTAGGAATGGGCTTTACGGAGTGAGAACTAAATCATGGTATGGAAATTTAGGCATGATCCTAGTCACGGTACCAATAGGCTTCTACTTCGCGAAAGTACCTGGATTACTAGCTGCTGTTGCCTCAAGCATTATAGAGCACTTCGAAATACCTCCACTATTAGATGACAATGTTCTCATAGGAATAGCTTCTTCGCTAATACTAATAGTTTCAACAACTACACCTATATTTTAGCCTAATTCCAAAGACAACAAAAGGGATTACATTTGTCCATTGAGGAAGAATGGATTAAGCTTGAACACGAGGTGTTAAACTGTAGAAAATGCAGATTACATGAAGCTAGGCGGAAGCCTGTTCCAGGCGAAGGAAATAAAACATCTACTGTAATCTTCATAGGCGAAGCCCCCGGCGAAAAAGAGGATGAATCAGGAAGACCATTCGTAGGTCCAGCTGGTAAACTCCTAACAGAATTAATTGAATCAATTGGATATAAAAGGGAAAACTTCTACATAACCAACATAGTTAAATGTAGACCGCCAAATAATAGAGATCCTTTGGATGACGAAATAGAATCTTGTTTACCTTACTTAGTTCGTCAACTACAATTAATGAAGCCGAAAATAATAATAGCCCTGGGTAGACATGCAGGTAGGGTGTTATTCGACTTAGCTGGGTTAAAATGGATCAGTATGAGTGCAAATCATGGAAAAGTTTATAGAGCCAAACTAGCGGATTTAGATATCAAAATAATTCCAACGTATCATCCAGCATCCGCACTATATAACCCATCGTTAAGAAAAAACCTAGAGGATGATTTTAGAAATGTAATTAAGAAAGCCATAGACGAAGAGCTGAGACACGTGGAAAACAAGAAACAAAGTCGAACACTATTCGACTTCCTACGTAAATCATAGTGGAATTTACATTGGATCAAAGCATAATAACACCAGGTTTTTCATTTATCAATTTGTTTAATAGTAACCGCGCTAACTCAGTGCTATTGTTACTCCTAGGAGTAACTTATTCGTAGTTAATAGAATACTTAAAATTTAAATAACTTCATTGGTTCACTCCAATTACCACATTGATATAGATTTAAATCCTTCACTTAGCGCCTTCTTTAATTGATATTTGAAATACGATACTCCCACCATTAGAAAAATCGCTGAGTAAGTAGCACCTATAAGTAATGTTTGTTTTAATTCCATTACTGGTTCTATCCCCAGCATAGAGTATCTAATTAACTCGGCAGGATAACTAAAAGGCGTTAATAATGCAAACGTCTGAAGTGGTTTAGGCATAATTCTCAATGGAAATAACCCACCTGTGGCAACTGGTAATATGAAGTTTACTGTTTCTACTATAAAACCAACAGCACTTGTTGATATCATCGTACCCCCCAGGATCAGCGCGTAGCCCATTAAACACATTAAGAATAACGCAAAACCAAATAGAAACAAAGCTGGATCCATAATGCGTATTAATGGCGGGGACCATATAATTGATAATAGAATGTAGTTGACTAGAAGAGCTATTACAAGCCACATTACTGATACCGGTAAAATTCCCAGGTAGTGAGGTAGAAAACCGCTCCCCGTTGTAATGTAATACTCTATTCTTCCTTCATTTATCATCCATCTAATCTCAGCTGCCCAATCCCATGCTGCAGTTGAGAAAAATAGAAACAACATTATGCCCACGAATATTCTCGTGGCAACCTCGTTGAAATTCGCGTTGTCCCCAGTAAACATCATTACGGGCATTGAAAACATAGTAATCCACAACGCCATGCTTATTAATCCATATATAAATCCCTTTGAGCGTATGAACTCTGAGATAAAATATGCTTTGAAAACAGCAATAGCTCTTCTAAGGAGTTTTAACACCTTCCTTCACCTTTTTCCTCTCCCAGCTTCTAAGGGAGAACTGTCCTATTGGTACATATATTATAGCTAAAGTAACTGCAATAGAAAACAACGTAAATAAACCGCTCTGCATCCCGATTAGTATTCTCTGAGCGATCTCCACGATGTGAGAAGCTGGAATAAGTGAACTAACTATGTATGCTCCAAGGGGCATATAAATCCTTGGATAATACACCCCCAGAAAGATTATTACCAATGGTCGAACAATATTAAGGATCCTCCAAGATTCGCCAACTCTATGAACGCTACTCGCTACAAATATAGCAAATGGGATCATAATTAAACAAGCTAATGTAATAACACCCATAATTATTAATCCAAGCAGTACACCATTTAACCCAAAGTAAAACAAGTATACAGGAATTATACTGGTGAAACCCATTAAAACAAGTAGAGTTAACCTAGGGAAAGGTATTGCCGCATACAATTTTAATCTATTTACTGGCGAGGCTAATATGTAAATAACTGTCCCAGTATAAGTATCAAATAGAGGCTTCCACAGTAAGTCATCCAGGCTCGCTAATACAGATGTCAACATGTAACTAGCTGTAATCAAATACAAAGCTGGATCAACTCCCACGCGTTGAATAAAATCGCTTGGAGTACCCGCCGAGTACCCAATGAACAATGTGAACGCTGTGAAAATATATGGATACAGAATTAGTGTTAAAAGCACAGATTTCCTGCGGAACACATCGTTGTAAACTAGACGATACTCCGCTCTAAGTATATCCATGAAGCTCATTGTGCACCCTCGCTAAAATATATGAATACGTCTTCCAGTGTAGGTTCCTCTATTTTAACCGTTATTATCTCGAAACCATTATTAATTAATTTCTTGAGAAGCTCGCCTAGAATATCCTCGGGTTTTCTCGAGTGTATCTTAATATTGAATATATCGCCTTCCTCTATTTTAAACTCGTATTTTAAATCAATGTTCTTCAATAAAGCCTCGAGGTTATTTCTCCCCCTGATCATTAAGTTCAGTATCTTTAACTTAGGTATTTTATCTTTAAGTTCCCCGGGAGTTCCCTCTGCTACGATTTGACCTTTATTTATCATGATGATCTTATCGCATACTATTTCAGCTTCAAACATATTATGCGTCGTGTATATTATTGCTTTCTTCTCGCTACGTGCGAGTTCTCTAACGAGTTCACGTATTCTGCGTGCACTCGGGGGATCTAGGCCTAGCGTTGGTTCATCAAGCAGAAGTATGGGGGCATCACTAAGTAACGCTCTTGCAAGACTCAACCTTGCTTTCATACCTAAACTGAACTCCTCGAATAACTTAACGTCAGCACCAAGCTTATCTAGCTCAAGTAATTTAATTAAATGATTTATTCTCTCCGTTGCTTTTCTCTTATTTAATCCATATAGTGCCGCGAAGTACTCTAAGTTCTCGCGCCCGGTGAGTTTACCGTAAAATCCTTTTTCAACAGTTAACATCAATCCAATATTTCTCCGAACTTTATCCGGTTCTTTAACAACATCGAATCCAGCAACTCTAGCTGTTCCTGAATCTGGCAGCAGTAAAGTAGCTAGTATTTTAATTGTGGTTGTTTTACCAGCACCATTTGGACCTAGTAATCCTACGACTTCTCCATATTTAACCCTGAAACTAACCCCGCGGAGAGCTTCAATTATTTCAGTTGATGATTTAAGCAAACCATGTTTCTTCTTAATTCTATATGTTTTAACAAGTCCATGAACCTCCACTGCATTATCCATAAATAAAACCCTGTTATCGTATTTCTCTATTAAAGTACTCATAGTTAAAAGTTTAATTTAACTTATGCTTAGTATATTTTTCAAATTCAAAGTCTCAAATCATAGTTTCGTAAACTTCAGGTTTTAATATACATTGTTGGTGAGTAGCGAGTTTTCCCACTGCAGCGTGAGCTTGCCGACTAAGTTGTTTACCAAATAGACCTCATTTATTTTAAAAAGAACACGTGTTTTCCTGGTGAAAACGATAATTCAGCTATGCTTACGCTCAAAGGTAATTGATTAGTGATAATGAAACATGTGTTTTACACTTATATTGTTGATCCCATAATAGTTTAATAACTTAATTTCATGCATGAACTTGAATAAAAGCAACATGACTTACTGAATGTAATATTATGGAGATCCTGAGACGAAGTCTTGTTATAATGTGTTATTACATGTAATTACATTAGATTTATTTTACTAATAAACGAAAAAAGATTAACTGGGGTGTATTCTATTGTTTAATAAATTATTTGAGCCTTTCTACATAGGTAAAGTAAAGATTCCTAATAGAATAGTCATGCCTCCTATGGTTA
>JAUQPA010000061.1 GCA_030550615.1 Thermoproteota archaeon | reverse complement strand
TGGGGAAGCATAATTCTATTCACAGATATCGTTCACTGGATAGTTGACACCGTCCTAGAGTTCTTCGGATTCGTTGCAATTTACTACGCGATCAGAGTTGGAAGGAGGTTTCCATGGGGCGTTCTTGTATTGGAAGGAGCTGTTATGTTGTTATCCATAACTATGGCTATTGGAATATACATGGTTTCATTTGCCAGTTACATGGTGACCGAGCACAAAGCTGGAACAGTGACTACTACGAACATATTTTCAGCAATAGGAACAGTATTCGGCGGTGTATTTACACTACTAGCTTTTATTGTTCAAAGAAGAAACTACGAGAAATACGAATTAGAGGTACTACGAGTGGACTACACACATGCGTTAATAGATCTGATCGCATCAGCTGTTTCAACAATTGGCATAGTCACCGTTTATCTGACACGTAATAGCAATATCGAATTACTATTCGTATTTATATCCATGACGTTCATTGTTCATAGTTTAATTGAGATCATGCGTGATGTTATTAGAACTATTACAGGAACAAACATCGATCACGAGTTGAGCATTAAGCTGTACAAAAAAATCATGGAAAAATACACTGATCTAAGCGTGGATGACGTTATAGCTAGAAAAATAGGTTCGTTTTATACTGTTGAAGTAAAAATAGGTGTTAATCCAGAGACGAAGATCTCAACTGTTCATAAATTAAGGAAAAGAATAATTAAAAGCATATTGGAAGAATCAAGGTTGATCTATCACGTGGAAGTTAAGATATATCCGGTATCTAATAAGAGAAGAAGATAAATCCTCTCATAATGAAGCTTTCTGGAAGCCTATTTTCCATGTTGTACAGCAAAGTAGCTTTAAGCTAGCTGCAGTATTCACGGCTACTATACTCAATATCTTTATTCACATCTTTAATTGATCATCGTAATTCGATATAAGTGAATCAAACAATATAGTTACTGTAGTGGAATCATGTCGCACGTTGGTATCATTAGAATATCGACGGGGATACGTGAGCTAGATGAAGCATTAGAGGGGGGAATTCCGAAGGGGAGTTGGGTTGCTATTACGGGCGAACCGGGTACAGGTAAGTCAATAATGTGCATGCATTATGCATGGGCTGGATTACTCGCCGGTGATCCAGTAGTATACGTAACGACGGAAGCAGAGTTCAGGGATATTGTTAGACAAGCAAAGATGTTCTCCATGGATTTCGAATCATATAAGGTACTCGACATATCAAGCAAGCAAGAAGCCGTTGAAACACCAGATATAGTTGTAATCGATATTTTTGGTTTGCTTAAGATAGCTAGGCAGATGAGCGAGCAGTCTCAGATGCAACAAGAGAGCGTTAAAAAGAAACGATATGCTGCACTGGATATACAAACCCTTATAATGGCTATACATGAGGCTTACCGAGTCCTCGGTGTTCTCAGAGATGAAAAAGCTAAATCACCATATAAGCACGTTAGGTTAATAATAGATTCTCTTAGTGCATTCTGGGCTGATAAACCCGCTATGGCGAGAAAATATAGCTATGATTTAAAAATAGCGACGCACAGAGAAAATGTAACAGCTTATCTCGTATCTCAGTACGCTATGACTACCAGGTCTACTTTTGGATTCGGGCTTGAACACATAGCTGATGGTGTTTTTCACTTGTGGATAGATGATGTTGAATCAACTCACGAGGTTAAAAGATACATGATAATTAAGAAAATGAGAATGACTAATCACAGGAAAACGGCGTTTAAACTCGATATTGTTCCAGGTAAAGGTATAACTTTAATCTCGTAACAATTATTACTTTGGTTCGCAGAAACCCTTCATATTGATCGGAGTTGGGCTTAGATCAGATTTAGGGAGAAGTTCTCTCCTACTAATTCTTTGAATGGCCTTACTTAAAGGTTCAGCATCTAACGTTATTGTTACCATAATTGATGTTAACGCTGACCATTTACCCCATTTCTCTATCCAAAATTCCTCGGCGAACTTCTCGTCTATTCCATACGTTATACTTATTATTTTTCTCAACCAATTATCCATGGGGGGAAGATCATATTTTCTCGCCGATAGAGCGATTGCTAAACGAGCAGTGTAAGGACCAACTCCCTTTATACTACGCAGTAAGCCTTCAGCATCTAGTGAACTAATGGAGAAAACGTATTCATCACCCACCTCGTTTTTAACCATGGCTTTAGCTACATTGAGCATGGTCTTTACGCGGTAACCTAACCCAGATACGAATAGTAAATCGGGGTTTTGTAATACTTCATCTGGTCTAGGAGGTCTTATAACTTCGTGTTCTCCAACTTTAATTACCTTATTGTAGTTTCTAACAATATTATGTAGCATTCTCCAGCCTTGCTTAAAACTAGTATTCTGCTGGCATATGCTAGTTACCAAACCCCACCATAGGTCAGTTGACCTAAGTCTCCAAGTTTGGTAAACTTTCGAAAAATCGCCGAGAAGCGGGTCTCTACTAGCTAGTTCGAATAAATCACGAAGGTCTTCGTTCATGCCAATAGTGAAATAAAACCTCTTCGCGGCATCGTCGTGATCGCAGTTTTCTGAGTATATTTCGTATTCACCATTGAAATAAAGCACTGCAACGGTTAATTCTTTCCCCGGTATGAAAACATATGACTTTTGGTCATTAAACCAGTAGCATAAATTATACACTGAACCTATAAGCCTATAATTGAGTTTGTCGCTTGGCAAAACACCATTGCTACATAGCTTAAGTTTTTTCACATCATTCAATTCATTAAACACCTATTCAAAATCCGTATTCACGGAAAGGATAATATGTAATTAAAGTATTTTTTGCTACATATCTTTCAGGGCCAGTAAAGAAAATCGTATTGAGAGCTGAGTCGGCGATTACCCAGGTATCTATAGCACTATGAAAAATAAATAAAGGTCGAACTAAGTTTTTAAATTATTTCCAGTATTGTTAGTAATGTGCGGTGTGAATAATGGAGTATACAAATCTAGGGTGGACTGATTTAAAGATATCTAGAATCGGGCTTGGAACATGGCAATTCAGTGAAGCATGGGGAGTAGTAAACTATGAATCAGCGAAGGCCGTGATC
>JAUQPA010000019.1 GCA_030550615.1 Thermoproteota archaeon | reverse complement strand
TTTAAAAAAGACTATGAGAGGTGGGTTTTAGTACCAGCGAATGCCAGGAAACGTAAAATTGAACTAATGAAAACATGGAAAACAATAGCTGAGAACGAGGGAAGAAAACCGTTTGTCGAGATAATTAACCCGGGTTCGCGAAAAGCCATAGTTGCGTCTGGTTTATCATACATATACGTTAAGGAAGCACTAGAGATCTTAGGTTCGATTGATAAAGTTACATTATTAAAGGTAAATATCCCTGTACCTTTACCCGTAAAGCCTGTAGAAGAGATCCTGGAGCATGCCGATGAAGTACTTGTCGTAGAAGAACTAGATCCCGTTGTTGAATTACAGTTGAAGAATATTGCTCATTCCCTTGGGTACAAACAGAGAATTATAGGAAAGGAAGTAATACCTGAAAATTACGAGTTATCTCTTGAAACAGTATATAAACCGATAGCGGAATTCCTCGGGATTCCCGCAAAGGAACCTTGGATTAGCGTTGGTTCAGTTTCCACGGATCCCCCAGTACCTCCAAGACCACCGGTATTATGTGCGGGTTGCCCTCATAGAAACACATTCTACATTGTGAAAACAGCCGCTAACAAGGCCGGGTTAAGAAATGTAGTGTTTACTGGGGACATTGGATGCTATACTCTAGGTTATCAGAAGCCTTTTGAAACACAGTCAACGTGTTTTGAAATGGGTGGAAGTATAGGTGTAGCACATGGATTAGCTAAAACTATTGAGAACCCCGTTATAGCAGTTATTGGTGATTCAACGTTTTTCCATGCTGGTATTCCACCTGCATTAAACGCTATGTACAATGACAGCAATGTAATAATACTCGTGTTGGATAATTTAACTACAGCAATGACCGGGCACCAGCCTCATCCAGGTACTGGTATATCCGCTACTGGTAAAAAAGCAAACAGGATTCTACCCGAGAAAATACTTGAAGCCATGGGGTACAAGGTACTGGTTATTAATCCACTTAAGGTAAGAGAGTCGATCGAAATACTAGCAAAAGCACTTGTACAGTATAAGAAAAACGAGAAAATAGCTATTATTTCGAGAATGCGATGTGCACTTGAAGCAGTTAGATTATCTAGGAGAAAAGGTATTACTCTACCCTTATTCAAAGTTCTCGACGAAAAATGTACAGGTTGTATGGCGTGTGTTAAATTAACAGCGTGTCCAGCATTAGTACTTGAACCGGGAAGCAATAAACCCAGTATAATCCAGGAGATCTGCGCTGGATGCGGTCTCTGTTCCAGCATATGTCCATATAATGCAATAGTAGTTTCTACTCACCCTAGTGAAAACTGGGAGAACATATGGTGGGAGTAATGGGTAGAAAATACAGTATTGCCATAGTTGGAGTTGGAGGTCAAGGATTATTGACGCTCGGCAGTATAATTGGAGTAGCAGGTATTGTCGCGGGATTAGACATTTCAGTAGCTGAAGTCCACGGTATGAGTCAACGTGGAGGCAGCGTGATTGTTCACGTAAGAATAGGTGAAAACCCTAGTCCAATAATACCCATGGGGGGAGCAGATCATATATTAGCGCTAGAACTACTTGAAGCAGCGAGGTATATCTCCTATGCTAGAAGAAACGCGGTTATCACTGCAAATGATTTTATTTGGCCACCTCCTCTCGCGAACTATCCCAGTCGAGAAACTATTTTAAATAGGATAAGAGAAAAAGAGGTTTCTCTATATGTTTTCAATGCCAATGAATTCAGCAGGAAAATAATTGGTTCACCTATATCCGCGAATATAGCTATGCTCGGCTTCGCGTTAGGAGTGGATCAAGAGTTGGGGTCTATTATCGATGTAAAACATGTTGAAGAAGCATTATCAGAGCACTTTAAAGATAAAGTGCTTGAAGCAAATAGGAATATTCTACGTATGTCTTATCGGGAGGGATTAAAATATGCGGAGGAAAAACGACGTGCTCAACAAGCTAGATGAGGCCATGGATCTCGTGGAGAAAATAGAATTGTTCACTAGTAGAATGAAACCTGGGGAAGAAGTTAATCAGGGCGTAATATATCAGATCTATGAATCACTTGTTCTCCTAAAAGAAAAGATCCTTGAGGCTAGGTTGATTGTTCTACAGGAGAAGGAAAACTGAATCCCGGTTTACTAGTCACCAATGTCAACTGGTTTATAAGCGTAGTAAACATCTCTAAGTTCTCCTATTTTTCTAATATATAGATGTGGATCCATGAACGTTAGTTTCTCTGCATATTCTAATTCACCGATTACACATAGTTCACTCAAGTTGGCTTCTGTTACTTTCAGTTTATCAATGTATGTTTTTCTCGCGTATAATTTATCTGCTCTCAGATAACCTATTGCAACCGGGTTTCTTGAACCAATAGCTACTATTGAGTTACAGTAAACGTTACCAAGTACAAGGGGTTTATGAATTGCAGCTACAATGCATTTTCTCGATGCAATCATCTCTATTTTTCCTCCACCCAGGATAGCGATTTCGTTATCAGCTATGATTATGCCTGCATTAATCAAACCAACTGCGTATACTTCGCTATTCCTTAGGAACTTTTCGTTTATTTTACCAACTATGGTAACCATAGCTCACACCATTATTTTAGACAACTCGCCTCCATTAATCGATGAGATCTTGCAGAGATTTCGGTATACCTGGGTATAGGGAGCCTTTTTTGTTCTTCACGGTATTTATTATCCAGTCAGCCAATCTATAAACTCCATTCCTATACTCTAGAAATCCTTTTTTCACTAACATCGCTAGGGTTATTTGAATTTCTCTTACTATGATAGCATCTTCTGGTTCGCTTACGAGATCTGTTTCACCTTGTTTAATCCTTTTCTTTACATCTTCCTTCAGATCAAGTATAGCTATTATTTCACCTGCACTGATGTGTTTAATGAAGTAATCCATGATTAACCGCTCTAATTTACTCAGCGACAGTATTTCCTTAATGCTTCTCTTGGAAGCTTCACTCATGAGGTGCACCTAATAGTACCATGTATTATAGAACACGTGTTCTTTAACCATGAATGCTGAGTGTTTTCTCGCCTTGCAGAATCCTTTGAAGAAACACTTGTCGCATAAGGGGCTTGAGTCCCTTAGGCAAATCGTTCTCCCCATGATCCAGAAGAAATCATCGACATTAATAGGGCTAAGTTTAGCTTTCTCCGAAATGTACCTATAAGCCCTCCGTATAGTAAGCCTTAACAAAATATCCTCTTCGAGTGTGAATTCAACTTCATTTTTAATTTTATCCCATAGAGTACCAGACACCATTACTAAACCAAGCCTATATGCTATTCTGGATAAATGATTGTCAACGGCGACATCCGGTTGATCAACTGGTTTAAAATAACCGCGCGCAATTATGAATTTCGCAAAAAGCATGGATTTTTTCTCGACGGGATCCTCGTAAGCTCTAAAGAACTTTAAATTGTCAACTAAACCAGGTTCAAAAAGAGAACCTCTAATTCTATTATTAGAGTTAATCAATAGCTTGGTAACACTTGAATCATATAATTTAGTGAGCTTAATTCCAAGGTCCCTGAGAAGTAATGTTCTCACTTCAATATCTGGTGGTGAAACTTCCTTAACGCTAAATGCTCCACTAACTTCTTCCACGGTAATAGTAGATAATTTCTGGGGGGAGAAGAACTCGTGGTTCTCCAAGTATTTTCTCATGCCAAGCCTGTAGAGAAGATCGGCTCCTTTGTAGCATCCGTCTTCTAGGCAGGCGTAGTATTGCCTACCAGGTCTACTAAGCCTGTGGTCCATTGCAACCATGACAATAAAGTAACGTAATACGTTTTCAATTTCATCGTTTTTCGGAGGGTAGTATTTCTCGTCAAAAACATTTAGAGACGGTAGTTCAGGGGCTTTACCTCGAAGTACTCTTCCAACCCTATCAACCATGATTTTGTCTATGCCTACAATGTCCATAGGGCACACCGCGCGTATTAGAAAGCACTAAGTGCTACATTTTTGAATAGTTAGTAAAGTTTATATTAACCTTAGATCAAGGCGGAAACAATGTATAACTATAATAGTTTTCTATAGTTAACACCTAATAAAATCTGTGGTTTGATGACAGGGCGGGATTTACATAGATATAGACCTCTATGTAGCGAGGTTTTAACTTAATTCTCTCAAAGAACTCGCTCAGTACTCGCTCTACAAGCTCAGTGAACTCTCGGGGTATGACACCTAGTGCATCTATTTGCATATTTAACATCCAAGAACATTTATGGAAGTTGGGAATTACCATACTTAGATAATCTATGTAAGGTGTATTGAATTTGCAATTTGAGAGTCTAATAGCAGAAAATTACTTAATTCGAGCATTCATATATGGTTTAATACCTGCATTATCAACAAGCATAGGAGGTTTACTGGGATTGCTAGGTTTAAAAGCTAGTGAAAAATGGCTTGATTTTGGATTAAGCTTAAGTGCAGGTATAATGCTGGCGACTTCTCTATACGAGTTACTACCGGAGGGGATTAGTAAATCTGGGTATTTAATCGCTCTCCTGGGATTTGTCATGGGAGTATTAATCATAGGTTTAATCGAGAGAATTATACCACATGAACATATCTTCAAGGGTTACGAGGGATCACCGGTGGCCAAAACTAGGCTTAGAGCTGTTTCTTTATTAATACTTGCTATAATAATTCATAATATTCCCGAAGGCATGGCTGTTGGTGCAGCATCATACATGGGTGTCGAAATCGGGTTAGCAACAGCCGCGAGCATTGCTATACAGGATATACCGGAGGGGTATGCTGTTTCATTTCCTTTATCGTTAATAAGCAGGAAGAAAGCAAGGCCGTTAATAATAGCTGTCTTAAGTGGTTTAAGCGAGACGCTTATGGCGGTGTTCACGGCATTGATAACTAAAATCATTGCAATTGAAGGACTCATCTTGGGACTAGTATCTGGAGCAATGTTTTACATCATAAGCCACGAGGTGATTCCGGAAACTCATAGATATGGATATGAAACACTGGCAACAATAGGTTTCATTAAGGGATTTATATTATCTATCATCATAATGGAGCTAATATGAAAACATTATCAGTTGATCAAGGATTTAAACTCAATTGATTACACCATAAGATTACTAGTTTTTAAGCAGATCACGAATTCAATAAGAATCTCCAGCAAATCCCGATTTACATATCAAGCGGTATTTTTCACAGTAGTCGAGTATAATTCTTCTCGTTTTTTGCCACCATTCACGTGTTTTTGACTTAATGTATTTGTATAAAGGATGATCTTGCTTATTCATGAACGACTTTATGTGAAGAGGATCATAGTATAATGTTGATTCTACCTCCTTCGCTACCTCAACTATATTACTAATAGTGTATTCATCATCATTTAACCCGGGTATAATTGGACCGTAGAATATCCATGTTCTAATTCCATGTTCAGCTATTCGCTTAAGGGCGTAAATTCTCGCTTTGGGTGGAGGCGCATTTGGCTCAAGATATGCTGAGAGTTCATTGTTAAGAGTAGTAATAGTGAAACCAATATCGATTTTACCAGGTTTTTTCGTGAATAAATCTATGTCTCTAGTAACCAGCGGGTTTTTTGTTTGAATACTTACGTTGAATTCATTGTTTATCAAGACCTCTATACTTTTACGGGTTAACTTGTAGACAGCCTCAACTGGTTGATAAGCATCGGTAATTGTGCCTACTCCGACGATACCTGGTTTTAATCGTTTAACTTCCCTTAGTAATACGTTCACGATGTTTGATTTAACAACAACTATTTTCCCCCAGTTCGCAGATACTAGATCATTACGCGTATACAATCTAGCGTAGCAGTAAATACATCCATGTCCGCACCCAATGTAAGGATTTAATGCATAATCCAAATCCGGTAAGCCGCTTTTAGATAACGCATTTTTAACTAAAGTACTGTAAACTTTTATGCCACGGAATGTGATCATGGATTCTTCACTTCTTCTTGAAGTATTCCTCGATTTTTCTATTGCTAGTTAGCCTCTTCAGCAGTTTTGAGGAGTTAAACCACTTGTGGCATCCCAACTTCGTATTTCTATTCAAATATTCACATACCTCTCTTAAATCATTGGTTTTTAACACAGGGTCTTTTCTAAACATTTGTCTACAGGATTCTCTAACAAACCATACTCCTATTGGTAAATTAAAACCCGGGTAGATCTCACGCATGAGAATGGCTGTTGCTTGTTTTTTTATTCGTCTAAGATGTTCAAGGGCAGCAAGCATGCTTGCGTAGTAGCAACCACCTATACCTGGATACGTTGTCCTGCCGAAGTAGTCTTCGTAGTCGCCTTCAACAACTACGTTTAATCCGGAAGGATTCCACGTTGAACCAGGCCACCACGCCTCCATCCATTCATAGCTCCACTTTGATGGATACAGTATGCCGATGAATAAATTATCGTGTACACGGTGTTCATATACTTGTATTTCGTTCAACGGATTGTACGTTTTTACTTCTTTTAAAATATATCTGCAGAGAAGACTGTCAACAGCTGTAATACTCCAACGAGTTGGAACGAGTTTCCTCTGGATTTTTATACCAAAGGACCCTAAGCTAAATGCTTTTTGTATATGTGATACGGGTATGTTGGATTCATATAAATACACCACGGCATCTTTAGCTGGTAAATCAACATCATAGTATGCTTTCTCCATTGGTCTCGGTATAGTTGGGTTTCCGATTATACGTATACTTTCCAATGGAGATCTCGGCCCCTGCGGAGGTTCATATTCATTGAAAGTAATAATGGGTTTTGGAGGTTTCTCCAATACAACGCGAACATCAACCGGCCTATTACTTAGAACTAGTAATCTGGTTTCATCAAGGACCCGATCCTCGGGTTTTCTGACATCAAATACCTTATATCCTGTTACAAGACTCCAACGGTACTCAAGTATATTCTCGATTTTTAAATTACTCCATTCTTCCGGGTAGTCATAAATAGTGGTATCACCAACGACTGGGGGTGCTGATGGGCCAGCTCTAACATATGGATATCCAAATCTACCTACAAAAACAGCTGGGGGAGTGGAGCCTTCTATTACCCTAGATGCTTTGACCTGTCTAAGTTTAAAACTAGCGAGAGAACTAGCTATAATTGGACAATATGAAAGACCACATAAGCCTCTTCCTCTGCAAAGCACGCAAAGCGATGGATCAACTCTCAAATCGCTAATCCCACGTTTACATTATGAGTTAATACTTAATTAATAACATTTATTAGCAAACGAAGTTTAATTGTGTAATTATCAATATTACTCTAGAACGATGAACACGATAATTGCTTGCCAAATAAGAAATGAACTAGACAAGTATGTTTAATTTAGCTAGTATCAGGTTTAAAAAGTAATATTGAATAGTATAAGTGTAAAATAGTGAATTAAAATGTTCACCATGTGATCTAAGACATGAGGAAGTATAGAATTGTATGGATTAAAATGGTTCCGTAAACAGAACACCCCTGTGCTTGTAAAAGACCGAGAGAAAGCCTGGTTGCTTAGAAGTGATGCATGGTTAGCTGGTGATATCGAGAAAGAAATATTAAGCAATATCATTCAAAAACAATTTGAGTTGAAAATAGATTTTAGTAAAAAACACGTAGTGTTTCATAGAGTTCCTTCATGGAGTAGCGGCGTAGAGTATGCAGTGGAGATCTTCGGTGAAGCAGCAAGACTAGGATTAATGTATTATTCATCACTAGGTGAATGGCGGCTTGTACCATCTGCTGCTCTTGCGAGTATTCTTGCTGAACTAGGTGCTGGGGTGGTTGAAATCAAAGGAGATCAACGAAGGAGGTTGAAGAATAAGCGAATCGAGTTGGGAAAAGAAACATGTGTTAATGATAATTACATGTTGATAGGTGTTGGTGAATACGTAGGCGTCGCTAAAATTATAGATCCAGGTAGATGTATTGTAAAAGTAAAGGACTTGGCTCCTAGGGGATTTAGGTTACTTAATGATCCTTCCCCCGGCGACCTCATTGAAATCAATAAGCAAGTAGTTGAAGAAGCTGCTAATGAAGCCAAAGAATTTATACACACAATGTATGAGAAGTACGTTAAACCCGGGAAGATATATGTTTCATTTAGTGGAGGAGCTGATTCAACAGCTGTATTGGCTCTGGCAGCGGAGGCACTTGGAGAAAATAGAGTTATTGCCGTTTACAGCGATACAGGGCTAGAATACCCAGATAATAAGAAGTACGTTGAAGAAATAGCGTCAAAGCTAGGAGTTGAATTAGTTGTTTTAAAACCAGAGAAGTCCTTCATAAATGAAATAGGCAAAAGAGGATTAATGAGCGTTAATAATAGATGGTGCACCAATTTACTGAAACTTGAACCTTTAAGAAAATTCTACAATTCTACTAATGTTAAGATATATCTGGATGGAGCAAGGGATTTTGAAAGCTCACTTAGAGCAAAAACACCTAGATTAGCGGAAAACCCTGCGTTACCTGGTGTGCTAAGAGCGCTCCCAATTAAGAAATGGCCTCGGATACTTGTTCAACTTTACTTGTATTCTAGAGGTCTTAAATTGAATCCATTATACAGTAAAGGATTAACTAGAATAGGGTGCATAGTGTGTCCTGCCATGCATAGATACGAGCTTGAATTATCATATCAAATGTACAGCGAGATCCACGAGGAGATAATCAAGGCTGCTGGAATTAATATAAAGGATTATTTATCAATGAAGTGGAGCGGTAGAAGATCATTGAAAGCTTTAGGCGAAGGGAACGCGGTTCAATTACCTTAAGCAATGTAATAACCACTCGTTAAATTAATTCAACTAAAAGATCGTTTCCCATTCGAATATCTTGCTACTATAAGTAGAAAAGCAATTACGTTAACTAACTTGGTGAATTAAACTTAAATTCTAAACACAATATACTAGAATACAAAGATCTACGTTTATTCACTTTAATGCCAATCAGCAATGTGTACGTGTTTTTCTAATTCAACTGCACATTTCTTGTAGAATTTACTCAGAACTTCGTATTTTAGTATTTCATCAACACTGCCGTAAGCATAGTAGCCGTAGCCAAGCAATAAGATTTTCTTGGTGTAATCTAGGAGTAATATGGGATCATGGCTTGTTATGATTATTAACTTATCTCGTGAAAGTCTGCCAAGAAGCTCGGAAATTTCAACCTTACCCTCCGGGTCTATATTTGACAATGGTTCATCAAGTACAAGTATCGGAGCATCAAGAACCAGTGTTCTAGCAAGAAAAACCCGCTGGATCATTCCTCCCGAAAGATTCCTCAATCGCTCATTCCACAAGGACCTTGGTATTTTAACTAATTCAAGTGTTTTGGATACGCGTTCGTATATGTCGGGTTTTCTTCGTATAAATCTTGGCCAGGGGAATGTTAAACGGTAATATCCTTCAATGAATTCATATATGGTAATAGGTGCTTCGCTAGGTAAACTATATGATTGTGGCATATAAGCCATGAGAGGTTGGCCACGATGTTTCTTATCCACGTGAATACGTATGTTTCCCGAAACAGGTTTAATGAATCCTAAGATAGTAAGCATTAATGTTGTTTTACCGGAGCCGTTTGGTCCAATAACTTGATATAATCCCGGTCCCTCCATTTCTGCACATAAATTACTTAGAATTGTTTTACCATCCCTCTTAATAGTTAATGATTCGATAACAAGCTTCATTATAACACCTGTGCATAATTTATATAAACCCTCTTTAAATAAATGTGCACAAGGGTTTGAACAGTGCTGAGGTATTCGTTAATTATACTTGTATTTTTAATAACAGGGTTAATTATAACCCCATTAACAACAGTAGCGAGTAATGAAAAGCAGTTAAATATAGTTGTAACATTCAATTACTTTAAACCTGACGTGGAAAAATTGATTTGCAGCGGTAAACTGTATTCATTGATCCCGCCCGGGATCGATCCTCACGAATATCAGTTAAAACCAAGCGATATAGAGCTATTGAAGAAATCCGATCTTATCATATCAACTGGGCACACGTCATTTGAGTTAAAAATAAGAGACTTGGTGAATAATGGAGAAATAACAGCTAAACTAATCGACTTAACGGAGATTCAAGGTATTAAATACTTGGAAAACCCGGTTACTGGTAGATTGAACTATCACATGCCGATAAATGACCCGATCAATTACATGGTGTTCATTACATCTCTATATAAAACTCTCATAGAAATAGATAGTGCTAATTTAAAGTGCTATACGGAGAGATACTTGGACATAATCAATAGTGTAGCTATCAATATACTTCAACAGAGGGACACATTAACCGGAAAAACTATAGTTGATAAACCACATGCACAATACTATGCTGAATGGCTTGGATTACACGTATTGTGGATTATTAAGCCAGAAGAAGAATACCAAGTCACGCCTGGAGATATAGCAAAACTACGTGAATTAACCAGGTATGGTGATGTTAAAGTTGTATTCGTTACGAGACCGGGTGATTCACCGGAAAGCAAACTACTATTAGAACTAGCTAACGAGAACTCTCTTCCAGTAATATGGGTTAATAATCCAAGTAATGAAAGTGGCGTTTACTATTCATTATTAGATCTCTTAAACCAAGTGAACAAGCTACTTCGGAATAATACGCTAACTACAAGTGAATTCAATCTAGGTACATGTGGAAATAATATTTCATCATACATCGTATTTCCGCTAATGATAGTAAGTTTTATTCTAGGCGTATTATCTTGTTTCATATACAGGAGGTATCCGAGAAGGTGATTTACGTGAATATTCTAATGTTCGTTTCTGCTTTAATGCTGTTGATTTCATTACCCTATGTATTAACATATGATCCAGTTAAGGTAACCGCTTTCATGTTAATGGGGCTTGTAATGAGTACTATTAGCATTATCGTATACTACAGAAAACTCGAGTTCTTAACTGCAGAAAGCGTCCATATTAGTTTATTTGCTGTAACTTTAAGCTATATTCTGAATTTCTACTTTAATTTGCCTATATTTATACCTGCTATCATGTTTGGTTTATTAATAATCTATCTATCACTGTACATGGTTCACAGGGGTTTGGGTCAAGAGAAGGCGTCAGCTGTCATAGTATCATCGACTTCAGCGCTCTCCGTGATATCGATATACTATGTTTTAACCTCTATTCCAGCACAATATTCTCTTTCAAGCATAATGCTGGGAGATCCTCTTCTGCTGACACGTAGTGATAGTTTACTCGCAATATTTTTCTCTGTTGCTTTATTTTTTGTTGTAATGATTTTTTTGAAGGAAATAATTGAAACAAGCATAGATCCCGTTTCCGCGTCTCTCACCGGGATAAGGGTTAAGTTTTATGACCTAGTAACATATACTGCTATAGGATTATCGTCAATTGTATTCTTGAGATTAGCTGGCTATGTAATGGAGCATGTATTAATGCTGCTTCCAGCTATAGCGTCTACTTTCTATTCCAGTAGTTCAAGAGAGCACGTTATTAACACGTTATTGCTAGGTGTTTCAGCATCAGCTGCAGGTTTCGCTACTTCTATTTACCTAAATACAGCTCCAACGGGATTAACTGGAATCATAATTTTAATTACTTTCATAATTGGTTTTACGTGGAGGAGGAAAAGATGACATCTAGTAAAAAGCGCTTTGGAGTAAGTATCCCAGCTTACGTGGCAGATCAATTGGAGTTAGTAGCAAACTCCTTGGGAGCAGACAGGTCTAGTATCGTTACAAAAGCTCTAGAAGAATACTTACACGAGGATCTTCACAGAGATGTTGAGCATAATTGTTCAGGTATGATAATATATTATGGCGATCTCTTACCCGGAGACGTGAGAAAAGACTATTCTAGTGTTATAAGAACAATGTGTAGTGTTAGATTACATGGAGGAGTGGTAACTGTATTATTCGTCGAGGGATCGTATAGGGATATTATTCTGCTCAAGAAAGCGATAACGAGACGCGCTAGGAAAACTACTATAATTAGGTATATTCCACTGTACTGTTCCTTTAAGAGGTAGAATAGTGAACTTGGAATTAGAGAAATACAGATATAGATATAGGCCAATTAAAGGTTTCTGGTTTACATCATTTCTAATTGAGAAATTAAGGAGTAAATCGAATTGCCTAAATGTCACTCTCGATCTTGGTTTATCAAGAACTACGATATGTTTATATGATCAAGAGTTGATTATTGGCGATTTCAAGGTTTACTTAGATGATGTAACACCAAGTGAAGAGGACAGGGTTGTTTTATACGATGTTGAAGCAGGATCTATTTATGAAGTCTTACGCTACACCGAGAACAAGTTTTATAAACTTAAAGCTATTGCACTAGATAAAGCTCCAACGCTTGAAATAAGCGGTATACATATGCATAGAATAATTGATACGGATCCATGGATGGATACATTATCTAAAATAAAAGCAGCAAGAATAAGAAGAGGAAATATTGTACTGGACACGTGTACAGGACTTGGATATACCTCAGTAGCTTCCTTGATTCATGGAGCAAAATCAGTTTACACATTTGAAATTGATGAAAACGTCTTATGGGTAGCGGAGAGAAATCCG
The DNA here is from genome assembly GCA_030550615.1 of Thermoproteota archaeon. Classification (GTDB taxonomy): domain Archaea; phylum Thermoproteota; class Thermoprotei_A; order Sulfolobales; family Desulfurococcaceae; genus UBA285. Next base: position 12,566 of record JAUQPA010000019.1, on the reverse strand, counting down.
TGGAGCAGAAGATTATTGGATGATTCAATAAAGATATATCAAGGGGATGCGACAAAACTTGTACAATTTATTCCTGATTCGTTCTTTCATAGAATTATACATGATCCTCCGCGTTTTACTAAATCCACAGGAGATTTATATAGCTTGGAGTTCTACAGAGAACTCTATCGCGTTCTTAAACCACATGGTTTCATGTTTCATTACACCGGTGAACCACGGAAACATAGTAATCTAAGCGTAATTAGAGGTGTGAAGGAAAGACTTGAGAAAGCTGGATTCAAAGTACTAGGGTTCGATGAGGAGGCACAAGGATTTACAGTGCTTAAGACAATGTAGTTATTCAAAAATATCTCTGAATATAATTAACTTATGTAATGAGTAAATGTTTAGTGATAGTGCTACCACAGATACTATTAAAAGTACTATGACTACTATAAGTGCAATACTTAGACTCGTTCCTAACGCTTCAGCTATATTATTCAACTCTGATGTGTTAAATAGCGTTGAAGAGAAATAATATACTGCATTCACTAGAAACGGTAGAAGTAACATCAGGCTTGATACCAAGACTATCCATCCGGCGAGTTTTAATCTAATGAAATAAATATATGTCCATAATACTCCAAGAAATATTAAACCTATCGCTAATGGACTTAAACCAAATAATGCACTCGTCGGCAAACCCAGCGCTATGGATGAGTAAGCGTATCTTCTTGCTTTGGATAATTCCTTTATTCTACTAGTAGCTAGTAAGTAAAGAAGTAATGTTTGTCTATAAACTTGTTTAGCTTCATTTAAACAAGCATTCTGGTCTCTTGGAAAACTCGAAGATGCACAGCGTTTGAGCAGCTGCAACTTCTGTTCTAGTAAATTGATATTCTTTAGGATATCTTCGCTTGGTTTCTCAATTATAGGTATTGATTTAATTAACTCAAGCGTCTTCGATATTAATTTCGAGGCACGTGTAAAACTACGTGAATTAAGAAAAAAGATTAAATTACTTAATTCTTCAGCTATGTTCTTCATCAAGATTACCTTGCAGTCTCCGCTGGTTTTTTGTACCATTTGTATAATGCATATGCCATTATCATGAGTACTACAATCCAGCCTATTATTGCGAATATCATAGCTGCTTCTGGATTAGCTGTTAGGGTTGTGTTTTTATATATACCAATAGTCTCCATTTATACCACCCTTAAACCTGGATCGATGCATATTTCTTCTCTATGATCTTTGTTGTTGCAATGTAGCCGGTTACGAAGAACACTAATGTAAACACTAATGATAAAGTAGCCATGGTTGGACCAAGCCACTCTAGTGGTTTACCTGTTTGGCGTATAATGGCATCCGCTCTAGTACTAAAAGGTAGCCAGAAAATCATCGCTGAGAGGTATAACGGTGCAATAATAGATAATAGGATTGTCCATATCCATTTTGGCACTTTAATTAATCCACCGCGGTTTAATTCTTCATATCCTTCTTTCCAAACGAAAGCTCCTGCGAACACTGTTTCCAACAATGCTACCACTACTAGTAGAAATGAACCCACTACAAAGTCTGTGAAGTCTAGATAGACCGTTGTTGGACCCCAGTCATAATTAATTGTCATTGAGCCCTCAATTACTATTGGTAATCCAAAGATGAACATTAAGAACACCGACAAGAATGCTCCCATGGACCTCTTAATGCCTAGATCATTAAAGAACTCTACTAGAGTGTTTGTTATTGCGATAGCTGACGTTACGCCAGCGAACCATAGTAGTGTGTACCACAAGGTGCCAAGAAGTGCTCCTGCAGTACCTAGTTTTCCGAAGAATGCTGGATAAACTGCCATAGCTAAGAAGAACGGAGATTTTTTATCAACAAACACCATTCCTATTGGTATTTCTCCGCCGAAAGCGTATCCTAGTGTGAAAGCTATTGATCCGCCACATATAACCTCCGCGAACTCGTTCAATGAAACCGTTGTCAGCGCACTTAGTGTTAAATCCTCGTCGCGTCTCAGGTAGCTTGCATATGTGGGTATTATGCCAGCTATACCTAGGCTGAGCGTGAAGAATATTTGTCCAGCCCCTTCTAACCACGTCGCTGGATCTCCTAGCATTTCATATCTCGGTGTCCACAGCCAGAAGAATCCTTTCAACGAATCCCATTCGGGCTTGATGGGTGTTCTCCACGTAAAACCTGTTATTAATAAAACTATTGCGAACAGGAAGAGTAAAGGCATCATTATTTTATTCCCTCTCTCTATGCCTTTGCTTATGCCCGGTGCAACTATGATGCCAGTTATTATCAGTGATATTGCCCATGGAATTAAATTATAAAATGGGTCACTTATCACTTTGAGCAAGTAACCAACGGATTGGCTAACCTCAGTAACTTCTGTAATTCTACCCGACATCGACATTCCAGCCCAGAACGCTATCCAGCCTATTAAATTAGTATAGTATGCGTTTAATAGTATAGATATGCTCAACACGAATCCACCGAAAATGCCGGCAATTAACTTAGCGTTTCTATGATTAAACTTCTTCTTTGTTATAAGATACATCATTGGTCCTAACCAGTGTGCTCTGTATTGACCTCCGTATCTTCCAATAGTCCATTCAAGCCACATTATAGGAAACCCAAGTAAGAATAACGCTATGAAATATGGTATTAAGTAAGCTCCTCCACCATATAAAGCTACTCTTCCTGGGAATCTCAGGAAGTTTCCTAAACCTATGGCATTTCCAGCCATGGCGAGAATTAAACCTATACGAGTAGCCCACGTTTCTCTGGGCCCAATTGATTTGTTTTCTGCCATTGCATCACCCCCACTATTTGTCCACTGATGTGGCTAATAAAATTTTCATTTGAGTTCGCCAGTGGCTTAGTACTGATCATTTCTGGTGGAATTGCCTGAGCTAGTTTCTCGTTAGTACAATGTAAATAAGTAAATTCAAGAGGTAGTTCTCAGCCCCCTAACCTTCTTCACTTATCTGTCTAGGATGCCTTCATCATTTGTTTTATTAGTTATTTATATCTGGTTAAAAAACCATTACTTTAATTACGGGTCTATTAATCATCTGAATCATAGTGACATTGATTCAAAGGGTTTTCGTAAATGGCATTAATAGCTGGAATTAAACGAGCTGGGTACGATGAGAGGTCAATATTATTAAAAAACGTTGATCTCAAGGTCAACGAGGGCCAAATAATAGTTATTGCCGGCCCCTCGGGATCGGGTAAGACTACGTTGATATTTTCTTTAACCGGTGTACTAAAACATGTTTTGAATGGTGTTATCGAAGGAAGCATTAACATTGATGAACTAAATCCCTTAATACTCGAGGATTTCGAGAGGCTTCCCGGTAAAATTGGTATTTTAATGCAGGATCCTGAGAGACAGCTGATTTTTCCAACACCAGTAGATGAAATATCAGCTTCGTTGGAAGCACTGGGTTTACCGTATGAAGATGCTATGGTTCAAGCGCTTAATTTGTTAAATAATATTGGTTTAAAAGGCAAAGAAAATACTCATGTAGAGGATTTATCTTCAGGTGAGAGAAGGCGGCTTACCATTGCTCTAGCGCAGATTGGGGATCCTTCAACTTATTTATTTGATGAACCGTCAGCGAATCTCGATTCTCAAGGGATAATGCTCGTCAGAGAGCTTGTCGCAAAACTGAAGAAAATGGAGAAAACAATATTGATCGTTGAACATAAGATTCAGTACTTTTCCGATATTGCCGATGAAATTTTTCTTCTACATGGAGGAGGGTTATCTAAAGCATTCACGGTAGAGGATCTGTACGTTAAGCTACCTGAATGTAGAAACGAAGTAAATCCAAGAGGTAAAACCATCGTGGAATTTGAGGGAAGCATTGGTTACAGAGATAAAGCTATATTGAGAAATGTTGAATTTAATGCTAGAAGAGGGGAAATAATCGCAGTAGTTGGACCCAATGGATCCGGGAAAACTACGTTATTGAAAACAATCGCGGGTTACCTCAAACCATTAGAAGGCAAAGTTTCTTTATACACGAGAAAATTCTTTTATGCCTCCCAAAACCCAGACCTGGTGTTTGTTCACAGGACCACTAGGAAGGAACTAGAATCTATTGCTAGGAAAACAGGTGTAACTTTAGATGAATTACTCAGTAAATACCCAATGTTTACGAAGTTAAAAGATTTAAGTCCATTTCAATTAAGTCATGGTCAAAGAAGATTGTTAGAATTACTGATAGCTTTTTCTTATGGTGAAGACCTAGTAATGCTAGATGAACCAACAACGGGTCTTGATCCATATCTTTACGAACATGTAATTAAGGAGTTAAAGCTTCGTGCTTTGAATGGCTCAACGGTTATTATTGCAACTCATGACCCCAGGGTAGTGGTTGAATCCACTCGTGTTTATTTAATTGAATCTGATCGGCTTAGAGAAGCTGATAAGTGCCAAGTAGCTGAATCCATGTTTAAAACTATGGGCGTGATTTATGAATAAGCCGAGGATACCTACACTTTTAATCTATGCAATAGCAATTTCGAGTTCGGCTTTTGTTCTCCATGATATTTACGATTTGATAATTCTAGCTATTCCGCCTCTTGTACTTTCCGTGTTATTTACTCGTAGCAAAATAAAATGGCTCATGATGGCTTATGTCATAGGCTTAATAGGTGTATTTGTCAATGCATTAGCCTTCGCTAATAGTGGTGAAATTCTCCTCTCCATTGGTTCACTAGAGATAAGGAAAAACGCAGTAAGCGCCTTTACAGTGGTTTCACTAAGGCTTCTCAGCATAGCTACTTCGGGTGCGTTATTTGCGCTTTCGTACTCGTCTGTTGAAATATACCGAGGATTAATTCACGAAGTCGGAGCTCCAACGACGTTGACTTTGCCACTAGCTTACTCACTTAGACTACTACCGGTTATAAGAAAAGATTTAAGTGAAGTTTTATTCCAGAGAAGACAAAGAAAGTATAAAACTGTTTTTTTAAACCCCATTCACTTCTCCAGCGTAGTTATGGCGTTATTGGCAATTAGCTTTGAAAGAGCAAAATGGAGTGGTATAAACGCGGAGATCAGAGGCTTGCGGAAAATTAAACCAAGGCGGCAATACAAGCTAGGTTACATAGATATCGGATTCTATATAGCTCTATCTATACAATTACTTATGATCATGTTATTTTAAGTACTATAACTTAGTTATCAATAATTAATAACCTCTTTTTCAAACAAAACAACGGTGATAAATGTGAACAGTAGCAACAGGCTTAGATACAGCATGATGGATCTACTGATTCTTGGAGTTATAGCCGCGGTTTTCACTGTAATATTCATAAGCATGTGGACGGTTTACTATGCAGTAAAAGCAATAGGTGGACCAATAGTAGCGCGAATAATAACGTATGGAGCATGGTTCATGCCTGCGCCTTTAGCGGCTTCAATGATAAGAAAGAAGCTCAGTGCTTTCCTGGGCGAGTTCCTGCCTGCACTGCTCGAATCCATAATGCCAACTCCCGGGGGGTTGACTAATGCACTGTATGGTTTATGCCAAGGATTAATGAGCGAGGTAGCTTATTTTGCAACAAAATATAGAAGGTTCGATGTTGTTACAGCATCGATAGCTGGTTCTCTGCCAGCTCTAGCTGCTGTTTGCTTGGATGCTGTATTATTCGGTGACATATATCCCTTCGACTACATGCTACAGATTATACTAGCGGTTGCAATCAGTGGTGCTATTTACGGTGTATTTGCATATTACATCGCTAAAGCCATTAGAAAGTGAATGAAAAATTGTTTTAAAAGTTTTTATATCTAGATTTTAATAATTAAACTTGGTGGATAGTTTTGTTTGGTAAAAATCCCTTAGAGTATCCCTCGGGAAGAAAACTAACTAAAGAGGAAATCGCTGAAGCAGCTAGAATGGCTATTATAGCTGAATTGGATGCCATAAACTTTTACCTCCAATTAGCAAGAGCCATCGAAGATGAAAAAATAAGAAGTGTATTCGAGGACATAGCTAGAGAGGAAAAAACTCATGTTGGGGAATTTTTAACTGTTCTAAAGACGCTTGATAAGGAACAAGTTGAAGAATTAAAGAAGGGTGAAGTAGAAGCAGGGAGATTATTGCAGATTGAAACAAGTAGTTCGATGGATAACAATACACATGACCCAGAGAGTAAATTCGAGGACATCGTTAAAGCAGAGGTTAGAAAAACAGTTGATTCTGCAAGGATGCTGATTAGAAAACTTCCCGTGGTTAAACTAGGTAGGGGAGTTGAATCAATACCACTTGAGAGACCGGGAGAAAAACCTGTGCGAATGATAATACCGCTAAATGAAATTGAGTTGAAATTTAGAATATCTCAGCGTTCAATAGATCACGCACTAAGATTCAACCAACCACTTGAAGTTCCAGGCGCTATAGAAGCTACATTAAAACTAGTTCTTCAAGAAGAGAAGACAATAATTGACTCAATTATACGTGAAGCTGTAGTTAAATTGAAAATGTCGAGCTGGGATCAACCCGGTGCATCAGTTATTGACATTGCGAAAGGTGTAGCTGAATTATCTAAACAAGGGCTCAGGCGACCATACATACTTATCGTTAACTATTCTCGATATGTAAAACTACTTGCAGTTAGTGAGAAAACAGGAGTAACAGATCTGGAGAGAGTAAAAATGCTTGTAGACGATATAGTTGCTATTCAAAGTATTCCGGAAAACACAGCAATTTTAGTTTCAGCTACACCAGAAATTCTCGAAGTAGTATATGGAGGAGATGCTGAAGTAGACTACATAGGACCCGAAGATGGCTATCACGCATTCAGGTTGTGGTCATCGATAGCTACTAGGATCAGGAATCCGCATGGAATAGTTGTTATGGAGAGCGAGTAACCATGGAGGTCAGGGAACTAGAAGAATTAGCGAAAATGGAGGAAAAATACGCAGCTGAATTAAAACAACTAGCTAACATAATTAAGCATCCCGTGCTACGATCTCTATTTGAAAGCATAGCAAAGGACTCCGAGAAACATGCATTAATGTATAGATCCGTTGTGGAAGTTGTGAAAGCTACTCAGCCATTTATTAGCGAGGAAGATCTAAGAAAAATAACGGAATCTATTGATCAACACATACAAACAGAGTTAAAAATGCTTAACAAAGCTCAAAGCATAGCGAATGCAACTAATGACCCGCGTGTAAAACTGTTAATATCAGCTATTGCAGATGATGAAGCAAGACACCATAAATTACTACTAAATATAAAAGAGAAAATAGCGAAACCCGAGACATTAACAGAGGATTTATTATGGCAAATGATCTGGAAAGACAGCCCATGGCACGGAACACCAGGTGGATGATTTAAAACCAAGCGAAGTTTTTTATACTTTTACATGGAAGTATGAAACTGACCGTTTCCCGCCTCGGGTTTTCATAGTTTTCCCAGGGTGAGTCATCACGGTTTCTCTGGGATGCTTAGAGCTCCCGACCCTGGGTTTCCGAGGCCCAGGGTGGACAGTGGGCAGGTGACCAGAGAAACCTACAAAAACCCAAGAAAAGAATCAGTACTGAATACTTCATGCATCAAACAATAGAACTGTACCTGCTAAAATACAATTCGTTCGGCTTATAGTGTCTAATTATGAAATAACGTTTCTATAGGCGCTTAGTAATATTAGTAAAATTGATAAAATACCTGCAGCACTCACGAAAATACCTATGTATACTATGTTTAATTCATTAAGCAGTAATAATGGTAGAAGCATTAAGCCTCCTATTGCTGTAAATGCATATACCAAACCAAAACCACTTGTTAATTCTTCGCTGGAAAGCTTCATAGCCACGAATACGTTGAATGATGTATCCAAGAGGGGGTATAATGGTATCTGCCAGAGTATTACCGGTATAATTCCACTAGAATAACCAAATGCCCAGTAAAGAGCAGTATATGATAAAACTACAGATATGTATACTGATAACGGACCATATTTATCCACTAGTTTACCTGCAATAATTCTCGCTACTGGGGAGATCAAAGCTCCGCCTGAGTATATTAGACCATATATAGTGTATTCAAGCCATTTAGGTATATGTAATGTCAGCGCCTCAATACTATTATTTAATTTTATAGGAGCTAATGAGTAAAGAAGTTCCCTTATGAATACTATTAATGAGAGGGATATTAAAGCGGGTAGTAAATTTATAGTGATCTTTACTATTGAAGTGTTTTTGACTCTAGATTCCGATATGAATGTTGGATATTTATAGTAATAAATCAAATAAGACACGGTTAAAGTTAGTACTACGACTACGTAGACTCCACTTAAACCAAGCACTGCAATGATTAACCCTGTCACTATTGATCCGAGGAAGAAACCTAGACCAGAGCCGATAGTTATTTTCCCATAGTATCTCCCCATGTTATCTCGGGAAGACAGGGAAAATACTGCTTTAAGCACAGCTGACCAAGATAAAACCCACGGGAAAGATGCAATAGATACTGTGAGTGCCAGGTAGTGAGGATCTGTTATGAAGTAACCCAATAGAATTGGAATGGAACAAAATAATCCCAGCAAGACGGTTTTTCTTTCACCTATCGTACTAGATACTTTTCCTGCGAATAATCCAAGTAAGGTGTAAAACCAATTAGCACCGGTAAACAATACAACAGCAGCTTCTCCTCCGCCTAGTTCAACACCTATGTATTTCGTCATGAAAGTAAAAAATACTCCCCAAGAGAAATTAACCAGCATAGTCGCCATGGCGTAAAATAGATCTATTCGCAACATAACACCTTGTTAAATACTAAGCCAGTTATTCAAAAACGTATAATTCCTCCTCATATCTCCTATCTAAAATGCTACCCGGTGGCAGCGTTCTCAGCTTTCTGTTAGATAAGTATTCTACGAGCATTCTTTGAACTTCGTTCAACGGATATGACCCCGATAACCATGCTAAGGGTACGTTTACCCCCACTGGTCTAGCTGGTATTACATGTCTTGTTGCCTTATGAATAAATACTTCTCCTCTCAAAGCTGCATCTCTTACTTCCTTCTTAGTGATTGTAGGTGGAATAATAGCAGCAACTGCTTTATTTGAATTAACTAATTCTAATGCATCTTTCTCGGTATAGTATTCTATTTCAAATCCGTGCAGACGCGTTGCTTCTTCAATTCTTTTAACATCATCATATATGATCTTTATTTCACGGCTCCTGGATTTGACACCTATGTTAGTTTTGCCGAGGCTTATTATAGCCGTTAATTCTCTTCGTGAAAGTATGCCTAATCCCTTATCCAAATCAGGAATATTAACTATTCGTAATCCCAACTTGGTGATCGAATTGAGTAGAAGTTTTCTAGCTTCATCAAGGTCTGTTTGTCTTTGTTTAACAACCCGGCTCCACGAGTAGAGGTTTATGTTGGGGTTATCGTAATCAACTAGACAAACTGGTATATATTTTAATCCCAAATGTTTGATCGAAGCCACTCTGTGCATTCCGTCTAGTACGACAAGTGTTTTTTCATCAACTATTACTGGATCCCGAAATACTCCATCATGTTTAATTTTTTCAGCTAGTTTCAATAAAATCTCTGGAATTATTTCTTCGTGAATGTGAAGTCTGCTTATCTCCATAATAGTAATTCTCAGAGTTATAAGTGGTGTTTTTATTTCGTAGGCTGACTGTGACAATAATCAATTCACCTCACGCATTCTATTTTCAAGTGTATTATTATGAACGAACAAATAATTATTTTCAGCTAGTCGTATCTCATTGAAAATTTTAAATTGTGAATTCATATGAGAAGAAAAATATTCACACAGTAAATTAGATTCTGAGCCGCAGTATTTTTCTCACTTCATCTGCGATTAGTACTACTAGTGGTGAAGTTATTAGAATTAACCAGGTAGCTGGTGGTAATGGAGCTGTGTGAAATACGCTAGATAATGGTGTATATATTGCAAGTAACTGAAGCATCATGGATACGGCTAATGCTACTATTAACCATTTATTCGGAGAAAGTTTCCAAAATGGAGTGTTCTCGCTTCTCGAAGCTAATCCTCTTCCAAACTCTGATAAAACTATTGCTGTGAAAGCCACTGTTCTTGCCAAAGGTAAAGATGCCTTGTAGTATAGTGAGTAAATCAAAAGAGTTATTGCCGCCATCAGCGAGCCCATGGCTACGTAGTAAATTAGTTTTCTCCTCGTTATGAACCTTTCCCATTGTTTCCGCGGAGGTCTCTCCATGATACCGGGTTCAGGGGGTTCTACGCCGAGAGCTGCTGCAGGTAGCGCGTCTGTGACTACGTTTATCCAGAGTAAGTGTATTGGTTCCAGTGGAGGCGGCATTCTTAATAATTGTGAACCGAACACTGTGGCAACTTCACCTAGATTACATATGAGAAGGTAGTTTATAGGTTTCTTCAGGTTCTCGAAGATTACTCTACCTTCGCGTATAGCTTCAACTATTGTAACGTAGTTATCATCCATTAGTACTAATTGTGATGCTTCTTTGGCTACATCTGTTCCCCGAATGCCCATTGCAACCCCGACGTGGGCTTCTTTAAGTGCTGGTGCATCATTAACACCATCACCAGTCATTGCTACTCTGTAGCCTTTTCTCTTCAGTAGTCTAACTATTCTTGCTTTATGTTCAGGTGTAACTCTCGCGTAAACTACTACTTTATCAACTATTTCCAACAATTGATCATCGCTCATGGAGTCTAGTTCTTTGCCTTCTAGCACAATGCCATTGTCTGGATCTAGGCCAATCATTCTAGCCACAGCCATAGCTGTTAGCTTGTGATCACCCGTAACCATGATAGTTTTAACACCAGCCTTCTTCGCTAATTCAACTGCTTCCCTTACCCCCTCTCTCGGGGGATCTATTATTCCAAGTACAACATAAAATGTCAATTCTCGTTCGACATCTTCATGTTTCCATTCACTATCGTAATGGTCTAGTACACGGTAAGCTACGCCAAGCGTTCTATATCCTCGCGATGCTAGTTCCTCGATGCTCTTCGTCAATTTAAACCTCAGTTCATCAGTTAAATCGACTTCTCCTCCAGGAGACCAAGCTTTCTTAGAGAGACCGAGTAGTACTTCGGGAGCACCAGTAACGATCACTAGGTATTTTTCTCCGTATCTATGTAACGTGCTCTTGCGTTTCCTAAATCTATCAAATGGGTATGTTTTAACCAGCTCCAGTTCCTTAATAGCTTCATCTGCATTTCTTATTCCTAATGCTTTGTAAGATAATACCAGAGCTGCACCTTCAGTTGGAGAACCCTTTATAATCCATTTATCTCCTTCTTTTACAAGCTTAGCATCTATAGAAGTATGTGCAGCGAGCATTTTATACAGTAGTGTTAAATCAATGTTTTCATTGCATAGTATGCTGCCCTCTGGAATATATCCAGCTCCTTCAACATTGCATTCGATTCCCAGTGTTTTAATGATTTTAACAGTCATTTCGCCCTTAGTTATTGTTCCAGTTTTATCTGAGCATATAATATCCACTGATCCTAACGATTCAACTGATGAAAGTTTTTTCACGAGTGCTTTTTTCTTAGCCATGCGGTAAGCCCCTATAGCTAGAACAGCGGTAGCTATTGCTGGTAATCCTTCGGGAACAGCTGCAACTGCTAATGCTACAGCTATCATTAGCGACTCCAAGAAGTCTGTATATCCTTCGAGCAGCGAGATGATGAACACGAGAACCGCGATCACTAATATTAATGCACCAATTCTTTTACCGAAGTAATCTAGTTCCGTCTCTAATGGGGTTTTTTCTTCTCTAGCTTCTGCAACAGCTTGAGCTATTTTACCTAGAACAGTATTCATTCCAGTGGAGACAACTACTCCTTTACCTCTTCCACGGACAACGTATGTTCCCATAAAAACCATGTTTTCTCTCTCGCTCACAGGAGTATTTGGATCAAGAACAACGTCGGGGTCTTTCTCTACTGGAGTGCTTTCCCCTGTTAGCGAGGACTCATCTACCTCTAGGTCGTATGCTTCTATAATTCTAAGATCTGCTGGCACTCTATCTCCTTCTCTCAACAATACAATATCTCCCGGTACTATATGAGAAGCATCTATTTCTTTTTCAACGCCGTTTCTTAATACCCTGCATTTAGGAGCCGCGAGTTTTTTAAGCAACTCGAGTGTTTTTTCTGCTCTATACTCTTGTATGAACCCGAATACTCCCATGATCAACACTATCATGAATATTGCAATGGCATCTACTAATTCGCCGAGTAACGCGGAGATCAGAGTTGCTACTATTAATATAATTACTAGGAAATTGGTGAATTGCCGTATAAACATTGAAATAGGGCTTTTCTTTTTGCTCTCTATTATATTTAATCCATGCTTTTTGATCCTGTAGGCTACCTCGTCTTCGTCGAGTCCTCTGTTCGGATCTGTATTTAGTTCTTTCAATGTTTCATCAATCGTTTTTGAATGCCACGCAATGCTGAAGTTAGACAATGAGACAACACCCTAGTTCGTTTGCCGATTCGATTCTACCATACTTTCTGAATGAAGCTACGTTTAAAAGGATTAAATAAA
>JAUQPA010000060.1 GCA_030550615.1 Thermoproteota archaeon | reverse complement strand
GTAACTTCATCTTATTGAACACAGGTGAAAGAGCTGTTCCATCCAAGTACAATTTGTTAACAACAGTATACTATGCCCTTGAACCAAAGAAAGCAGTATATGCATTAGAGGGAAGTATTTTCATCACCGGAGCAGCTATTCAGTGGCTAAGAGATGGATTAAAGATTATTGAGGTTTCAGGTGAAGTCAACCCACTTGCCGAGGCAGCTTCTGACACGGGCGGCGTATACTTAGTACCAGCATTCGTAGGTCTAGGTGCACCATACTGGGATCATTACGCTAGAGGACTAATAATTGGCATTACACGTGGTACAGAGAGAAAGCATATAGCTAGAGCAACGCTCGAAGCCATAGCTTATTTAACAAGAGATGTTATTGACGCAATGAAAGCAGACACAGGCAGAGAAATAACCGTGTTGAAAGCTGATGGTGGAGCTGCTAAAAGCGACTTCTTAATGCAGTTCCAGGCTGATATACTGGGAGTAAAAGTAGTTAGACCAGTTGTCTTCGAAACAACGTCACTTGGTGCAGCGTACTTAGCTGGATTAGCTGTTGGATTCTGGAAGGATCTCGATGAAGTGAGAAAGAACTGGAAACTCGAAAGAGAATTTGTACCCAAGATGGATCCAGATACAAGAGAGAAACTATACGCTGGTTGGAAAGCAGCTGTTAAAAGAGCACTTGGCTGGGCTAAAGAAGTACCCTGGGCATATGGATACTAAGCTTTTTACTCTGCAACTCCTTTATTTTTCTTCGTATTGAGGCACTCCGCATGGTAGATTTTAATGAGCAATAAGTTAAAAGTCGTAGTCGTTGGTGCAGGAATAGTTGGTTCCTCGATTGCAAGAGTACTGAGCATGTACGAGAACTTCGATATAACACTCATTGAAAAAGAACCAGATGTTGGATGGGGTGCGAGTAAAGCTAATACATCGATTGTTCACCCAGGTCACGAGGAGGATCCAAACGTGCACCCGCTGAGAGCAGAGCTATGTGTTAAAGGTAATCAAATGTGGAGAACGTGGGCTAAGGAGCTGGAAATACCTGTGACGTGGCAAGGTGAATTAATGGTTTTCACTAATGAAGACGAGGAAAAACGAGCCAGAGAATATGTTAAATTAGCGCAGTTAAATAATGTACCGGGAGTTAGGATAGTATATGAAAAAGAATTAAGGGTTTTAGAACCCAATATTGGAAAAGAAGCAAAAGGGGCTGTTTGGGCTCCTACAGGAGGTTTGATCTCACCTTTTGAAGCAGTTATAGCTGTTGTAGAGAACGCTGTTGAAAATGGAGTTAAATTATTGACTGAAACAGAGGCTCTGGGAGTTAAAGTCAGCGATGGGAGAGTAAAAGGCGTGGAAACTAATAGAGGCTTCATTGAAGCAGATATAGTGATCAATGCTGCGGGCCTGTATTCAGATAAAATTACTCACTCAGCCGGAGTAGAATTAGACTTCTACATTAGGCCCCGCAAAGGAGAATACTTATTGTTCGATGAAAACATCGAAGTCAAACCCACAAGAATACTTCACACTACTCCAACACCAATAACAAAAGGAGTCTATGCTATAACGACTGTTCATGGAAATGTTTTAATCGGTCCAACCGCTGAAGACTTGCCCCGTGAGGCAAAAGACGATGTTTCAACAACAACAAAGGGGCTTGACTATGTCTACCAGGAGGCAACTAAGCTGCTAAAGGAAATGCCCCCTAGATCAAAGCTCATAAGGACCTTCGCGGGTCTAAGACCAGAGCCTCCCGGTGGGCATTGGCTTATCAAAGCATATGGTGACCCGTGGGGATTCGTAAACGCCGCGGGAATAAGATCGCCGGGATTCACTTCCGCACCTGCCATAGCTGAATACGTGGTTAAATTAATATCGGAGACTTACGATATAAGATTAGTAAGGAAGAACAATTGGAACCCGTATAGACGCGATATCACGAGAGTGAACAATAGATCGCTCAGCGAAATAGATGAATTAATCAGGAAAAATCCAAACTATGGTGAAATAGTGTGTTATTGTAAAACAGTGTCGAAAGCGGAGATCCTGGAAGCAATTGATAGAATGATCAAAACTGGTATTAAGACGATAACTCTTGATGGATTAAAATTCAGGACTTACGCTGGTTTCGGAATGTGCCAAGGTTCATTCTGTAGATGGAGAATAGGTAAAATAATATCAGAAAAACTGGGAATACCGTACCATGATGTAGTTGTAAAAAGAACTAGGTATGGTATAGGAGATATAAAAGTTCTATGGGTTGAGAAATCGAGGTGAGAATTAATGAGAATTCTTGAATATGATACAGTGGTAATTGGCGGAGGACCAGCTGGTATTGCCGCGGCAATAAAAGCAACCGAACTCGGCTTGAAAACCATCTTGATAGAGAATAGAGATCTACTAGGCGGAATACCGTTACAATGTGTTCATCCCGGTTTCGGTTTACACTACTTCAAGGAGGACTTAACAGGGACACAATTCATAACGAGACTACTGGATAAACTAGAGAAACTGAAAGTCGAATATATGCTGAAAGCACATGTTCACAGCATAGAATACTTAGACTACAATAAGAAAATAGTAAATGTTATTACACCACAGGGTGTAATGAGGATTCTAACTAAGACAATAATATATACGACGGGAGCTAGGGAAAGACATATTTATGAAATTGGAGTGGTTGGAGATAGACCAGATGGAATATATACAGCAGGGGAAGCTCAAACGCTCATGGATATCTATGGAATACTGCCCGGGAGGGAAATAGTGATCATAGGGTCGGGGGATGTTGGGTTAATAATGGCTAGAAGATTCTCATTAGAAGGCGCCAAAGTAAAAGCAGTAGTAGAGATACTCCCATATCCTGGAGGATTAATGAGAAATGTTATACAGTGCTTAAGAGATTTCAATATACCACTACTACTAGGACATACAGTTGTGAAAGTAATAGGTAAAAGGAGAGTTGAAAAAGTCTTAGTTGCTAAAGTCGATGAGAACTTCAAGCCAATACCAGGCACGGAATTCGAGATACCCTGTGATACCGTTGTGTTATCAGTAGGTCTACGTCCATATCTCAACGTCCTCGAGAAACTTGGTTTACACATAGACCCCGCTACAGGTGGACCAGTGGTGAACGATTACCTGGAGACTAATATACCGGGAGTATTTGTAGCTGGTAACGCGTTAGTCATAAACGACTTAGTTGACTACGCAGTTGAGCAGGGCGAGCTTGCAGCTGAAGGAGCCAAGATCT
>JAUQPA010000018.1 GCA_030550615.1 Thermoproteota archaeon | reverse complement strand
TTCAGGGATGGTGTAGAGGTTTCTACTCAGTGGGAGTGGTTCTCGAGCCGGGAGGTTTCTCTTAGTACTGGTAGATGTAGGTATTTCGGTGAAGCTGAGCGAGATGAGGAGTGTGAAGCTCGTTACAGGGAGAAGCTTGTTTCTTCTTTTAGAACTCTCGCTGGTAGGCTTAGTGATGGGGGAGTGTTGGTTACGTATTTTGCTCAGAGTTCTCCAGAAGCTTGGATCGCGTTGATTGAAGCTGGTTTATCAAGCGGGCTTTACCCCTCGATGGCTTTTCCAGTTATAACAGAGAGCGAGGAGAGCGTTGTTGCTAGAGGTAAGTCAGCTATTACGGCTAGTATTGTTATATCTTGGCGTCGCGTGCAATCCCATGCCCCAATAGACTTATCTCAATCCTATGATAGCTTAGTGGAGGAAGCCAGGAGGGAACTAGAGTTCGTGGTAAACGCGTTGTCGAGTGCTAGTAATGGTGTTGTGTCGGAGCTACATGGCGTGACGATCTACGTTATGGCATATGCTAGAACACTTAGTCTCTTAACGAGGTTTGGTAGACCTTTGAGAGCGGGTAGGCCCATGGAGACTGTGGAAATAGTGAGAACAGCATCTGAAATACTTTCACGTGCATATGCTAAAGCTAGTGGTGCAGAGTTGTCGAGTAGTGATTCCATCTTCTACTACCTTGTTAAAAGGGTGTTTCCACGTGGTGTTGATGGAAGAAGATTGGCATCGAGTAGTGATCTATTGTTGTTGAGTTACGGTATAGGGTTGGAATACCGGCAGAAAGCCCTAGGGGAGCTAGTTAGGAGAAACATACTTAAAGAGTACGGTAGAGAAGAGGAAACGGATGTAGCCAGTAGGAAGACATATGTGTTGATCGAGCCTAGGCGAAGCAACGATGAACTAGAGCTTGGGGAAGTATTGAAGCTGCACGGGGTTTACCCGGATAATCCATCAACAATGAAAAGCCCGGTTCACGTATTGCATGTTTTAATGCTTTATTCCCTGAAGCCGCGCGATGTATTCATGAAGTACTATGAAAAAATATACTCGGCTAACCCCGTTCTCGTCGCTGAAGCAGTAGAGTTAGCTAAAGCATTATCTACTCTGAGAGATGACCCTGAGTCGGAGCTTGCTTCTAGGGTTCTCGAGTATCTTGGTCAGAGTACTTATAAACAAAGGAAGCAGGGTGGATTACTTGACTACATTAAACGCTAAGCCTTTTACATCTATCCTTAAACCACGGAGAGAGGTCCTTGAGGGTAAAATAGAGGAGGCATTGAATTTAGCCAATATATACCTCTACAACGAGCTCAGGGGAAGACACCCTGAGTCAGCGGAAATTACTCCTAGCCCCCTCCACGATCCCAACGAGTTTCTCAAGAGAACCTACATAAGCGAGGAGATGAAGAAGATAATACTAACCGTGATGGGTGGATTAGCTGGTGTATCAAGCGTATACCTTGACGAGAAAGGAAGCACTCTACCAATCTATAGTAGAATCATAGTTGTCCCCAGTGCCCTGGGTGGAGGTAAAACACATTTACTGGCAACACTATATCACGTTGCTAGATTATACAATATTGAGAGATGTGGAGTAGCGTGGAGATTCGAAGACAGGAGGCTTAAACATGGATTACAACACGCGTGTAAAATCCTGTCTGAACGCGGAATGGATATAAGGATCGTAGCTATCGTTGGGGACACTCATTCACTAGCGCCAACTCCCGATAATCCACTGCTGATCGAGGGTTACAGGATACACACACCTTGGGGTTTACTAGGATACCTGGTGGGTGAATACGATAAGCTCAGGGATGCGGATGAGAAGCATAGACCACCGGATGTTGATGAACTCAGGAGAGCTCTGAGAGATAAGCCAGTATTAATCCTGATGGATGAAGCAGTAGAATACATGGTTAAAGCAGTGAGATTGGACAGCATCTACAGAGGCTACAGCGAAGCCTTCTTATCTTTCATCAGGAATTTAGCTCAAGCAGCATCAGAGCTACCGGGCGTGGTGCTCATTATAACAGTGCCAGCTGAGTTCAGGGAAGGCGTGATAGGTAGGAGTTACCAGCACCCGGATTACGTTGAGAGAATACTAAGTATGGTTCAAAGAGTAGGGCCATTATACATACCTCCACTTGTTTTCGAGAAAGACATCAGCTCGGTGTTTAAGAAAAGGCTATTCGAAAACGCTGATAGTAATGAAGCCAGGGAGAACGCTAGGATCGTGGCAAGCATAATTCAGGAGAAGGCTCTAAGAGACTCCGTGCTCCAGGAATCAATTAAGCTGAAGTATGGAGATATCTCCGTGTTCCTAGATAAGCTCAGGGAGTGTTATCCATTCCACCCGTACTTCATAGAGCTTGCTGTGAACATCGCGTTGAGAAACCCTGGTCTAGGTTTAACACGCTATCTACTCATATTCGTATCGAGGCTCATCAAGTATATATATGATACAAGGGATAGGAAAAACAGAGATCCCCCGTTATTCCTCATAACCCCATGGATTATTCCAATTGATGACGCTGGTTTTAGAATGTACTTGTTGCTTGGAATGATGTCCCAGATACAAAGCGAGTTCCAGAGAATATACGAACAGGACGTCAGGAACTTTTCTATTAGGTTAGAGGAGTTATTGTATGTGATCAGTTCTCCTAACAGGGAAGAAAATCTCCTACTACTGAGAGCATGTATTGCGAGAACAGTATGGTTATCTACGATACCAGGACAAGGTGGTAAAAGCAGTGAGGCGTTGAAGCAGTATCCACGAGTTGGAGATATCCCAGTAATGGTATATGAGCCGTTGGCTATGCAGGATGTTGCTGGAGCTGACTTAGTGAATGCTCTGAGAGATTTATCCAGTGTTTCCACATATCTAACGATCTCGCATGATGATAGAGTCTTCTACGCGTTAATGCCGGATATACTAGCTGTGCTTAGGCAAAGATATTTGAATACAACTGATTTCGATGCATTAATGAAGCTCGAGAAACTAGTGCACAAGAAGTCTTTTAGACCGGGTAGGTTGATCAAGAAGGTCATTCCATTACATACTAGCAGGGAAAAAGAAATCGAAGAGATCGTTAGGGAAGAGCTTGAGAGAGATAGTAATCCAGCGTTAGTCATATATCTCAACCTCGAGGATCCACCGGTGAACATAGTTGAGCAAGTAATAAGAAGGAACAACGTGGTTCTACTTCTCCCGGATCTCAACGCTCCGCCCGAAGAACTCGGATTACACTACACTGAGAGATTTAGGCGAATACTAGGTAATGAACCCCCCAGAGTAAAAGACTACTTGAAAAGCTTGTTGAAGCTACTTAAAGCAGTAGATGATTTGAAAAACGAGAGAGAATACATTAGAGAACTAGCTGGCGAAGAAAACGTCAACTACTTGTTGGAGGTGCTTGATAAGACGAAACAAGAGCTGGAGAGGCACATCTTCGTATCAATATATAGCTCTCTCCGCAGAGCTGTAATTGGATTACAGAGAAGGCAATACGAGGTCGATCTCAGGCCCTTCGAGGAGGACGTTAAGGACCTCTCGGTTCTAAGCAGATTACTCGAGGAATCGCTTGAGAAAAGAGGTGTTGTAACGGAGTGGTCGTGGAGTAGTATAACGAGTCAGCTTAGAGAATGGAGCAATGTATGGGATCTCGATTATTCTCCCAGGAGGCCTGTTAGAGTTGGCGAAATATGGAATCAGCTCTTGTATTCGCCGGGGATTGAACCGCATTTAACTAGCTTCGAGGAATTCGAGAAGGCTCTCGAGGAAGCATACTTATCTAACGTTATAGCGTTTAAACACGATGACCTGGTAATTTGGCTTAAACACCCGTACACCCCCGGTGAAGCAGAGAAGCTACTGCGGGAGAAAACAAATCGAGGTTTAACTCTCCATGACTGGGATGGGGATGTTGTTAAAGTAGTTAATGATAGGAAGACTAGACTAGTAGACCTAATGATTATCTCGCCGAGAGCTATCATTAGAGAATACGTGGAGAAAATTAGGAAGCGAGCTGAGATAAAACCCGGGGAAAAAGTGGTCAAAAGACTTGTCGTGTATACACCTAGTGGAGTGAGGGAACTCGAAGAGTTCATTGCGTCTTTTAAACGAGAGGAGGAACTAGTTGATGCGTTATCGAGATACCCTGTTACAATAATAGAGGAAAAGCCTAGTAGAGTATTCCAGGTACATGTGTTAAATGTGTCGGGGAGGGCGTTTAGAAGAGGAGAACCAGTGGAGTTGGAGTTCGAGAGGTTCGGGGAGATAAGAGTTGATGGTAGAATAGAAGCGGATGAAGAATTCAACGTGAAGATAATGCTTGAAGCTAAAACACCCGAGAACAATGTTGTTGGGAAACCGAGAGTAGTAGAATCCCATGTACCGGGATTCTTCAGTATATCCCTACCAGTGAGCGACCCAGGTGAATACATCATCTACCTAAGAGCAGAGGAACCCGGTGGTTACACTCATCCATTGATCCCGGTTGCGCGCGTGAAAGTGAAAGGTGAAGTATGCCGCGAGAAGTTGATTAAACCAAGCGATTTATCCACGGTGTTAGCGCAACCAGGGAAACACAAGTTTGAAGTACTGAGCTTCAGATTGAATGGTTTGCTGAGAAAAGGAGCAGTAGGGGACCTCTACGATACTCTTGCAGGTCTCGGTAGGTACGATGCCTACGTGAGCGGAGTAGTTGAAGCAGTGTCGAGGGAAGGGGAGATCAGAGTAGAATTTAAGAACACGAGGTCGGAGAAAGCGGCTGGAGTGTTGAGGGCAATAGGGGTCGAAGACCTCAAGCTCAATATCGAAATACGTGGATTAACGCTGAGTAAACTCATGGAGAATAGATTAGCTTCAAGCGCTATATTAGACAAGCAAAAAGCATTATCTAACATAGTTGAGTTATTGGTAAAAGAGTGTGTAGAGGTGTAGCCATGTCTGCTTCATCGAAGAGACAATTAAAAGTAGTAGCTAATCTCATCGAAGCAAGAAAACCTTATTATCTCGTGAGAGCATACGACTCAGGTAAGTTAGTAATGAGTATTAAGAGAATCATTAAGCCAGAGTACGTTAAACGCTGGTTTTTCTACAATCAGTCTCTAATACAGTATGGGCACGTTGTGATCAGGGAGAAAGGCGAAAATAGGACGATTAGAATAGAATTCGATGAAGCTACGTCTAGGCACTTCAAGATCTTCCTATACTATTTGTACAGCATTAGTAATTTAAGGTCCTTTAGGAAGGTGGATTGCCTCGCTAGATGTTGGTCTAAGATAGATGCAACTACGCCCGTAGTAGACCTGCTGTGGGATATATCCAGGTCCATTGACCAAAAGAGGTTTTCTGGTTTGCTCAGAGGATATTGCTTATGTCGATGAATACTGATCTCAGAGACATGGCTGCTTTGCTGAAGATCGTCTTGAAACCTCTCTACGAGTATAATCCATTTTTCTCCCTCTACTACAATCCATTAGTTGATCAACCTCAGCCACACGTTACATTTAAGCCGTACTATAATTACATCCACCAGGTTTCATTACTGCTTGATTTGATACCTAGGAGCCGTGTTAGAATACTCATAGGGGATGAGGTTGGATTAGGTAAAACAGTTGAAGCTATCAGGATTATTAAGTACCTTCTCGTAACTAATCAAGCTAGAAGAATACTGATTATAGCTCCGAAAACTTTGACTAAACAATGGCTGTATCATGATATACGGGACTTACTATACTCACCTAGGAGAGTAAGGAGAATTACTAGGAAAACGATAGATGAACTATACGAAAGATCTATGGAAGGAATAGATGAAGCAATGGTATACCTAGCTCCCTTGGATCTAGTGAAGAGAGGTAAAGTAGATAGACACACACGTGGATACTTCAAACCATACTATGATTTCATATCCAGTATCAAGTGGGATCTAGTTGTAGTTGATGAAGCGCATTTACTTGGTGCTACTGGTACGCGTTCTAGCTTGAGAACTAAGAGACTTGCACCTATTTGTGAATCAGCTAAGCACTTGGTGCTACTCTCAGCTACCCCCTCGAGGGGTACTCACGAGGATTTTCTAGGTAGACTCGCATTACTGGCTCCAGAATTGAAGGAATACCTTAGAGAGATAGCGAGAAACAGCTCTCTACGTAGAAACATATACAAAATGTTATCCGACTACGTGGTGTACAGGAGGTCAAAAGAATTTGTTAATATTGTTGAGAGAAGCAGGGTATTCACTGATCTCACGTCCTTAATGGCGTTGATCAAGCTTGGTGACAAGAAAAATCTCTACGAAGACCTTGGTAGAGTAGTATCAATCATACTAAGATCTATTGGCCAAGATACACCTGCATTGGTTAAAGTTATCATACTTAGAAGAGCTCTGTCGAGTCCTTACGCGTTTCTCAGAACAATGAGTAAAGTATTGGAGGAAAGAGCAGGTAGCAGGGAACAGCGCATAAAAACCCCAATAGTATCCGAGAGGATTCTCGAGGAGAAAGCAGATTTCATAGTGGAGAAAATCCTACGTTCAATCGCCGAAAAGATCCCCAGTAATGTACGCTTAGATGTGCTTAGACTCGTAGATAGCTTTAAAGAATTATATGAAGAAGGGGATCCCAGCTTTAAAGCACTTGCACATCTACTATATAATGTAGTTATGAAGAATCAAGCTATTCCAAGGGAGCTTATTGGGGATTACGTTGTATTTAGCGAGTATCGTGACACCGTCGAGTACGTATACAGTAAGCTAATTGAGTTCTTCGAGAACAAGGGGTTTGAAAGAGATGAGAACTTAAAGAACGACGTGATCGAGAGAACGATGAGAAAGTACTACGAGAAGAAATACTTTGAAAGAACCTCGGAAAAATACGTTAACATGCTGAGAGAATCCATTGAGATACTTGTAGAGAATAAAGATGGTAGGTACGTGTTTCTAGCTCGTTTATCATCTCTTAACCAGGATATTATTCACTTGATTTCGGAGTTGGTTGAATCAATTGATGAAAGAATTGGAAGTAACGGGTTGAAGGTACTTGTAAGCACCGATATTGCTTCTGAAGGCTTGAATCTATACCAGTTTAACATCGTAGTAAACTACGATGTTCCATGGAGTCCCGTTAAGAGAGAGCAGAGAATAGGTAGAGTACACCGGTTAAGGCAGAGTAGGAGATGCACTCTATTAGACTTCGTGAGAGATGTCACAGTAGACTACGAATTCTACACTAAGCTCGTTCTCAAACTACTCAACCTGGCTGAGCAGAGAATTCAAAGCAAGCCGCTTGAAGGAGTTATTGAGCTATATATTACTACAGGTAAGAGCGGAGACGAATACCTACAATTATCGGAGATGGATATAACTAGTGCTCTTTGTAGAGTATACGAAGACTACTATGTTCACGGGAAGCATCCAAGAGATGTATTAAGCGATATCAAAGCAGAGCTTGCTAGAAAACTAGAGGAGTATAAGGATTTACTGGAAAATCTCGAGACGCGCGGTGTTCAACCAGGAGATATAAGGGAATATGTGAAGTCGCTTACTGGATGCGAGGACCATCAGTGCTTCAAGAACGTGGTTTGCGAGCTGTACTCGTTTCTAACGTTGAAACCGTGCACGGAGGTATCTAAGATGCTTCTCGAGATATACGAGAAAACCATTAACGACAATTCCATACAATTAGATCCCAGCATAGTGATCTTAGCAAGGGATCCAGGCGTTAGCAACGGATTTATAGGTATAGTTGATCTCGTGGTTAACGGTAATACTAGATATTCAATGCCGATACTCGTTCTCTCTAAGAATGGAGAGAGAGAAGTCAAGTATGGAATAGAGGTAATAAATTGGCTAGTTAATGGTTTTAAGAATCATACCGTTAAATTATCAAGAGCACTACAGAGCACAAGCTCTGTAGATATAGATGAAGCCAGAGCAAATATTATCCCACTGATGAGAAGTAGATTTAATCTATTGTTTAGAAGTAGACTGGGGAGAAAAACAATTGAATTAGCCAAGGTAACAAGAGGCTCCAGTTTATTTGAGCTTGGAGTTATCGATGTTGTGTTAAAGCCTCTTGTGATTAGAGTACTGGGTGTTCATGGAATAGATGAATACGAGAAATACGTATCGATGCTGCCAGCAGAGCAGAGAACGGAGATGGAGAAGAAAAGCGTTGAATACATAAAAGAACTCTTCGAGAATAAAAGCTGTAAAGTACTCGAGGTGAATATAGGTGTCTACAAACCATACGATCTCCTCGTCGAGTGCGTAGAAGACGGAAAAACGTCGAGATACATGGTTGAAGTTAAAAGCCACTTGAAGATGATATTCGTAGCTGAGCTAACCCCTGGAGAAACCGAGCTAGCAGAGCAGTATCCCGATAACTACATTGTATGCAACGTGGCTGGATTAGAAAAACCGGATAAATCAAGTTGGGTTGCAATGTGCGATCTCTACGGTAGGCTTAAAAAAGAACTAGTAACGATGAGAAAAGAAGAGAAAATAGCTAGACTATACTTCACTTAGTATTTCTAAGGAAATATGGGCCCGCGGGGATTTGAACCCCGGTCCACCCGGTTATGAGCCGGGCGCTCTACCTGGCTGAGCTACGGGCCCCCATGGGTTACCCATAGATTACTAAAATTGTTTAAGGGTTTAAATTTTCATTTTCCCTGTGTCATTTATCCTCCATGTTACTTGCTTTTAAGTGTTAGTACGTATTTTGCAGCTGCATCAGCTGCTATTGCTCCCTCCGCAGCGGATGTTATTATTTGTTCTAGTTTATACTTGTAGGGTCCTCCCGCCGCGTCTCCAGCTACGAATAATCCAGGTAGATTTGTGCTCTTATCAACGTTGACTTTTACTCTTCCTTCTTCATCTACTTCTAGACCTATTTTCCTGAAGAACTCTGTTGGCGGGTTTAAACCTATTTCTATGAAGACCCCGTCCACGTGGATTAATCGTTCTTCTCCTGTTTCAACGTTCTCTATTCTCAACGCCTCTACTTTATCTACTCCAATTATTTCCCTGACGATCGTGTTTGTGAGAAGCTCTATTTTTGGATTAGCTTTAACTGCTTCAACATAAACGTTGAATGCTCTGAAGGAGGATCTTCTGTGGATCAAGTATACTTTAGATGCAATATTACTTAGGAACATTGCGCTCGCGAAAGCGGAGTTTCCTCCACCTATAACAGCCACGGTCTTACCGTTGAAGAGAGGTCCATCGCAGACAGCGCAATAGGATACACCGCGCCCTAGCAGCTCTTTTTCACCGGGTACACCGAGTTTTCTTTTCTCACTACCCACAGCCAGTATAACGGCGTAAGCGCAGATCTCCTTGGGTTCGTTTCTCAGTTTAACGCACCATTCCTGATTCCCCCGGGGACTTCTATATACATCCACGACTTCATCCAGAATTATGGGTATATTGTATTTCTTAACGTGTTTCACGAATTTATCCACTAGGTCGTTTCCTTTTACTTCGGGTATTCCAAGGTAGTCATCAACCAGGGGCGCTTCTGAAACCATCCCCCCGAGGATCTTGGTTATTATTATTGTGTCTAAACCATATCTTGCTGAATATAGTCCCGCTGTTAAACCTGCGGGCCCCCCTCCAACAACTATTACATCGTATTTGTCTTTAATTGCTGATGGTTGAGTGGTTGGTATAGTTGATCTCAGCCTGAACAATTCAACCCTGGATTCTCATTCACTGATTACTGGTTTATATTTTTTAGCCTATTAACCTCGTACAATATAATTCCCGTTACAGCGATCGAGGGCATTCCCCGCGGTATATTCTTAAACCAAATGGTCTTTATGTCTTCTAGTTCTCTCTTGCCCGGCTCCTGTTCACCTGAACTGATAATAACAGCTGTCTTCCTCTGCTTTACTTCGTTGAAAACAACCGGTAAATCTACTTCCTCGCCCTCCTCTGAAACATAGTATACTGCTTCGCAGCTAAGCAGCTTCTTTAAATCCATTATCTCGGGCAATATTATGAGGGGTTTACTGAGCTTATACGATATTCTATGAGCCTCCGGTACGCCAACTTGTGCAGCTGCTCCAAAGGGTTTAATAACGACTGGTACAACGTTGTTTACAGCATAAACTGTTTTAAGGAAATCGAGAAGTCTTTGAACGCTACTCGGTGAATACAGAGCTAAGTATAATTCCTTCATTTCCTTCATTCAATAATCACCTTCATCTAGTTTTTGAGCCACGATATCTGCAATACGTTTAGCTAAGGGGGCGGGGACGGCTTCGCCGACCATATTATATTGAGAATCGCGTCCCCCAATAAATACAAATGAATCCGGAAACCCCATCAACCTAGCTTGCTCTCTCACTGTTAAAAGCCTGTTTTCAAATGGATGTATGAACCTAGATGAGCCAAGAACAGTTGGCGCAATACTGTGTGGTTTAAGTTTAATAAGATTAGGTAAGAGCCCGCTCGCACCTTGATAATAAACCAAGGCATCACCTGCTTTTAATCGAGTTGCTTTCTTCAATTTCCTCCATGGTAGCTCGGGAGGGGGTTCATGGTTTAACACGTAGGGGGCTCCCGGTGGCGGCAACCCCTTCAATGCCTCGAGTACAGTTACCACTCTTCGTGATTTAGAAGGATTTATTGGTATATTTGAGATAAATACTCTAGTTCTCCTACTTGGTGTTTCATACTCCTCAGCTTTCAAAACATTGAAATATATCCTAGGGTAACCTATTCTCTTGAACTCGTTGAGAAGAGCGTTCTTTAATCCATCATCCATGATTGCAGGTACATTTTCCATGACAAATATCTTCGGCTTATATAATCCCACTATTCTTATGTAATGAAGAGTGAGCTGACCCTGAGGATCCAAGTATAGTCTATCAATAGGGTTTCTCTCTCTACTTGGATTAGCGCCTGTGAATGGTTCGCAGGGAGGGCTTCCAATAATAACGTCTACTTCACTCGGCTTAACTAATTCAAGTAAGTGAGCATTCGAGTAATCCTTAATGTCCTCGTTCAACACTAGTGTTCTAGGAAAATTAGCCTTATATGTTAAAGCAGCATACTTAAAGTTATCAATAGCTAGTATACCCTGAAATCTATTGGTTAAATGAAACCCTAGGGAGAACCCTCCCGCCCCGCAGAAGAGATCTATGAACCTATAAGTAGTTCTAGACACTTCTATAACCGCTCGATCTTTAGAATAATACTGTCAATTTTCTTAATTAATTCATTGATACTACTTGATGCCGCGGGATTATTTACCTCCACGAGTATGTCTCTATCGTAGGGACACTGGAAACCATTAGCATACGCTTCATCAACTAGAAATCTACGTTTACAAGTTTTACATTCATATATTGTGCCCTCTGCTTCGTACTTCAGTAATGCTTCTAGTTTTTCTCTAGTTTTCTTTAATCTGTTCATGATGAATGTTCTGAGGGCTGGTTTATTTAATCGCCAAACATGGAGAATTTCGCTACCTTCTCTGATTTTATCAGGTGTTACTATTGCTTCATCTGATAGTTTCTGAAGTATTTTACGGGCTTCATTAGATCTAATCTCGACGTTGTTAACTATTTTCTCCTCAGCTATATACCCGTTTTCCAATAGGTATTCAATTAATTTACCCGCTGTATCACCATATGTTCTCCTGATAACTTCTTTTGCTATACCTACTAAATCTTCTTCGGCAGTTGATTCCTCGGCAACCTCCTCATATGTTTTCTTACTACTCAAAAACCATCACCGGTATGATCAGCAGCAATAGTTTTCTTCATATCTTCATTATTTAATTTGTTTTAGGGTCTAATGTATTTAACGTTTCAATACCCAAGTAACAAACCCGCATGATCTTTTAAATAATTAACGTAAAAAAACTTATATAGAAGCCTTTAGTATTTCATGGTATTGGCAGGCTTAAAGGTGTGTAAATATGGCTGCAGAACCAACTGGAATACCTGTATTAATACTCAAAGAAGGCACTCAAAGAACAGCTGGTAGAGACGCATTAAGAGTAAGCATTATGGCAGCACGAGCTGTAGCTGAAATGGTGAAAACAACTTATGGACCGAAAGGAATGGATAAAATGCTGGTTGACGCCCTAGGAGACGTAACTATAACTAATGATGGTGCAACGATTCTAGATAAAGCAGAGATCCAGCATCCAGCTGCAAAAATGCTTGTTCACGTTGCAAAGAGCCAGGATGCCGAGGTAGGGGATGGAACAAAGAGAGCAGTTATAATAGCTGGAGAACTACTCAAGCAAGCGGAGGATCTACTGAACAAAAACATCCACCCCACAGTCATAGTATCTGGATTTAGAAAAGCAATGGAGGAAGCTCTGAGAGTACTAGATCAAATAGCTATTCCAATAGACATAAATGACGATGAAATATTGAGGAAAGCTGCAAGGACATCTCTCACGAGCAAAGCTGTACACGACGCGAGAGATTACTTCGCTGACATTGCTGTTAAAGCAGTTAAACAAGTAGCAGAACTCCGCGGAGACAAGATCTACATCGACATAGACAACATACAGATAATTAAGAAATATGGAGGCTCATTAATGGATACTCAGCTTGTTTACGGCATTGTGTTGGATAAGGAGGTTGTTCACCCAGGTATGCCTAGGAGAGTTGAAAAAGCGAAAATAGCTCTACTGGATGCACCTCTCGAAATAGAGAAACCTGAAATCGACGCGGAGATCAGAATAAGCGATCCCACGCAAATGAAAGCCTTCCTACAACAAGAGGAGGAAATATTGAAGAAATATGTTGATAAAATAGCTGAGATTGGTGCAAATGTTGTAATCACGCAGAAGGGTATAGATGAAGTTGCTCAACACTTCTTAGCTAAGAAGGGTATTCTAGCTGTTAGGAGAGTTAAGAGAAGCGACCTCGAGAAACTGGAAAGAGCAA
This sequence comes from Thermoproteota archaeon, assembly GCA_030550615.1. GTDB lineage: Archaea > Thermoproteota > Thermoprotei_A > Sulfolobales > Desulfurococcaceae > UBA285. The sequence continues at coordinate 13,962 of JAUQPA010000018.1, read as the reverse complement.
CTGGTGGGAGAATTGTCAGCAACATAGAGGACTTGAAGCCAGAGGACCTCGGGTACGCTGAGCTAGTAGAGGAAAGAAAGATTGGAGAAGACAAAATGGTTTTCATAGAAGGATGCAAGAACCCGAGATCTGTCAGTATAGTGATCAGAGGTGGATTAGAGAGATTAGTTGATGAAGCAGAAAGAAGTCTCAGAGATGCGTTATCAGCAGCAGCGGATGCTCTCCGCGACAGCAAGATCGTAGCGGGTGGCGGCGCGGTAGAAATGGAAATAGCGAAGCATCTCAGAAAATACGCAGTTAAAGTTGGTGGAAAAGAGCAGTTAGCGATAGAAGCATTTGCAAGAGCTATTGAAGGATTAGTAGTGGCAATGTTGGAAAACGCTGGTCTCGACACGATTGAAATGATAATGAAGTTGAGAGCAGCCCACGAGAAAGATGATGGGAAATGGATTGGCGTAGACTTGAATACTGGAGAATTAGTCAACATGCTTGAAAACGGCGTCGTGGAGCCAGTAAGTGTAATTGCAACAGCCATCAAGGGAGGAACAGAAGCCGCAACAATAGTGCTTAGAATTGATGATATCATAGCAGCAAGTAAACTAGAGAAGAAAGAAGAAACCCCCAAGAAACCTGAGGAGGAGAAGAAAGAAGAAGATTAACGTTTTTAATTAAAGTAGTTTTTTACTACTCAATTTTAATTAAAACCGGTTTTTTAATTGTTGGAGTAGAGTAAACTGCTTCTCCTGGTTCGATGTAGGGGAGCGTGGTTAAAATATTGTATTCCAAGTAAAGGGCTTTCGCAACGACCTCCAGGTCCTCTCTTGATTTAACGGAGTGGATGATCTTCGTGTTGGTATTCAACGTAGCATCTTCAATGAGTTGATTAATGGATTGAGATATCACGATTAAACCTATGTTAAATTTTCTAACTTCCCTCAGCATTTCACACAGGGGTTTTATAGCTTGAGACCTAGATAAGTAGTTTTGGGCTTCTTCAATAATTATTACTAATGGTGTTCTAGATGCAATAAAAGCATCTACAATTCTTTTCAAAAAGAACCCTGCATATAGTTTTCTAACGTTAATATCCGGTATTTTACCTAAGTCAACTACGTTTGGTTCACTACTTGAGACCCCACTAACTATTTTCTTAACCGGTTCAGGGCTCTGTAGTTTAAACAACAAATTATACTTCTCTCTAACGAGAAGACTCAGTTTCCTGTGGAGAGCGAGTTTCGACTCCTTCATCCAGTTTGATTCCTCGGGGTAGTTTTCAACGTAGTCGAGAAGTGCATCGATGCTTCTCAATTTATCTAAATTAACTCTACGCAGTATTTTCTCGAGAAGGTATTCCTGAGGCGGGGTTAACTCCATGACGCTTGATATAACTGATATATCGTTAGGATCCCCGGTGAAGAGTTGTAGTGGATTAGAGTATGGATCAACTACTTTGTATCTATTGAGCAAGTACATGTATTCACTATGCCAATCTAAGATCACTACTCGTATATTCAGTTCTTCCGATATACGTTTAGCTATTATTGAAGCAGTGCGAGACTTACCCGAGCCCGTTGTTCCAGTTATTAAAACATGTCTATACAAAGAGCTCTCCGCTAGCTTAGCGGAGTATTCCGGAATACTGTTAATTACTCTTCCAATGATTATGAATCGTTCGCTGGAAGCAGTATCAATTGGGATGTCTTGAAGCGGGTATTTGATTTTGTTTTCGAAACCGATTGGCGTTGCGAAACCTGTTGATTGTCTTCTCAGAAAAAATTCTTTAATCCAGTAGTGAAAGCCGTGAGCAGGCTCTTAGTGGTAAAGCTCTCGACATCTATGGTTTTAAAACTTGATTTAATTAGAGTTGTTAATAACTGCGCCTCGTTCAGAGCTTTCTCCTTCTCGCCTTTAATTACTATTAATCCTTTAACGTCTCCTTTGCTTATTTTAGATATACTTAAGTACTCAACGTCCTTGTTGAGCTGAGATCTTGTTTTAAGTATTTCACTTAGCTTCTTTAACTCAGCATCCAGATCGTTTTCCTTCTCCCCTATAACTCTATACAGCCTTAAGGCGACTTCGTATCCAGCCATATTTAACCCCTCTACTTAAACTAGGCTTGTTAAAGATGGGACTTCATTGAAAGTTTTCAGGAAACGTAGATGAGAAGCCTCGTGTTAACGGCTACTGCTTAATGCGGTAAAAACACCTTGTTATCTTCAGGTAGCAAAAGATGCTCCGAGGTAGACATGGTCCATTTCATTTAGTTCTAATCTCTGCTTGCTTTTCACCACGACTAGAAAACCATGTAGAGATATTATGGTTCTATATACGTCTCCTAGTTGAATATTTGAAACTACGTATCCATGCGCGCAGAAGTTGTGTTTTAGGCAATTATCCCTGCTACTTGTAATTTCAAAAATTACTTTTGAGTTTACTTTTGGTGCTTCGATAACTTCTTCGTGTAATTCAATTTCGAAATCAACATCGCTACAAATACTTTTAACTCGATACACCCTTGGTATTCTCAACGGCGTAATCTCCGACACATTGCACTCAAACATCAATTTCTCACACCTTAATAGACTTTGTAAAAATATAGCTTTAAATGTATTAAAAACATAGGTGAGCAAAATGGCTGTATCTGAAGCATCAAGAAGGCTTATTCAAGAGCTCGCAACGTTCTTGGATAGAAAAGTGAAGATAATCCTCAACAATGGGAAAAGTTATGAAGGGTTATTAGCGGGGTTTGACCATCCATCCCTGAACGTTCTCTTGAAGGATGCAGTTGACGAGTCGGGAGCAAGATTTACGAAGATAATTGTAAAAGGCGAAAGAATATCCGAGATAATAATACTCGAAGAACCATTATTCGACCCGGAGGAATTTAAAGAATTCATACTCAAGGAAATGAAACTACAGGAGCACGCTATCAGAGTTCTGCACGATATAAGAGCCGTTGAGGTTCTGGGAAGATATAGAGTTAGCGAAGACGGAGTAATGGGCTCAGGTCCAATGGCTGAAACCCTCTACAGTTTATACAAGAAATACGTTGAGCTACGCAAGAAAAAGCTGCAGGGATAAAACAGGTTGTTTGAAACAAAAACAAGAGATCTCGGGGGTAGGATAGGTAGACTTAAAACTCCACATGGAGTATTAGAGACTCCTTTTTTATTCCCAGTGGTTGATCCAATAAGACAAGTTCCAAGTATAAATGTAATAAGAAACATAGGGTTCAATGGCTTTATTACTAATGCTTATTTATTCTACAAGAGAAACAAGGGCTTAGCTAAATCTATTCATAGCGAGTTATCATGGAGCAACGTGATAATGACGGATTCTGGAGGTTACCAGATCCTTATCTACGGGGACATAGATATCGATAATAAAACAATTGTAAACTACGAGAAGAGGATCGGCACGGATATTGCAGTAATATTGGATATACCCACGGGTAGTAGAATGAATTACAATGAAGCACTAGATGCCGTTAATGAAACATATAGACGTGGATTAGAGGCGCTGCCTTTAATCATGGACTCTGATCAACTCTGGGTTTACCCGGTGCAAGGTGCACCGTACAGAGAACTACTTATATACTCAGCGGTAAAAGCAAGTAAATTACCTTACGATATATATGCCATTGGTTCACCAACAGTTATGCTTGAAAAATACAAATACTCTAAGCTCATAGACCTTGTTTTAACAGCTAGAGCCCACCTACCTCCAAGTAAACCTCTTCACGTATTTGGAGTAGGTCACCCCATGATCATCCCATTCCTTGTCGCGGTGGGAGGAGATTTATTTGACTCAGCGAGCTACATACTATATGCTAGAGATGGAAGATATATTGTTGAAACAGGAACCAAGAACATAAGGGAATTAACGTATTTTCCATGTAATTGCCCAGTTTGCTCAAGATACACACCTAGAGAAGTACTAGATCTACCTAGCAGCAAGAGAACAGAAATCATAGCTACCCATAATTTATATATGTTAGCGAAGGAAATGAACACTGTAAAACAAGCAATTAAGGAAGGAAGATTATGGGAGCTTTTGGAATACAGAGCGAAAGGACATCCCGCCTTACTCGAGGCTTTTACTGTGTTGAAACAACGCGTTAAGTACCTCGAGAAAACATCTCCTTTAACAAATCCCGGAGGTAAAGCACTTCTAATCTATGACTCCGAATCCTACTGGAATCCTAAACTTAGATTAAACGCGAAGAAATCACTTGAAATAGCAATATCCGAGTCCTCTGGAAAAACCGTTGTTTTAATACCCGCGTACAGGAAGCCTTACAATACGCAACCGGAGTACGTTGAAATATCCAGTAGAATCCCGGGGCATGACAATGTACTAGTAGCTTTTATTCACCCGTATCTTGGAGTAGTTAAACCGGAATTAGCTTCCACATATCCCTTCTACCAACATGAGTGCAGAATAACTAGGAGAACACTAAATGTAGGTGGCATAGCAATGTTCATTAATAAACTGCTGGAAAGCGATATTCGAAAAATCATAATCATAGAATCCGGGTGGTTTAGTAAAGAGCTATTTCTTGATCTCACCAAGTTCCTAGGAAAGATGAAGGAAAGAGTTACTATATGTAAGTTAAACGAGTTTTCTTCTCAGATTCTTCAATAGTTTTCTCTATTTTAGCTCGCTCAGCTTCTATTGCTTCAATTATTGCAGCTTCTTCTATTAGCTTTTGAACACTTATACTCAACCCAAGAATTTGAGCTATTGCTTCAACCGCGGCAGCTCCAGCTTTGGGGTCCGGTCTGTAGGGCTCGGTGAAAGGTAGTATCACTACTCCTTTGATGCCGTAGGCTTGAATAAACATCATTGCTAACGCGAGAGGACCTATAACGTATTTTTCTTCAAGTATCTTCGCGTTATTTAACACTATGCTTGTGTTGTTTATTGGTATCCACCGGTATTTCTCATCGGGATTATCCCTTAGTTCTTGAGTGAGGCCTCCAACTAGTATAACTTCTTTTACTTCAAATTGCTTAGCTAAACTAGCTAAGTATTCGGCGTAGGATGTTCTCTCCTTCTCCAGCGGTGTTCCATTGTGAACTACTACGATCACCCTATGTTCCCCAGCTGTTCCGAAGTAAACCTCGAATGGATATTGAAGCCCATGTTCTCTAGTGTACATTGTGACATCGGGCATATACCTTGTTTTTATAAACCCTATTTTTCTGAGCTTTAGTTCTCTAACGAGATGTAGTGTTGTTAAATATCCCACTAATCCAAATCCCTGGAAACCCGTGATCAAAATAGAGTCCTTTAATTGAGAAGGATCTAGGTCTACTAATGGGACAAATTTTGGCACTCCAATACACCCTCTCTGATTTTAACAGCTTCACCCCTATTATAGTAAGTCATTTCCCACCCAGCTAGGCGAGTTCTACCAACAGCTAGTAGTTTACCGCCGGGATCAACAACCAGCACCTCATCTCCCGGCCTTATATCGGGATCAGCCATTAATATATGCCTAGAGAAGAGAGTTTCGCCTTTCGAAACGAACTCTGTATAATCTCTTTTCACGTAGACCCTGAGGCGTGGATGAGGCAAAATACTGTTTAAAACTCTGCCAGCTGGTAGGTACAGGTTGAAGCGGTAGTCGCGTGACCTGATTGATAAATATCTGCTTCCGTTAATTAATATGAATCTTATTCTATTGGTATTTGGACTTACTGAAACATGCACATTATCTGGTATTAAAAACTCTCCTGGTATACTGAACTGTAATCTAGCTATTTCCCTTAGTTCAAGTAGTTCGCTTTTAGTTGGTTTTCTGATAATCAATCGAATGTACACCATTTAACTACTGGAATATTGATACTGGTTTTCGGCTCTCATATACCTGTTGCCACGTATCTCTAACTTCTTTCTTACTTTTAACTTTCTCTATTCCTTTAATGAGATCTTTTAATGTTACATATTTTCTGTTTTCCCTCAGTGCTATGTATCCAGCTTCTATTACAGCTAATCTAATCTCAGCTCCACTGAATCCCTCACTTAGTTCGGATAGTAGTTCGTAGTCTACTTCCCCCATGATCTTTATTTTCCTGGTATGTATTTTTAGTATTTCAACCCGCCCTTTCTTATCCGGTAGTGGTATTTCAATTATTCTATCGAGTCGACCAGGCCTCAGTATTGCTGGGTCTAGGATATCAATTCTATTTGTTGCAGCAATTACTTTTACTCTATCAAGTGGCTTGAACCCATCTAGTTCAGCTAGTAGTTGCATTAGCGTTCTCTGCACTTCTCTCTCCCCGCTCGTACCTATTTCAATTCTCTTCGCGGCTATAGCGTCTATTTCATCTATGAATATTATAGCGGGTGCTTTTCTACGAGCTAGCGCGAACAACTCTCTCACTATTCTAGCACCTTCACCAATGTATTTTTGAACAAGCTCGCTCGCCACTAGAGATATAAATACTGCATTGCTCTCGGCAGCTACTGCTTTTGCTAGTAGTGTTTTCCCGCATCCAGGTGGGCCATAGAGTAAAACTCCTTTAGGTGGCTCAATGCCTAGTTCCTCGAATAACTCTGGGTTTTTAAGAGGTAGTTCAACAACTTCTCTTAGTTCACGTATTTGATTCTCTAATCCACCTATATCGCTGTATCTAACGCCGGGTTTTTCAACTACCTCCATTAATTGAACGTATGGATCAGGATAATCCGGTAATACGTCTACTACTACTGATCCTCTTTGATTAAGCGCTACTCTTGCCCCCGGCCTGAGCTTGGATCTATCGACGTTTTCTGCTACTTGAACTATGAGGTTTGGTCCATTACTGCTCTTAACGACAACCCTGTTATCTGGGAGAACGTATTCAACATAGGCTTCTATTAATGGAGGTGAGAGAAGCTTCTCTATCTCTGATCTATAGTACTCGAGCTTTAATAATAGACGCCTGCGTTCTTCTTCAAGATGCTTTACCTTTGTTTCAAGAAACTTCAAGTAGTCTTCATCGTTTTCTATAAGAGCATTTATAGCATCCTTGTTGGTTTCATCGGGGTTCTTGAAATCACTATTCATAATTATAACCCACACATATAATAGGCAATAGGCAAAGTTTTAAGAGATTAGAGGGTGGCGTAAATGTCGTATTATTGCGAGATATGCGGTCGAGAGCTAGATCAAAGGGAAGCCAAGAAAGCGATAGTAGAAGGTTCTCTCCTAATTCTCTGTCCTTCATGTTACCAAAGGCTCTCTAAGCAATCGGTAGTGAAGGAGGTTCAAAGCAAGCCACCTCAGGGAAAAGATAAAGTGAAACAAACCCAACCGAAGCCTTCTTCCAGTAGGAGAATCGAGGAATATGAAGTTACAGAGAACTATGCATCAAAAATAAAAACAGCTCGTGAGAAATTGGGATGGTCGCAGGAAATACTAGCTCAGAAAGTAGGTGAAAGCGTGAATACCATTAAGAGAATAGAGTCTGGTAAATTAAAACCCAGTATTGAATTAGCAAGAAGACTTGAGAAAATACTTGGCATCAAGCTCCTAGAACCAGTGGTTAATGAAATAGGTGAGTCATTAACAACGAGTAAAGGAGAGTATTTAACCATAGGAGACATAATAAACGTTGAGGAGAACAAGAAACATTAATTGAGAAAGGGAGATCATTGAAAACATTTGTATTAATACCGAGAAAATACGTTGACTTCGTTGACGAGGAATTAGCATTAGTTAAGACAATTTATGGCAGCATCGTGGATTACATTATAGTTAAAAACACCAATAGTAAAACATATTTATCCAAGGATAAAATAGAGAAAATTAAATCACGTGACTTCGATAAACTCGTAGTAATGGATAAATTGAAGCCATCGCAGTTCATAAATTTAGCTAGGGAACTAAAGAGGGACATTGCTGATAGAATAATGGTGATACTGGAGATCTTCGCTAACCACGCTGGTTCCAGGGAAGCATTACTACAGATAGAGCTAGCTAGGTTAAGGTACACCCTACCCTTAATTAAAGAAGCAATAAGGTACGCTAAGCTCGGAGAGTTACATGGTTTTCTAGGTGCCGGTCGATATGGATACGAGAAGTACTACACTATGCTTAAGAAACGTGAAGCCAGGGTGAGAAGAGAATTAGAGAAACTGAGGTTGATTAGGGGAATTAGGAGGAAAGCTAGGGTGGAAGCTGGATTACCTCACGTTGTTATAGTAGGGTATACTTGTGCAGGTAAAACAAGTTTATTCAATACCTTAACTGGTTTATCTAAGCCTGTTGGACCAGAGCCGTTTACAACTCTTTCGCCTAAATCATATAGAGTTAACTACAGAGACGTGGATTTCATAGTAACGGATACTGTGGGATTCATAAGGGATATTCCCCCGGAGGTAATAGAGTCGTTTTATGCAACCCTCGAGGAGGTATCTGAAGCGGATATAGTGGTAAATGTAGTAGATGCATCTAAGAAGCTTAGTGAAGTAATAAGTGAAATTGAAACAGGCAAAGAAATATTAAGGAGAATAGGAGCGTACAATAAACCAGTAGTATATGCTTTAAATAAAATCGATAAGTTACAATCTCTAAATAATGTTCTAGATGAAGTGGGGAAATATCTGAGAGAACACGATGACATTGTACCAATTTCATGTGCAAAGAAATTAAACATAGATCTCCTGCTTGATAAAATCAGGGAAAAACTAGTTGTTAAAGGGTATAAGAGCAATGAAGAGAAAAATATACGTGCTTAGATATGGTCACAGGGTTGGCCGTGATAAAAGAGTAACAACTCACGTTGCTCTTGTTACAAGGGCTTTCGGCGCAAATGGCTTTATTCTCGGAGACGTGGTTGACGAATCAATATACAGAACTATTGCAAAGGTCATTGATGCATGGGGAGGGGAATTACACGTAGAGATGGGAGTAAACTCATTCGAATACTGTGAAAACTGGAAAAAGCAGGGTGGATTAATAGTTCATTTAACAATGTATGGTTTACACGTTGATGAAGTAATAGGGGACTTGCGAAGAGATACAAGAGACCTATTGATCGTCGTGGGAGCGAAGAAGGTTCCCGGCTTCTTCTATGAAATAGCTGACTATAATGTAGCAATAGGACATCAACCTCACTCTGAAATAGCTGCTCTCGCAGTATTCTTGGATAAATTATTTGAAGGCAGAGAACTGTACTTGAAGTTTAACAACGCTAAACTAGAAGTAATTCCATCGCCGCGAGGAAAGAGCGTTAGGAGGATCTCAGCTGGTAATTAGTAATGAAGTTATTATTTAAATTCGATATGACATGGATGAAGAAAAATTCGCTGTGTAGGTGTTTACTGTGAAATTCAAGGTACTAATTGTAATCGCTATTGGTGTGGTATTTATATTAGCGCTGATCAGCACAGTGTTTAAGCAAAACTATGTCCCCGCGGGGACAGTTGCTTTTAGAGTTAATGTTGCTACTACGACTTCACTCTATCAAACTGGGTTAATTAATGATCTTCTCGAGGATTTCAGAACAAGGTTGAGAAATCAAACCGGCATCAACGTGTATTTCTCCGTTATTGCTAAGGGGAGCGGTGAAGCCCTTAGATTACTTGCCGATGGATCGGCTTGTATCGGTTTCACCCACGCTCCCTCAGTGGAATACCAGTATATGAGTCAAGGTAAAATAGATAGATTAATGATATTTGCATACAACGAATTCATAATAGTTGGGCCGAGGAGCGATCCAGCGAAGGTTGGCGAAGCCGGGGACGCCGTTGATGCTTTTACGAGAATATATACAGCTGGTGAAAAAGGCTTAGTTAAATTTGTGAGTAGAAGCGATATGTCAGGTACGCACACTAGGGAAATCCAGTTATGGAAGCTCGCCGGGGTAAACCCTGAGGGAAAGCATTGGTATTTGAAAACAGGGCAGGGTATGGTGCAAACTCTCCTAATGGCTGAGAGCTTAGGTGCTTATACGTTAACGGATAAAGGCACTTACTTGAGCCTCGTGAACCAGGGTAAGTTGAGGGAGTTGACCATACTTCTCGAAGACCCGGGCCACTTGCTAAACATATACTCAGTGTACATTTCCACCTCCCCATACTGTAGTAACCCGGAAGTATACTTTGTTGCACTTAAACTCAAATTATACCTTTCACACGAGGGGCAGGAATTAATAAAGAACAGGTATAGTGGATTATTTAATCCCATTGGAGACGAAGAAGAATTACTTTTGTCAATGTGGAAAAATCTTTCAAAACTAGGGTAGTTTTAAATACATTGCATTAATTTTGATACAGTAGTTGAGAGCACGGTGTTTCTATGGCTGAATCTATTTTCGATTTAACGCTTAGAAGCATATACATATCCTCGACAGCTGCCGCTATTTCTTTTCTACTCGCGTTAATTATAGCGTTGAAGTTGCTTGATTCATCCGATAAAACAAGAAGCATAGTAATAGGTGTTTTCGAGGCGTTAGTAGGTGTACCTACAACTGTTGTTGGTTTATTAATCTACATGCTGCTCTCCCCTAGAGGACCTTTAGGTGCATTAAGACTACTTTATACTCCAATTGCGATTATTATCGGTGAAACCCTGGTGGCTCTTCCAATAGCTTTTACCTCGATGTTCAGGCACCTGCAGAGCGCTAGATACAACGTGAGAGAGTTGATCCTGGCGTTGGGTTTAACGAGAAGTGACGAGAGATCACTGTTACTGAGGGAAACAGCACCCATACTACTTTCATCCTATTTTATTTCATTTGCACGAGCCATAGGTGAACTAGGTGTAGCGTTAATTGCAGGCGGCGGAATAGAGGGATATACGAGTGTGTTAACAACAGCCATAGCTCTGCAGACCTCTATTGGGAACTACGAGTATGCTATTCAACTAGGCTGTGTTCTTATATCTATAACCATGTTGATCATAATTCCACTTAGATTACTCGGTGAACGTGTTTATGGAGCTTAAGCTTATTGATGTATGGCATAGTTACAACGGCGTAAACTATGTTTTAAGAGGTGTAAATATTGCTTTCAGTAAGCCAGGCGTATATGTGGTAATAGGACCCAATGGATCTGGTAAAACAACTTTGCTGAAAATAATTGCTTTAATGATTAAACCAACAAAAGGCACTGTTCTCGTTGATGGAGTTGACTACTGGTCTCTTAGAGATGAAGGCCTTAAAAACAACCTGAAAAAGAACGTAGTCTACGTACATGATAAACCACTTGTTTTCAGAGGCAGCGTGGAGTACAATATTAGCTTGGGAATTAAATCACGGAATCCATGGGAATGGAGCAAGGTAGTTGAATACTACATGAGCAGATACGATATATTGAACATTAGAAGCGAATCCGTTTTTAAAATAAGCACTGGTCAAGCGAAAATAGTAACTATTCTAAGAGCACTATTACTAGGTCCAAAAATACTTCTACTAGATGAACCATTCACGTTTCTAGATAAGGATAGAACCAGGTTGCTGCTCGAGGATATTGTGGAATTATCTAAGGAGAAAGTAATTATCATTGCAACACACTACATGTACAGAGAACTCGATGAGGTAAAGAACCAAGTAATAGAGTTACCGCTGCTTACTCAGTAGCAATGTATTGTTCTATCGTCCTGTGATCTAGAGTTATTTTATTCACCGTGACTTCGGCGAGAACAAGTTCTCGAGCTACATTGTATCTTGCGTGTCTCCCTGTTTCGTTGATAACTTATTTATCTAGTTTTAAAAACTTATTTATCTCTTTTTCATAAACGGGTGCCCGGGTTTGACTCTAATAGTTGATGCACGTTCATCATCGCATGTAGATACTTTATTTGAAATCGCGAAGATGGAGAATATTGATTACGAGATCCTGAGGAAGAAAGTCGCTTCCGGGAAAGTAATTGTGCCTAGAAACATAGCTAAGAGAAAAGCTAAATTAGTTGCAATAGGTGAAGGGCTTACAACGAAAGTCAACGTTAATGTTGGTACTAGCGGAGTTTACGTTGATCTAGATTTAGAGCTCGCAAAAGTAAAAGTCGCTGTTAAATACGGTGCCGATACTCTAATGGACTTGAGCACGGGTGGGGATTTAGATGAAATTAGAAGAAAACTTATTGAGTCATCGGAGGGCTTACCCTTTGGAACAGTTCCAACGTACCAGGCCTGGATTTACGGTGTGAGGAAATATGGTAATATAGCTAGTACACCTGGTGATTGGTTTCTTGAAGTAGTGGAGCGTCATTTACGCGATGGAGTGGATTTCATGACGATACATGCTGCTTTAACGAGGGATCTCGCTCAAAAAGCTTTGAGAGGAAATAGATTAATGCCGATTGTTAGCCGCGGGGGCTCGATGATTGCAGCGTGGGTCATGGAAACAGGCAAGGAAAACCCCTATTATTCATCCTGGGATCATCTATTGGAGTTATTCAAAGAATATGATGCAGCAATAAGCCTCGGAGACGCTTTGAGACCTGGTTGTACTGCTGATGCACATGACGAACTACAGGTATCAGAGCTGGTGGTTAACTCCAAGTTAGCGAAGAATGCTGTCGAGAAGGGTGTTCAGGTAATGATTGAAGGCCCCGGTCATATGACTATGGATAAAATCGTAGCAGATGTTAAACTCATGAAAACCCTATCTGGTGGTTTACCATACTATGTCCTCGGTCCATTGGTAACAGATATAGCTGCAGGCTACGACCACATAGCCGCGGCTATTGGTGCTGCAATAGCTGCAGCAGCAGGCGCAGACCTCATATGTTACCTTACCCCAGCTGAGCACCTTGGGCTACCTAACGTTGATCAGGTGAAGGAAGGTTTAATAGCATCAAGGATAGCTGCCCACGCAGGTGATTTAGTTAAACTCGGTGCAAAAGCATCTGTAAAAGATATTGAAGTAAGTATGGCGAGGGCTGTTCTTAACTGGGAGAAGCAAATAGATTACTCGCTAGACCCCGAGAAGGCACTGAGTATAAGAAGCCAATTTAATGGCGCATCATTGAAATCTTGTACAATGTGTGGACAGTACTGCGTGTTCCTCGTGCTTGACAAGTACCTTAGAAGTAGAAATCAACCTAGTTTCAACGAGTTATTAAATAAGTATAGAGGTGGTTTCCTTGAGCTGTGATAAAACCACCGAATCCTGGATTTGGAGTACATGGGTTAAAACACCAGTACTAGGGAACGAGGAGATCTTACTAGTATCAGCGTGCTTACCCATAGTTAACCCAGAGCTCTACAAAAAGATCTCCGAAGGGAGAGTTGTTTTATTCGCGTGTCCCGAGCGTGAAAGTGCAGCATACTATGGTAAACTCGCCAGCATGATTAGATCAATGAAACCCAGAAAACTAGTGGTAGTGACGATTGATGGAAGCCCCCACTGCTTCGCTCTGCACGCTTCTGTTAATGAAGCAGAGTATATCCTAGGTGAGAAAATTGAGAGAGAACACTATGTGGTTTTAAACGGCAGGGAAATTAAGAAAATATCGCCGAACGCCATAAGAGTAGCGAGGTATCTCAGCATCGTGAATACGATGATTGAGGAGCACCCGGAGGTTCTAAGCGAACTGGGCAAATACAGCAAGGAATACAATTTATCTAGAAACCTTGAGTAATACTGTTGATAATAACAATCGCTGTGTAAAATAGCTCTTTATTCCCGTAGCTGATTTTTCACTATGAATTCTAAGGTACTCGGTAGTTAATTAACTTTGAATCATGGCTACTCCATGTGAATAATCGGCGATCAACACTTCATATAGAACAATTCCCAAATCACTCTCGTTCGGAGAGTTACTTTTAAAAACAAATCAAGAGAGATGAGTGCTTGGTGAGAGAATGAACATAGATAAGAAAATAGCAATAGTAGCAGTACTTGCGGCGGTAGCTGTGATCGCAGGCTATGTTATAGTAACTTACGCACAGGAAACCAACAATACCACGAGCACTGTGACACCAACCACGCCAGGTGCATGGATTCCACTCAAGGGGTACGGGG
>JAUQPA010000059.1 GCA_030550615.1 Thermoproteota archaeon | reverse complement strand
ATAGATGAGGTGAAAACTGGGAATAAGGAGAAGGAAGTAATGTTGAGAAATCTTGCGAAATTCGTGTCGAGGTTTAAAGGTAAATTAGATAGCTCTTCTAGCTATTTCTTCTAACATACTCCTTGTTACTTGAAATGGTGTATTTGCACCGAATCTCTCTATAACAGTTTTTTCTACGAAGTCCAATACGGGTTTTAAATCCTTTTCTTTTATCCCATAATCACTTAGTCTCTCGTGAAAACCAAGACTTCGTTGAAACTCTATTACTGATCTCATCGCTTTCTCGGCATCTTCACTTAATGGTTTAATGCTAGGATCCAGGTGTTTAAGTAATCTAGCTGAGGTCTCTGGAACTGCTTTATGCGTGTAATATATTACGAAAGGACCTAAAATCGCGAGGCCCGCTCCATGTGGAAGCTCAGGATTTAATCCACTGAAGCCGTGTTCCATTGCGTGAATTAGGTGTGTTCCGCTTGTTAGATCTATGCACATGCCCGATAGCATAGACGAGTATAATAACATTGTTCTAGCCTCGAGGTCCCCTGGGTTATCAAGGGCTTTATTCAAGTATTTCACAATGTAACTAACGGATGTTTCAGCGAGAGATTGTACAAATAAGTTAGCTCTTTTAGCAGTTGCAGATTCATATGCATGGTAGAATGCATCAAGTGATGTGTACAGCGTCTGCTTCTTATTGAGCGTAGTTGTGTATTTTGGATCATCAAAGCTGTAATCAGGGTAGCGTATCGCAAATCCTCTTTTTTCAATTGTTCCTTGAATAGTTAACACCGCGAATCTATCTACCTCTGTTCCTGTTCCATGAGTTAAGTTAACTGCAATGAGTTTTAATCCTCGGTTTGATGGTTTTCTACCTAGAACTAATTCGCGTGCTTTTATCCCTGTTCCTATTAGAACCGATGCGGCTTTGGAAGCGTCTATTACGCTTCCTCCACCAATGCCTATAATAGTGTCAACTCCTTGACTTTGACCCAATTCGACAATTTCATCAACTATGTTGGTAGATGGATTTGGCGTCACATTATTGTACTCCAGGTATTCGACTCCTGCTTCTCTAAGAGCTTTTACAACATCGTTCAAAGCACCCGAGACCTTCGCAGCACTTTTGCTTGAGATGATCAATGCTTTTTTCGAACCATGTATGGCTGCCGGGATGTTCTCGGATAAACTTCCCGGACCAAAGTGAACGCTTACTTCTCCGAATTTAAATGAAAATACCTTGTTCCACACCATGTATCTAACTCCCCTAATTCTTATCAATAACTATGTATCCATTGACAGATATAAATCCATATAACCTAGAGGTTGCCTCTATGATGCCAAAAAATGGTAAAAGAAATATCAAGTACGGTTTCTTTGACTTATATACTCCATAGGTATAAGTGCTCATGTAATATATACCGCTTGGTAAAATAAACCACAATAAGCCTATATATGAAACTAAGGGCAAAAAGATCATCAGTAATAAGAATCCCACGCTGAAGGTAAAACTTCTAAGTATAACAATGATCTTCATTCCTATGGGGCACCTTCTTATTCCATATACTAATCCTTTAAACCACCTTCCCCTCTGCAATACCAAGTCCTTAACGCTATTTGGGCTTTTAATTGAAACCTTGGTGGCTGATTGCCAAGTTTTATAGCCTTTTTTAACAAGCTCTGATGCAAACTCAAAATCCTCAGTTAAGGTTTTTCTATTAAACCCTATTTCCTTTAGAACTTTCCCTTTAGCTATTAACAGATCACCGTGTAAACCAAGAAGAGGTTTTCCCAGTAAACCCGTGAAGAACCTGTATAGTAGAATATCGTCCATAAACCTGATCCAATCCATTACATAAGCTACATTACTTCTTCCTGGTCTTGGAACCAATACTCCATTAGCCGCGACATATCCTTCTTTTTCGTAAAAGGGGATCTCGTATAGAAAAGAATCATCAAGTATTAGATTATCGTCATCTATGAAAACATACCATTTATTTTCATCAACACAACAATCGACAAAATATTGTAGTGCTCTTCCTTTACCAATTAAGTCTCTTCTGTAGTTGGATGGAACTTCAATTAATTTTACTCCATGTCTTCTCGTAAGGAGATTTGTTAAAGGCGCTCCTTCATCAACTACAACTATTACTTTCCCATATTTCTTGACGTGATATTCTACTGTTTCCATTAAACTGTTTTTCACTTTATAATCCGCTTTAGATACAATAACTATTTCGACGTTTCTTGCGCGTTTTCTATCTCTGCGAGGTTTATAAACAACGTAGCTCGTTAACCCTAGTGTTATTAAGACAGAATATGCGATTATGCCGATTAATGCAGCACTCAGTATGCTGTTCACCATTGGATTCTGCGACAATTAGTTGCACCAGTACTGCTTGATTATATTAATAATACTTAGACTAAGCAAATATATTTATACTATTGTTTTTGAATACTCGAGAGCCTGTTATAGATCGTTCTAAATAATTCCTCGCTTGCAAAGATTATCTCAACTGATTCATTCACTTTTTTAACAACAACTCCTTCTAACGGGTTTTCAGGGGGTTTAGGAAGCTCGGGTAGGGGTTTTTCTTTTCCAATGTAAATCCATTTTAACCTACCAGTAGGAGTTTTCTCTAGTTTATACCAGTATCTCCCATAGTAATAGTATTTGATTACTGTTCCATCTTGTAGTTTACGTGTAACCATGTGTACTGGTTTAAGGTAGAATCCTTTTTGTTTTATTATATTGTTATATTCGTAAAAAACAGGGAGAATTTGACCTATTATTAGATTTAATTTAATCAAAATATCCGTGGATTCCTTTATTGATACTTTTCCACGTTTCATTCCACTAGGTAACATGATGTGTCAGCCCATGGGAGTAATATCATGTCTTCAAAGACCACTATTTTCATCATCCTATTATTTAAATCTACTTTGTAGTTTTTTACTTAAAGCTTCTAACTCCAATATAATCTGGAGTTACGATGTAGAATTCATAGTTTTTCCCTGATAGAACCTCGCGTGCTAGGTTTAATTTAGCGTTGTCAATTAAACCGATGACTATTCCACCTCTACCAGCTCCACTTATTTTCCCTCCTAAAGCGCCTATTTTAATCAATTCGTAAACTATTCTATCACAAACTTCGGATGAAGCACCCATAGCCCATAGTAATCCATGGTTTACTAGCATTAATTCCCCAATAGTACTTACATCACTTTTTTCCAACGCTTCAAGAGCTTTCTCAACTATTTTTTCACCGGCATTATATATATGCTCGCTGATTACTCCTAGGCGTTCATATCTACTCAATACGTCTTTAACCACTTCCCCGGTTGATCTCTCCACCCGACTGTTAACTATGATGAATGAT
>JAUQPA010000058.1 GCA_030550615.1 Thermoproteota archaeon | reverse complement strand
GATGAGATTTTAAATGGACCCGTAATTACGATTTTTCTCAAGCTTGGCTTACCCTTATTGCTCGTTAGGTTAGTTCAAGATGTTTACTTGCTTGTAGATATGTTCTGGCTTAGTAGGTATAATCAATACGACATGGCTGTACCCCGGCAGGTTATGCCCTCATACATGCTATATAATGTTTTCATCATGAGCTTCAGCTCAGCTAACCTAGCTTTGCTTTCACAATACGTTGGCGCTAAAATGTATAGTGAGGTATCAACGACCTTTAGAAAAATGCTGTATTTATCGCTCCTAGGAGGCGTTCTATCTGGAGTAGCCTTCTACTTCACAGCACCTTCTTTATTCACGTATTTTGTTCAAGTACCTGATGAAATATTAATTGATGTAATAGGATATGCTCAGGTACTTGCGTTTGATATAATGATCCAGGGATTCAACATAGCGCTGGTAACGTTAATACAATCCATGGGGGATACGAGAACAACTGCTACTGCGCAGGTATCCGGCGGCCTCGCAAACGTCATCTTAGATCCAATATTCATAAACGGCATTGGACCACTACCTGCCATGGGAGCGGTTGGAGCAGCTTTAGCAACAATGCTGAGTAAGTTCGTGAGCATTGGAATAATGATTAATAAGTTGAAGAAACAATATCCCTGGATTAAACTAGGTTTAGATTTCACACTGGATGCATCATATGTTTCTTTAACAATGAGAATAGCGGCACCACTACTCGTGATGGGTCTATCTAATTCGTTAGCCTTCAATTTGCAGAATAGGCTTGTAAACATGTTTGGTGTAATAGCAGCAACTGCTTTTTCACTTGGATTTATGTTATTTGATTTAGCTAATACAGCCCTCTGGGGTTTAACTGATGGAATTTCAATAATGGTGGGACAAACACTCGGCGCAGGAGACTCTAGGAGAGCTAAGGTAATAGCATGGAAAACAACATTATTTATATTCACAGTTGTTGCATTTTCATCTGTGATCATATATTTAACTAAGAACTACATCGCGGGAGTTTTCATAACGGGTGAAGGATTAACCCTAGAGCATGTTTTAAAAATCTACGAGGAATACGACAAGTTCGTTAATACAACTATATGGACCTTGGCTTTCTTCGCTATTACATTCTCTGGAATGTCTATTGGCAGAGGCTCCGGGCACACGTTAATGCCAACTGTAATAAACATGGTGAGGTTATGGGGGTTCAGAATAGCTCTAGGATATATTCTAGCTTTATTGCTGGGTTTGGGAACAATGGGAATCTACATGGCGTTTGCGTTGAGTAATGTAATAGGTGGTTTAGCATCATTTGCATGGGTAATAATGGGAACGTGGGCTAAGCCGGTTATACGTGGTTTGAACTCGGATAGTGTTCAACATTAATTTAACTAGTTTAAAAGCGTTGTTTTATCTAATCCACCAGCATTATAATGGTTTTTGCATTAATACACCCTACTCCAATACCTTGTTCATTCACGTTGATCAAAGAACTCTTCTACCTTAGTTAAGTTTTAATAATAGGGATCAACCCCGACGGTTAGTAGTATTAATTAACCACTCAGCCCATGTTATTACCATAGGTGTTAAACTTGACTAAAAAAGTCCTATTTCTAATCGGACCCGAGTTCGAAGACTTGGAGTTATTTGTTCCCATGTATAGGTTGATTGAAGAAAGATATGAAGTTGTAATTGCATCACCTAATGGGGGCTTAGTTGTAGGAAAGCATGGGTACTCTATCCAAACAATTAAGTTGACCGAGGTTAACCCGGATGAATATGTAGCACTAGTTTTACCCGGTGGTAGAGGCCCCGAGAGGATTAGAGCATTAGCAAGAAACGAGGCAGTGAGAATAGTGAAAGCCTTCACTGATTCTGGTAAACCAATAGCTGCTATTTGCCACGGACCACAGTTATTGATATCAGCTAATATAGTTAAAGGGAGGAAGATTACTAGTTACCCCGGTATAGCTGATGATGTTGTTAATGCCGGTGGATTCTGGATTAATGAACCAGTTGTAGTAGATGGAAACATCATCACATCCCGAGTACCCGATGATCTTCCGTATATGATGAGAGAGTTTATAAAGCTGCTTAAAGGAACATAAGGAAATTAACTAATATTTCATGTTTTTATGCATCTTGACTAGTTGAAAGCTCCAATCTAGTTCTCAATATAAATTCATTAATATCATTCACTATTTTCACTACGTCAATGCTAATTAACGTCGTCTTTTGAAACCAATGTATTTCGTTGCTGATCTAATCGGTTATTTTAAATTGCTCGTGTTTATTTCATATTTATTGCTTAATTTAATGTAGAGTAGCAGTGAGACTGTGTTTGTTGCAACAGCGAATGTTAAAACATGTAGATTGTTCCCCAGGAGAAACCCATATACAAATCCTCCAATCGCCCATGTTAATCCATATAGTAAGCCGAATGTACCATATGCGAGCGGCCTCTTAGATGGTTCAACGATCAGGGCTATTGAAGCCCTCATTATGCTTTCCTCGGAACACATTATTACTCCCCAGCAAACAGCAGCTAATGGTATTAACTCACGGGGAGCGTAAAGTAGAATAACTATGTACAGCAATGAGAGCGGTGGTTGAATAAGTAAGACCTTTAGTTTGATCTTATCGAAGACGTGCCCAAGTGGTATAGCAACCAACGCGTCTACAAGCATAGCGATCGTATAGGCTAAGCCTACCTCGTAATCACTCATCACTCCGCGGGATGTTAGATAATAAGATGAGATAGCCCAATGCATGAACCCTAAGGCCAATGCGCTCGATGCTAAAACGTAAAGCCAGAACACTTCGCCGAGACCTTTAAATCCTAACTCGGGTTTTTTCACTCTATCAACACTTTTAAGAGAAGGATACAGAGTGAAAGCAGATATCACGAGCACAATTGATATTGCACCAGGTATTAATAGAAGTAGAAAAGCTGTTCTATAACCCCAGTATATGAGGGATACGGATACTACTAAGGGACCTATGAATGCCCCGAATTGATCCAGCAATTCGTGTATTCCAAATCCTTTACCTAATCCGAAGTCCTCTGATACCTCGGCTACGATCACGTCTCTCGACGGCGCTCTAAGCCCCTTGCCTAGTCTCTCGGCCATGTATAAGACAGCAGCTATACTCCAACTGTATGTGAATGCGAGTAAAGGTATACTAATTGCTGTCACAGTATAGCCTGCTATGACAAAACCCCAGAGTAGCTTAGAGGACTGGTAAACAGTTGCTAAATAACCAGCTATGAACCTGAGAACGTATCCAGCAAAATCCCCTAAGCCTATTAAAGCAGGGCCCACGGGGGGTGCTGCCAGGTTCTCGAGATATGCTCCACTAATAGATCTACCTCCCTCATAAACCATGTCGGCGAACAATGACACTAA
>JAUQPA010000057.1 GCA_030550615.1 Thermoproteota archaeon | reverse complement strand
TGCAGAAGGCAGATTTCAGGATGGATCCAAAACCTATTCTTCTGGGAGCATAGGAGGCTTAACTACTTAATACCTAATAAAGATGATATCGCGAAGCACGTTAGAGCATCCACGAGAGCGGTCATAGATGGCAAGAAATACGCTGGAGCACTTGTAATTATACCGCCTCAAGGAGTATTCTTCAACGTAATCGTTCTCGACATAGCTTCACTGTATCCTAGCGTTATCAAGAACTATAATCTAAGCTATGAAACAGTGGATATGAATTGGTGTAGTAGAAAATCAAGTGTAGTGGATGAAACGGGGAGAGTGATTCATACTGTTTGCACTGATCTACCGGGTTTAACAGCTCAGATCACGGGTATTCTCAGGGATTTCAGAGTTGAAATCTACAAGAAAAGAGTTAAAGATAAAACACTACCTGGTGAGCTAAGAACATGGTATGATGTTGTGCAGCGAGCTATTAAAGTATTCATAAACGCGAGTTACGGTGTTTTTGGTGATGAACGCTTCTCTCTGTATTCCCCCGCAGTTGCAGAAAGTGTTACTGCCCTGGGCAGGAGATCGTTCATGAGCATTGTTGTTAAAGCAGCTGAAATGGGGATAAAGGCATTGTATGGAGATACTGATTCCATATTCGTGTGGTCCCCTACTCAGAAACAACTGGAATTATTACAGAAGTGGATACATCAAACACTTGGATTGGATATCGAAATAGATAAGGAATTCTCCTTCGTTGTATTCACGGGGCTTAGAAAGAATTATCTCGGTAGAACCAAGAACGGGGATGTTGAAGTAAAAGGCCTTGTCGCGAAGAAGAGGAACACGCCGGAGTTCGTCAAGTTGCTTTTCAACGACTTAATTGAAAGATTAAGGCAGGTGGAGAGCCCCGAGGACTTCGTCGAGTTCATCCACTGGCTGGAGAAGGAGATAAGAAGATACTATCATGGATTAAAACACAAGGAAATACCGCTGGATATGTTAGCAATTAAAATGGCTATGACGAAAAACCCCTCTGCATACACGAAGAACAAGCCTCCACATGTTAAAGCAGCTTTACAATTATTGAAGTACGGTGTAAATGTTCAGGAGGGAGATGTAATATTAGTGGTTAAAGTGAAAGGAGGAGATGGGTTTAAAGCAATTCAACTAACTAAACAATACGAAATTGACCCTGAAAAATACATTGACACAATGAAATCGGGGCTTGAGCAACTGCTGCTTGCTCTAGGTGTTAGGTGGGAGGATATAACAGGCGGGAGTGAACTACATAAATTTGTTGATAACAAATCCCCTCTAAGAACAGGGGTATGAATAGATAACTTGCTCATTCTTCGCAGATTTCAACGTAAAATATAAAAATAAAAGAGGCTATTTTAACCATAGTATCAGGTACAGGTGATCTGATTGCCCAAGAAGAGAGAAAGCCGTGGACGTAGGAAAGGCGATAAGGGCTCAGTGGAGAGAATAATGTGTGATAACTGCGGTGCTCTAATACCAGCTGATAAAGCAATTTGCGTAACACGAATGTATAGTCCTGTTCCACCTGGTTTAGCAGAGGAACTCGAGAAAAAAGGAGCTATAATCATGAAGTATCCTATGCAAAAATGCTACTGCGTATCATGCGCAATACACTTCGGCATAATTAAAGTTAGACCGGAGGAGGAAAGGAAGCCAAAGCAGCTTCCAGTTTAAAGTTTTTAAGTCGAGTTCCCATATGTGGAACCGGAAAAATTAATTGGTTGATTGAGTTGAAGGCAAGGAAAGTGGTTTTAGTTACAGCAGAGCATCACCCCTACCATAAGTTATGGGTAAAACTCGCGGAAGAACTCAGCAAGATTCTGAATATACCATTAGAGATCAAAATCGAGGACTACGTTTACCTCGTTGATTACGGGGATAAAGACGAGTTCGGCATGAGCTGGCTGCCGCAAATCCTAGTTGAATTAGAGAACAACAGTGTTCAATGGCTTTTATCAAGGCTACCTTTAAACAACGCACTGCAACCGGATGAAGAAAAAGCTATTAGTGAAATGATTGAAAAACTTAAATCACTCGGAGTAGAAGTCCCGGAACCTCGGCAAGTCGACAACTAATAATACCCCTTATTTTTTAACCTTAAATATGGCGCGGGGAACAATTTATGGTGTTTGTTCCATTCGTGCCTACTCCTTACCCTGTTGTTAGAGCTATGCTTAAACTAGCTAATGCTGGCCCCGAAGACGTTGTGTACGATCTTGGCTGTGGTGATGGAAGAATACTGGTGGTGGCTGTAAAGGAGTTCAATGTTAAAAAAGCAATTGGTGTTGAAATAGACCGCGAGAAGTACAAGTTAGCTGTGTCGAGAATACGCGAAGAAGGAATAGATGGAAGAGCTGAGGTTATTCATGGAGACTTCTTCGAAACCAATATAAGTGATGCAACAGTAGTAACACTGTTTCTTCTCACATCCGTTAACGAAATGCTTAAACCAAAGCTTGAGAAAGAACTAAAGGATGGCGCTAGAGTTGTTAGCCACGAGTTCAGGATACCTGGGTGGCGGCCGGAGAAGATTATCGAGGTTAGAGATGATAATGGGTTACTTCACACCGTTATCCTATACGTTAAAGGGAGGCATTTGTGATAGTCTTCTAGCGAATACGATGTAACCCGTGTGCCCGATCATGCGGGATAGTGGTCTAACAGCGCCCTGCTCTACCTGGTATTCTCTCAGTAATAATTCATATGTATGTATATCTGCGAATAAACCACTGTTCCTTAACGCTAGTACTGTTTTCTCAGCTTGATTAATAGTTGGAACATAGATTAATAGTGTAGCTGAAGGCTTTAGTACTCTACTAATACTGCTCAACGCGTTCCATGGATCAGGGATATCCAGGAAGAATGAGTCTAGCGGCTCCACGTTTAATTCCGACTTGACATCTTGTTCCCTTAGTATAACTCTGTGAAGTAAACCAGCTTTCTCCAGGTTTCCCAACGCGCATTCTATGGCTTTTCTTGATACGTCGAAACCATATAATTTACCCTCGTCACCTATAATTGATGCTATTGCTACTGTTAATGCTCCTGTTCCAACTCCTGCTTCTCCAACTTTGCTGCCGGGCCCTATCCCCGATAGATATATCATGAACGCGGCGTCTTTGGGGTAGATTATTTGCGTAACTCTTCTAATGCTTGCCGTGTAATCTGGTCTTATTGGTTTAAATACTAGTGCTCTGTGACCACTACTTGTTGTAATCGAGGAGCCATATGGTTGCCCTATGAGTTGATCGTGGAGAATGTACCCTTTATCCGTGCCGAGTATTCTGCCTTTTTGAACTTTGATCAGGAATTTCCTTTTTTCATCCATATATATGAATACTCCGTCTCCTTCACGTATAGTCTCCTGCATTCGTAAATCTCCTAAGTCCCGGTGTCATTCATCACTAATCAGTAATACCAGCATTCAGCACCAATATTTCTAA
>JAUQPA010000056.1 GCA_030550615.1 Thermoproteota archaeon | reverse complement strand
ACTTAAAGCTGTTAAATACTCTGTTAATAAACTTGGCGAATCCTTCGACGGCGACATAGTATATGAAATTAGAATAGGAGAAAAAGAAGTTGGAGCAGCAGTTGTTTACCCTATAGATGAAAACACCATTGTACTCAAAGTAGCTGCAGTAATAGAGCCGACGGCAGCGGTTTTTGAAAAATCAAAACTGGAGTTGGCAGGTAGAAGTATTGAGGAAGTTTTATTGGAGAAGATTGGTAAAATAATGGAAATAGCTAAACATATTTCACATGAAGAAGCATTTAAAATAATAAATGCAATTAGGGAAAAAGTAAAAGCAAAACCAATGGAGAAAATACCTGAAATCGAAATAGAAGGAGGGGAATTTAATTAGAAATATACCCTCCCTTTCAATACTTTTTAAATACTCCCTTTCAAATAAAAAATCACTTCTTAAATTTTCTTTGTGCGTGTAAATGAGTATTCTTTGTGTTTACACATTACAGTGCTACTTGTACTTCGTATAGGGAGGGGGGTAAAATTTATAAGATTCCTAGGGGGATTTATTATGGGTGACGGAAATGCAAGTGCTTACGCAACAAGGAAAGAAGAAAGTCGTGGGAAAGCATATTTATGGTGAATTATACGGATGCAACGCTAATTTATTAATGAACGAGGAATACCTTGCTAATGTAGTGAAAGAAGCAGTAAGAATTGGAGGTTTTACTTTACTAGATGTTAAAACATGGAAAATTAACCCCGGTGTAAGCGTTATCGCGGTTATTCTTGAAAGTCATATTAGTATTCATACTTGGCCAGAATACCAATTCGCTACAGTGGATGTGTACACATGCGGAGAGAAGGGTAATCCATTTAAATCCTTCGAGTACATTGTTGAAATGCTTGAAGCCAAAAAGTACACCATGAGGTATTCCACCAGAGACTACGAGGAGACTGAATGAAAAAAGATGTAGTAGTTATCGGAGGAGGCCCAGCAGGATTATATACCGCTCTACATATACGTAGTAGGGACGTTACTCTAATAGAAGAACACGAAAAGGTTGGTATACCAAAACACTGCTCCGGAGTAGTAGGGGGTTTTGTAGCAAAGGAAGTTTCAAAACTAAGCCCTAATCTAATTGACAATTATTATGAAGAAATAGTGCTGGCTACGCCAGTTGAGAAGATTGAACTGAATTTTAAGAAGCCCATAGCATTTCATGTAAATAGGCCGCTACTAGAGGAAAAATTAGTATCCAAGGTAGAATCTCTAGGTCACGAAATAATATACAGAGCGCGGGCAACTCCAGCGGGATCACGTTATGTAAAAATAAATAAAGAATTAATAGAGTTTAATACATTAATAGTAGCCGAAGGAGCTAATAGCGTATTTCGTCGTATTTTAATTGGAAATAAAACTAGGTATTTATATGGTCTGCAGCTCGTAATTAAAGCTAGAAACATAATGGAGAAAACGCTGACGATAATATATTCAGATTTAAATCCAGATTTCTTCGCTTGGATTATTCCTCTTAACGATGAAGAAGTACAAGTAGGTTACGCCTCCACTAGGCTACGTGAGGATATATTATGTAAGCTCATAGCTAAATACGTGAAAATAGATTTACTGCGTGTGATAGATAAATATGGAGGATTAATACCTATTCATAAGCCGCTGAAAAATCCCATATTGAATGGCAACATTGTATTCCACGGTGATACTGTTCCATTAATAAAACCATACACAGGCGGCGGATTATATTATATCTTCAAGTTGTCACCTTTACTCGGCAAGTACGTAGATATCAACATGTTAAACTCATATGTGTATGAATACTTAAGGAGTTTCTACGTGAAAACCTTTTTTGAACACACTCTGGTTGAATTATTCAGGAAAACCAGGTATTATTTACCGGTTAGTTTGGTCAATAGAATAAATAAGCTGAATATGCTATTGGAAGAAGATTACGATGAACACTATAAGATTGTACTTAAATCCTTGGTTTTCACTCCTATTATGCCTTTTCTTCTGTTCTCATAATACATTGTTTTATTTGCCGAGTTAGTTCCGAGATTGCTAGTGCAACTTCACTCGATAGCTCAAAGCCTATATCTAGGGTTCTAGGATATATTCCTATAACGTATACTTCACTAATCGATCCCGCGTTTTTTAACATATCAATAGTGAGCTTGAATGGAATATAGTGAGTTGAAATAGCCATACTAATGGTATTCAATGCGTTTTCACCCACTACTACTATTTCGCCTGGTTTACCGTTACTGTATAGAACAGCATCTATTACTATAAGAACCTTGGGGCGATGCTTCAATATTTCATCGAAACAGTTTTCAATTCCATACTCGCATTTCAGGCAGAATATGTTGTTTTTATTTAGCTCATCACACGCGATTAATCCAGCCTGGTCATCTTGTCTAAGAGGAGAACCTGTCCCCACGATTAAAAAAGGTTGATGGAAAATTGAGCAAAAATCACTCAAGTCGATTTACCGGGGGGCATTACTTGCTCTCTTCAATAAATCTTCCCAAGTAGCGTCAACGTATTCTTGAAGTTGCTTAACCAGCTCCTTGTTTTCCGGTTTCAATAGATGTCTGAATCTTCCCTGTATTTCGAGGAATTTCTCGATCGGCTGCTTTAAATTCGGGTTTCTAGCTATTACAAGACTTCTATCTGTTAACAAGTAGCCTGTTTCAGGGCTCCATTCCCATAGCGGGAAATAACAAGTATCCACAGCTCTTCTCAGTACTTCCAGCGATAACGCTTCTTCGTGTCTCCACCCACGATCACAGCTACTTAGTGCATGTATAAAGGCTGGTCCATCAACTTCTATTCCTTTTCTCACTTTTTTAACTAAGTCCATCCAGTGGGCAGGTGTACCGGTTGCTACATACGGTATTCTATGAGCTACCATTATTTCTGCAATGGGCTTTTTATGTTCTGATTTACCAGGTATAATGGTTCCAACAGGCGACGTGGTTGTCCACGCGAACTTAGGGGTACCACCTGATCTCTGGATACCTGTGTTCATGTATGCTTCATTATCGTAGAGTATGTAAAGAACATCATGCCCTCTCTCCGCCATGCCGCTCAGTGCTTGGAATCCTATGTCGTATGTTCCTCCATCACCAGCGAACACCACGACATCTACGTGTTCGTATTTTAATCTACCTGTTCTTTTCATGGCTTTTACAGCTGCCTCAATTCCACTAGCTGTAGCTGCAGCGTTCTCGAATGCATTATGTATCCATGGAACAGCCCAACTAGTATATGGATATATTGTTGTTGATACTTCCAAACAACCAGTTGCATTCACAACTATTGTGGGCCCTCTGAATGCAAAGCTAGCTAATTTCACTACTATGGGTGCTGCGCAACCAGCACACATTCTATGTCCGGGGAGCAGCACCGGCCTTTTCTGATCAGCTAGTTGCCTGAGATTGAATATTAATGGGAGCTCTTTTTTCTCACCGGGTTCAAATATCCAGATCTTGTAGGGTGATTCCACTTTCTTAACAGGTATTTCAGGTAGAGTTTTAACGACCATTAACCCCTCACCCCTAGGAACCTGAGTTTTTCTTCTTCTGGAATATAACCTCTTTC
>JAUQPA010000055.1 GCA_030550615.1 Thermoproteota archaeon | reverse complement strand
ATCAATTTTAACTATACCCCAGATATCCGCCGGCTTCGCTATGATTTTAATAAGTCTATATGCTGATAAAACTGGGAAAAGAATTGAAACTCTCTTAGTGATATTGCTAAGCGGTGTTCTCGCACACTTGCTCTTACTAGTACCTAGTTTACCTACATTAATTGTATCTAGAGCTCTAGCTGGTGTAACACTATTCTCGGCTATGCCAGTTGCGACATCTATTATCAACATGTTGGCGCCTAGAGATAAACTAGGATCAGCTTTAGCTTTCTACATTGGAGCAACAATGATTGCAAGTAGTGTTACTCAAATATTCTCGGGGTTTCTCTACGCGATAATGGGTGGATATACGTTCCTAATCTATACGGCGCTAGTGTTCAATACCATCGCCTTAATTATTGCTTTTATCGCGGGATTTAAGATCAAAAGATACACTAATGTGAGAACAAATAGTGTTGGATTTGTAAGAATACTCGGTATTCTCAGAATTAAACATCTAGTATTCTTAACATTAGGTCATTCATTATACTCCGTTGGATGGAACCTCGTTATACCTACATCACCTTTTATAATGAGCAGGGTTTTCAATGCATCCCCGCAAATCTACACGGTTATATTCGGGCTTTCGATGTTAACGATGGGTATTGGGCAATACATTTGGGGACCGGCTATAGATAAATGGGGTGGTATAAAGATCATTTTATCTTCTTACGCTATTTCAGCACTTGTAACTTTGACAATAGCTATATTTGAATTGAACTATTACACATACTCAATACTTCTAATACTATTTGCGTTATTTGCAAGCGCGGGACCTCCATCCGTGAACTACATTGTTTCTCGTAGTGTAAACCCAGAAATTACATCAATAGCTGTTTCTATACCATGGTTCTTCGCCTATTTAGCGAGTACTGTGGGATTTTCAGCCGGACCATTAACTGTGGCGTACGGTATGAAGCTAGTGTATCAGATAGCAGCACTAATGCAGTTCACTGGCGTTATTCTGCTTTCGAGAATGCCTCGAACACTTTAGTCCTTGAAATTAACTTTTAGTAACGTGGAAAACCGTTACTTCATTACTAATGCCTAGATCTACGCGTTGATTATAACTAGTTTACAAGCAGGATCAATAGGACCGGTTTAAGACAACAACCATGAATTAAATTTTACAAGCCTCATAAAATATGCTTCTACTAGGTACATTGAATGCGAATGCCCCAGTCAAATTATCTATTGTTCTAGTATCAATGCCCTCGGATACCTGATACTCGCTTATAGCTGATTTTAATATGGAAATATCGATGCCAGTCAAAGACGCATAGTATTCAATTCCCTTATCAGGGTTTTTCTTGAATTCTTCAATAGAGTCAATGTAAGCTTTTTCGATTAATGCACTGGTTTTTCTTCCTACTGTAGAAGATACTCCAAGAGTACAACAGAAATCCAACTCTAGGTCTCTCCACGTATATAATGTTTTCAAACCCCTCTTCTCTAGATCGAGGTAAACAGGATGCCATGTAACAACGTATCCTCCACGTTTTAATACCGTGATTAATTGATCCGGGTCTCGATAATAAATAGTTCTAGAAGCATCAACCAGGTTTCTCGAGATTAAATAATATCTAACATAGTCCATTGTGCTAATAATACTTGAATATATTTCTCCCCTGGTTCTTGAACCTAGAACTCTGAAGCCGCCTTTTAAACCCGATAAAACTATTCTATACGTTCTGTAAACGGGATACATGTATAATTGACCAATAAGAGGTGATAAAGCTAAATCAATTGCTCCTTTTGCAAGTGCTATTGTAGCCTCAAGACCATCTCTGTATATTAACGCCTCAACTTCAATGCCCTTATCTCTGAGCTTCTTAATGAAGTTCCCTAGAAATAGGTATTCGCTTGAATACACCACACCGAGTCTAAGTTTACGACGCAGAGGCTCTTGCTCCAACTCCCCACGCTGTGGATGTATATAAATTATCTTTGTTCTACCAATCGAAATCCTCGAGATGAGTCCTTCGCGCTCGAGTTCGCGTAGGATCTCTGAGATTCTGCTTTTAGACGCTCCAAGGGCTCTATGTATATATGACTGTGGAATATATGAACCCTGATGGCTTCTAAGTAGCTCGATAACTCGGGATTTTAAACTCATTTTCATTCATTTCACTTGTTTTTAAGTTTTTAAACCCGGGTTTATAATGATTTCAAATGGTAAATCGAACAAGTGTTCGGTGATCGATACGTGGGACAAGCTATATTTCATAATAAATATAGTTTTAATCGCTTGCTTCTACATTATACCGTACACAGTACTTCACATTACGAAAGGATTCGAGCTCTTCTTTTTCTGGATTACCTTAACGATAGTTATTGGTTTACTCGCTGTTTTCAATCTATTTAGAAAGCATGGAGGTGGAAGTCGTTGAAAATAGAGTTTATGGCTTTGTTTATGATCTATGTTTTAGTTGGCTCTCTGCTGGCTTTGTTTTCCAGGAGGTTTTTCCGAGGACACCTGGGTGATTATTACATTGCAGGCGGTAGACTAGGGGCTTTGCTATCGGCTGGTACATATGCAGCAACCACATACAGTGCGTTCATGATGGTGGGTTTAGTAGGAATGACTTATGGAACAGGAATAGGTGCTCTTGGTTTTGAGCTACTCTACTTAGCATCAACAGTATTTCTACTTTCAACAATTGGTCTTAGAATATGGATGTTATCGAGGAGCAGGAAGTGGATTTCGCCATCGCATATGTTGGGTGACTTATATAGTAGTAGATCAATAGCTACTACAACCGCGGCAATATATTTATTTGCGATGATTCCATATTTATCGGCGCAAATTCAGGGGTTGAAAACTATATTTAACTATGGTGGCTTCGGTGAAATAGATGCATTAGTTATTTCATCAATAATAGTATATTCTTGGATCGCTATAGCTGGGATGTGGAGTGTTGCAATAACTGATTTCTATCAGGGCATAATAATGTTCACCGGTGCTTTATGTTATTTAATCTGGATGATTTTCTACAATGTTCCATCGAAGGGGATTTCTTACTTGGATCTTCTAGGTACTTTAACCAGTAACGGATATCTAGGATTGACAAGTTTCTGGAGCTTGGGAGTGTTCCTTGCTTATACAATACCATGGATGTTTTTCGCTGTTACAAATCCACAGGTGGTCGTTAGACTTTACATACATAAAGATCTTGAGTCGTATAGAAAAAGCGTGTTGTTATTTTATATCTACGGATTTACATACACATTAATAGTAGTAATAGTTGGATTAACAGCCGCCGGCTTATCTCAACTCGGCTTAATACCCAGTAACATGCCGTGGGATTCCGTGACTCCATATTTGCTTAACTTAATGCATCCGCTGCTGGGTTCATTAATAGCTGTCTCCATAGTTGCAGCAGCTGTATCTACTTCGAATAGCATTGTATTAGCTGTTTCAGGAAGCATTGTGTCCAGTGTGCCTAGGTTGAATAAACTACTAGTAGCTAGGATTATAGATGCTGTTTTGGTATTGGCAGCTGCTTTGGTAGCGTCAACAGGAGCCGGGTTTATAGTTGATTTATCTGTTCTTACATCAGTAATTCTTCTCCCGCTTGCACCTGTAACAATTCTAGCAGTACTTAAACATGGAGAATTCTCAAAGTACACTAAGCTAGCGGCATTAGTATCATTAGTAGCCGGGACACTGCTAGCTACATACTACGCAATTACGCTGGGTCCGAGGAGAGCCTTTAGGGAAATGATAATGGGTTTACCACT
>JAUQPA010000054.1 GCA_030550615.1 Thermoproteota archaeon | reverse complement strand
CCTCTTCCATCAGCTGTTTCGGTGCTGTATTCTTCGCTGGTGATATTCCCTAGTAGTAGGTGAACATCGCCGAGTAAAGCAAATCTCTCGGATGAAACTCTAGCATAGTATCCCTTATAGGGTACTTTATCAACTAACGTAGCAACATTACCTCTTAATACACCTGTGTAAACTAGTTCACCGTGTATTAGCTTCTCGGGATCAGTGTAGCCTCTAACTTTAACATTGCAGTTAACTAGTGGTATAATCGTGGTTGTAGTGCTACCAATATCTATGAACAAAGCGTTCCCGGTACCCCACTCCCTGCACTTGTTCTCTAGTAGCCAAGCACTAGCTGCCCAATTAGATGCTGCTATTTTCAAGTACTCGTTTAGAGCTCTCTGCGCATTCAATAGCTTCATATCCGTTGTTACGTAGTATCTTCCACGTGCATCTTCAAATACTTCTTCAACGAGATTTACGATGGATAATACCCCCTCGTATTTTGTTCTGAAGACATCGGATAGCTCAGCGGTCATCGACACTCCCACGTAGTATTCGTTTCTCGCTAGGGAAAAAGCATGTTTTATATCCATGAGGAGATTCTTTAGAGACTCTAAGCCTCTTATCCACAGCGGATGGTATTTGCGAACTACGCTAATTACCTTCGTTTTCTTACTATTTAAATCAACTTCAAGGTTCACCGCTTTGACATTAGCTCCTCCTATATCGAAACCAGCAATGTTCATAGGGAGACCCAGTGATATTATCCGTGTTTATCACTATGTGGAAGAATTTTATTAAATATTCACGTTAAGAGTGCATAGTGAAGCATCTGCGTTATGTTGAGTACTCATATACATGTTGTTTTATATATTTAATCTACTCTTAGGGAATAATGATAGGTGGCGAGTTTTGATAGAGGTAATCCCCGTCCTAGATATTATGAATGGATTAATTGTTCACGCTTATGCTGGACGTAGAGAGGAGTATAAACCAATAAAGAACAGCTTAATAATTGATAAACCAGACCCTGCTCTCGCTCTGCGAGTCTTCAAGAAAATGGGGTTCAAGACAGTATACATAGCTGACCTCGACTCAATAATGAATAAAGGCGATAATAGTAGAGTTATTTACGAAGCAGCTGAATTAGGCTTCAAAGTCCTCGCAGATGTAGGGAGAAGAGGCATAAACTCCAAGGATACTGATCAAATATCGTTTATTATTGGAACAGAATACGTGGAGTACCCGGCGGAAATAAGTTTGCTCAGTGGGAGATCAATCAGTCTGGATGTCTTCGATGATCAAGTTATTTTCGCTAATACACGCGTGGGAGTAGATAGTATCGTAGAATCCTTCTCGAAGCTGGAGCTCAGGAGAGTTCTCTTAATAGACCTCAGCCGCGTTGGAACAGGGAAAGGCGTGAATAAAGCCATTGTTTCAAAACTAGTGAAGTACATGCCGGGGAAGTTGATTGTTGGAGGAGGGGTAAAAAACGAGGAGGATGTATTGGAATTAAGGAATCTCGGTGTAACCGGTGTTTTAGTGGCTACAGCTATTCATAAGGGTGTTATACGTAAGCCTATTTATTGAATTCACGACCTTATATCTTGTAGTTTTTCAAGTAGTTTCTTATCTCCTTCAATATCTCCTGCGCATGTTGCTATTATTCCATCCACTAAGCCTTCAAGATTCTTCGCGTATTCCAATGCGTTATCAATAGTTGTTGTTGGGCTCCAACCTATGCGTGCTAATATATCTTTATTTCTGGGTGTTTCAGCTAGGAAATACGAGTATAATGGTATTTTCAATTTTCTAAGTTCCTCTGAGACCTTCTGTAGTATTGGAAATGTCTCGTTATTTAACCTCATGAAGAAAGCAAAATCCCATCCTCCTTTAACTCTGTTCACCATGTCCTCGTATGTGAACTCCTCCTTGTACCTAGATCTAGCTGGTTTAGGTGATAGCAAGCAACCTAGCTTAACTGTTTTTAATTTAATCTCGTTCCTCAGGAAATCTCTTGCATCCTCGCTGCGTTTCCAGTACTTTGCTGCTAGTGGATCACCGTACTTGGGTTCGTCTCCGAAGGTTAGAACTAATCCATCTAATCCAACAGCATCAGCTGCAAGCGCAAGAGCACCAACTTCCACCGGCCCCTTGTAATTCAATATGAATATTGGTATGATGATTTTATCCGGGTATTTAATCTTGAGCACGCATCCAACGGCTGTTCCACTCGGCGCAGGGATTCCGGCAGCGCTGTCTGTTATATTCCATCCGTCAACTAGCTCGTGTAATTCCTCAGCCAGCTTCAGGAATTTCCTAGTTGGAACAAATTCATGTAGTAACTTCATGGATAACACAACACCAGGAGTTAATAGTGGAGCCCGGGGTTAAAACCTTTACTACATGTAGCGCGGACCTCGAGGTCTCATGGGAAACAACTTATATTTCAGGGATTGAAACTAGTATTGTCTCGGATATCGCCAAGGTAGAATTCATGAAAATTCTCGTGTCAGAATACGTATTGAGCACGTTTAGAATAGGAGAAAACGGTAACTACGTGGATCTACTGCCTGAAGCTTACGCGATTGTATTTACATTAGTTAACTCGCTAAATCTACCTGGTGTTGAAACGTATTTGACGATGAGCAGTAATCTACCTGAAGTACCTTGGGGTAGAGCTATAAGAGTAAATAGTGTGGAGGAATATTATGATCTAGTTAAAAAATCAAGCGAGGAATTCGACGGGGTTGTTCTTATCGCGCCACCACGTGAGTTAACAGCGTTATCTAAGTTAATTGGTGAAAAGCTCATAGGGCCTCCTTCACCTCTCGTCGATTTATTATCAGACAAGTATTGTACACACGTGGAGCTCGAGAGATGTGGATTAAGAACCCCGAGAACGATGCTAGTTAGAGACCCGAGTGGAATTGATCAGGGTTTATTAAGGGATTTGAACCCGCCGTACGTAGTGAAGCCGTCTTCGCTGGCTGGATCAGAATGCGTTTACGTTGCAGAGAACGTGAACGAGGTTTTGAAATATGCTAATCTAGTAGCTAGGTGTGATCCGGGCGGGAAAATCCTGGTTCAGGAATTCATTAGCGGATTTCATGGGAGTATATCAGTTATATACGGGGAGTCGGGGGCATTATTATATTCCCTCAATCTACAGCTTATATCAATGGATGATAGTAGAATCAAGTACATGGGGGGAATACTACCAGTGAGGAACAACAGGTTCGTGTATGAAGCTGAATTAATAGTAGATAAGCTCTTCAATTGCTACCCCGTTCTTAGAGGCTACATAGGCTTAGATGTAGTGTGGAATAAGAACGGTGTGTTTATTGTCGAAGCAAACCCTAGGTTAACGACATCATTTATAGGTATGAGTGAAATATATCCACGTATCGGGAAACTACTATTGGATTCTAAATTTAACAGAGAGAAAATCAAGGAAACAGGTAGATTCCTCGGCGATCTATCAAGGGACTACGCATACTACCTGGTACTCAGCGGGAAAACTTCTTTGAATCCCGATGAGAAAATAATTGAGTTTAATAATGCAAAACACGTTGTTCTAGTTGGAAGAACTAGTTCAAGGGAAACATTGATAAGTAGAGTGCGAGAACTACTGTTTAATAAGCAGTTAGCTTATGAGCTTGAACAAGCGATTTAATAAATCCACGTATTCATGGAGCGAGCTTCACCATCTCGGTGAATTTTTAATAAAATACCTCGTGTACTGCGCTAAGAGTTGTTGAACCCGTGGTATTCATTCTGCAATTAAGTTTTTTCAGGGTTGGGAATAGAGTGCGTGT
>JAUQPA010000017.1 GCA_030550615.1 Thermoproteota archaeon | reverse complement strand
CATCTATTCTGCCAAGAACGTAGATGTATCCTTTATGCGATATGTAACCATAGTCTCCTGTTCTATAGTGTCCTTTTTCCCATTTGGCTATGTATTCTGGTGGAAATTCGATGGGCATGGATGGCCATGGATCTAGTAGTAGTATTTCTCCGAATCCTTCGTAATCTACATTGTTATTTTTCGAAACAGCTATATGAAATCCAGGTATTGGTGTGCCCACTGACCCAGGTACTATGGGTGTAAAAGTATAATTTATAAGGTTACCGGTTACAAATGTTCCTATTTCACTTTGAATATACAGGTTTACTACTGGTATCCTGCCCGTTAATTGACCTGGCACGGAATCTATGATTGGAGAATAACCTGTTCCTACAACTCTATATGTCCACCACCATACATCTGCCTCTAAGGGTTCTGCTGTTACGAGAATTGCTTTCAACGTATCTAAATTATGTTTTCTAACATTTTCCTCGCTTCTTTTTGAAAATAATCTCAGCGCTCCACCCGTGGTTAAAAACAATGTAACTGCGTAGTCTTCTATGAGACTCCACCATCTATCCCAGGATGGGTAATCGGGTCCACCATCATAGAGCAACACGCTTGAACCTATCATTAACGGACCAAATACCACATAGCTTACACCAGTGATCCACCCCGGCCAGACAGTGCAGAAATAAGTATCCCGCGGCCTTATCCCAATCCATCTGCTCGTTGAATACACCTGGACGAGAAAACCTCCAGTAGGGTGAGTTATCGGCTTGTAGTCCTCTCTGTATGCACTATGTAAGCCAAATAAGGGATGATCATTGTTCGCAACGTAGTCTTCAACGCCGAGGTTTACTGAAGTAAAATCATCAATTAAAATCTCGTTTTCCCTTAGGCTAGGAGCACCTATTCTATTAAAAACAACAACATTCTTCCTAGCACCAGCGTATTCTAGCGCGTTTCTTAGCGTTTGTAAAGTGTCTATTATTTTTCCTCTTCTGTAGAAACCATCTGATACAAAAACTAACTTGGGGTTTCGGTTCCTTATTCTTTTCGCGAGTTCCCGGTATCCAAACCCCGTGAATACAGGTTCGAATGGAGCACCTATCTTGATGGCAGCAAGCATTGCTGCAATAGACTCTATTAAAGGTGGGGAATAAATTACCATCCAGTCGCCTGGCTTAAGTCCTATTTGTATCATAGAATAGGCTATTCTATTAACTAAGGAATCCAGCTCTCCATAAGTTATGGATCTGGCTGAGTGCTCCTCTCCTTCCCATATAATTGCTGTTTTATTCCAAATCCAGGTATTCTTGTGTTTGCC
This sequence comes from Thermoproteota archaeon, assembly GCA_030550615.1. GTDB lineage: Archaea > Thermoproteota > Thermoprotei_A > Sulfolobales > Desulfurococcaceae > UBA285. Next base: position 29,153 of record JAUQPA010000017.1, on the reverse strand, counting down.
AATTATGTTGTGATATCCACTTATTCTCCCGCCTTGAAACCATGTTGCATGCGGTGGGTTACCGGAGTAAATTCTATCCCATGATTTATACCATGCTAAGAACTTTGCTTCACGTTGCCAGAATGAAAATATGTCTTTAATGCTTTCTCTGTAAAGATTGCTATATTCCTCTGATTTCACAGTTTTCCACTTCATCATAGGTGGTATTATTTCCGTAGTGCTATGAAGTTTCTCGAAAATAACATTATATATCTGCTCATTCATGGAGATATCACATTCTTATTACTTGCGTGTAGGGTTGAGCAATATCACGAAACTTGTAGTAGTATTCCATTTTATCATAGTGAACTGGAATAGTAATAGCTGGTTTAAAACTTCTAACAGCTTCCAATGCCTCTTCAGGAGTCATCACGCTTCCTCCTCCTATTGGCGGTATGAGAACAGATATATCTCTGCCCACGGTTAGAACCTCCTCGATGAAATTAGTATCACCCATGTAGTATATCTTGATGTTTCTTGGAAGTATCAATACGTAGCCTACACAACAGTTTTTATAGTGAAGAGGAGCGTTATTGTATAGCTCTGGTTTATTATATGCATGTGTCGCTAGGACTTTTATATCTCCTATGTTCAATTCCTCGCCTGGTTTAATATCTTTACTTGTCACTATAGGTATCTTCTCACTGTTGAAACTCGTTAGGTACTCTTCTTTGCAATGTCTAGGATGCATGTGGGTACATAATACAACACTGCATTCATCGAACTCGCTACCGGGATCTATGCAAATCGATTTACCCTTAAACCATACGACTATTCCCGCGTATCCTCTTCTGCCAACAACTGATTCTCCTACAATGAGTTTTCTTGGCAAACAATTACACCTAGCAAATTCTCGGCACTATTTCACCGCGGGGAGGTTCAACCAATCTTAATCCACCAATAGTAGTCTCGGCGGCCACATATCCCCTAAACATATCTGATTGTCTAACTTCTCCAATTATTCTAGCATTTTCGAATCCAAGTTTATGCGAAAACTCAACTACTTCGTCAGCGCACTCCGGTTTGATTGATAATACTGCTACACCTTCGCTCGCTAAATATAGTGGATCTATTCCCAACATCTCAGAGTATTTTCTAACCGGATCTCTAATGGGTATTTCCTCCTCCACGATGCGTATTAGTAAATCATTTTTACTCGCCCATTCGTATAACACCCCAGCTAAACCCCCTCTCGTAGGATCTCTCGCTGCATTAATACAGCGTCTATATTTAGAGAGTAATGGAATCATGAGTTTTGTTAATGGTCTAACATCGCTTCTCAAAGAACCGCTTGATAACTCCTCCACGTCTTTATCTAAACCCATCTGCATTAACAATATTACCGCTCCATGATCTCCAATGAAATCACTTACGTATATTTTATCCCCTGGACGTGGCTTATCAATAATTGGATCATTTGATATACCTATAGCAGTCGTTGAAATAACTATTTTATCAACTTGTCCACGTGGCATCACCTTGAAATCCCCGCCTATTAAAGCAACATTTTCTTCTCTGAGGACACCCAGCATAGATTCCACGATGATCTCGAGATCTTTCATGGGGAAACCTTCTTCAACAACTATTGCATCAAGCATCGCTATTGGTTTACCACCAAGCATTAATACGTCGTTAATAGAACCTGATGCTGCTAAAACACCTATGTTGCCTCCTGGAAAAAATATTGGATTCACTGTATAGGAGTCGACTGATATAACGAGGTAATTACCGTCTGGTAACGGTATTGTTGCAGCATCATCAGCTACGTCTATTCCTACACCTCCTTCAACATGCTTCAATTTTTCATCTACTCGCCTAAATATTAGCTTTTCGAGTAACTCTAACATTTCAACGCCTCCAGCACCTTGTGCTAATGTCACGTAATCCATAAATCACACCTGTTCATTTTTCAATAACCTAGATTTCTCTAAGAGCGTTTTATAAATAGAAGATACCCCAGCAGCATCTTCAGCTAGTATCTCCTCGAAAAATTTTATTTGCTCCAGTATATCTTCCTCGCTTGTTTTAGATATGATGACTCCGGCATGAACTATAACCAAGTCTCCTTTCTTAATTCTATCGCTGGATATTCCAATTAGAACACTACGTGGAATTCCATCACCATAATCCACAGTAGCTATCATTTTATCGTACTCGACGCTCAATACAACAGCCGGTGAACCTAGGCACATGTTAAGCACCTAGTTCGCTTTTTAATTCACTAGATAGCTTCAAAAGCAACTCTCTCGAACCATATTTAGCCCATATAGCACACGTTCCCTCGATGGAAACCATGCATGGTCCAATTGGTTTCTGTGGAGTACACGCTTTTAAGAATAATGGACACTGGGATGGATATGCTTTGCCTAAAACCACTTCAGCGCATCTACATCCCATGGGCATATCGTACTTCCAATCCGCGGGATTTAATTCACGCACACCGTATTCTTTAAATGCATCGTACTCCGAATACTCTTCCCTAAGCCTTAAGCCGCTTTTCGGGAGGAAACCAATGCCTCTCCATGCATCATCTACCATATTAAAAACTCTCCACATCAGCGATTGGGCTGTTAGATCCCCATGGTACGACACAGCCCTTACATATTCAATCACAACTCTCGACTCTCCTTTAACTAGTTGTCGCAAGATCTCCATGATTGAAACAAGTACATCTACAGGCTCAAAGCCAGATACAACAACAGGAATTTCATAGTTCTCTGCAACGGGTTCCCATGCCTTAGCACCAGTTATTGTTGATACATGGCCTGGTGCAATAACCCCCATGATCGGGGGTTCCGTGGGTTTTTCCCGCGAAACCTCTAACGTGTAGAACATTGCGGGAGGAGTTAATTTCACAAGACTTAGAATCTTCATGTTACTCGGAATAGTCGCCCGGAGAATGGCTTGAGCGTAACCTGGCGCAATTGTTTCAAATCCTATACCCGCGAACACGGATGGCTTGTTGTGTTTTCTAGCATCATTAATTGCTACAAGTATGTCTGATACTAACCTAATATCGCCGCCCACGGCGCGAGCCTCGCTTAGGGAGTATATGTTGTTGACTCCTTTATGTGATCTTAATTTATAGACGTCCCCATAAGTATACACTACGATACCGTCTAAAGCTAATTTAATTAATTCCTCTACGTAATGTGATGGAGTTACACAAACAGGGCAACCGGGACCTGCTACGAGCTCAATCCCTTGAGGTATAAGACTTCTAATACCATAATGCGTAATAGTCCACTCGTGCGTTCCACAGAAATCCATTATTTTTAACCTACTAATACCTGTTTTTCTCGAATATAAGTACCAGTATTCATTAATTTTCCTTACAACAACTCTCACTAATTCTTTGTTTTTTCTAAGCAAGTTTTCCATGTCTTCTAATAAACTAGACAATGGTCAGTACCCCAATAACCGAGTTATAATTTCACAGTTTTTAAATAAACATCAAGAACAGAGCTACGTAATCTATTGAATTAATTTAACCGGGAGAATTACTAAGTTAATATTAACCATAGTCAAAAATTTAAATAAAAAACTAAGTAAAAACATTGTTCTTATTTCTTTTTACCGCACTTTCTGGTTTTCTTTTCCTCAGTCTTTTCTTCTTTCTTAGTTGACATACACTCCCCTGCTAGTTATTATATGTCCATGTGATTAAAAGGAAAAGGCTGTATTGCAGTTAGTTTCGAAACGGGATTACGTAATTTCATCGTGTATTTAACCGGTGTCTAAGCTACTGATGTAACACCTGTGAATTTCTTGATCTCCTTGTTAACATAAAGAATGAGCATGTAAGCAACTACTATTACTACAATAGAGAGTATCAGTGCTATCAATAGGAGTTTCAACGCACTTTCGCCTACTCCGAAACATATTGGTATGAATCCTATGAGAATACATCCTCCTGCAGAAACTTTTATTTCTCCACCAGCGATACTGAGGAATGGTATTATCACCGCTATGAACATCAGTATTATGCCCGCGAAGATCAACGTTAATCCAGTTTTGAACAATTTCACTTAAAACCACCTCGTGAACAGGATAAATGTTGTTAATGTTACTATGAATAGAAGTAATGCTAGCATTATTAAAATACGAGTAATTCTCTCACTAGTGCCTATAACTATTGGTAATGGTCCAATTACTACTACTCCTCCACCTTCTATTTTTTTATTCTCTCCTCGAATATTCCCTGATTCTTTAATGATAGATAACATTATAAATAACATACCAAGCATAATCATCGTGAACGCTATCACAAACAATAATATGAAAAGCATTACTACTCCTCCCTTATAACATATATTGTGAAAAAAGAGGTTTTAATAACATCTTCTATAGAAACATCATCTCAATATAATTTTTACTAACCGTAACATTTATCCCCTATGGGATAAATATATAAATGAACAATAATAATCTAAAGGCATAATGGCTCCGAGATTTTTCAACTACACGAGCACCGGGTGTTAAACTAAGTGCTGGTAAAAGATTATACGATCGTGGACTTGACAGCATCTATACTTAGAAAGATCTTTCTTATGTATCAAGCGCGTTATAACTTTTACGTGAAGAAATATTATTTACGCAATAATTTAAAGGGAGGAGAAATCAGTATCATCCTGTTAACTGGCAAGTACTCTTCCTTATGGGATGTTGTTTTCAGAAGGCTATACGAGTACTCCCATGATTTAGATGTAATAGTCGTCAATGCAGGTGGCTTTAATAGGGAGAAAGCCCTTAAGCTTTCCACTGACTATGGATTCAGTTATTTTGAGAGTTTACCTAATAATTATGTCTCTGCTCAAAACTTCGTTATTAGGAACATAGTTCAGTCGCGTTTCATAATTAAGATTGATGATGATGTATTCCTTACCAAGCACACGATAGAGAAAATGATCATCGCGTACAAGAGGCTTTTAAATGAAGGCCATGATGTTGGCTTTGTGGCTCCTGTTCTCAACGTAAATAACGTTTCGTACTATCATTTCTTGAAGACTCTAGATCTTCTCCAGGAGTACGAGAGGTCTTTCGGTAAACCGATATTCACGAAACACTGGGCCAAACAACCCATTTGGTACGATCCTAGGGCCTCTCAATGGATATGGGAGAAATCAATACCTCTAAACGAGATTTCAGACATTTTTGCCAGTAAGAATAAGAACTTAATAGAGATAATTCCCGTGAGGTTTTCAATTCAGTGTATCATGTTTGAGAGGGGTTTTCTTTTAAATAAATACGGGTATCTCTCTATTCTAAAATCTACTACAAAAAACAGAAGGAGTAAAGGAAAAGGCAAAAAGCAAAGCATACTTCTACCCTTTAATGACGAGGATTCAATCAACTATTACTCAGACACTCTCAAGTATGGTAGATTCCTGGTTCTAGATTCATTTGCCGGGCATCTCGCTTATTATCCGCAGAGCGAGTACATGTTGAAATGGTTTGAAAAGAACAAAACGAAACTAATGGAAGATTTATAAATACCACTATAATTACCCTCATTCGATCCAGAGGAACTAGGCTCACACTTATAACATTACCCCGGGTGAAAGCACAATGCGAACTAATCAGCTGACTTAAACACGTAAACTTCCCTAATCAAGCGTTAACGGATACTTACTAAAGCCCTAATGTTTTCTCCGGGAAGGGGTCCAATGCTCGATAACTACTCAAAAGATATATAAAATGAAAGATTCGTGTAAGAGATGCAAGGAGGAATTCCCATGATGTAGCTTTTGTCATCGCTAAATATTCATTTAGATGACCGTAGACGCCTAGACTGAAATTATTGCACGAAGGGGTTCATTAAGATAGACGAACTAATTAACACATTCAATGCACTGCATATGCCTGTCTTGAATACTAGTTAAAATTCCACAGTCACCGTAACAGCTTCCTCGAACAAGCTTTTCGATTCTTGGAGCTTTGGTAAGTTCTTGTAATGTTTCTCGAGCACACTTCATTTCCCCGCCGGGTGTTATGGTGCAGGCTCATAACCCTTATCTTCGAAGCAGTAGTCAACTTTCTGTTCCATTTGGTACCGGACATATCACCAGGGGTTATTGCGCCCAGGATAAACAGGTACAATGTCTCTACGAAGTTTCTCAAAATCATCAATAAGAATCCACGAGAGCCCCACTTAACATCCTCCAGCTTGTACTTCTCGGCGTAGATACCGGTGAGCTTGCCCAGTAGATCTGCAAAGAAGTCTTCCTTGAATCTTATGGATCTGTACATTAACATGCTGTTTCACAGAACACCGTACATGAAACCCCAGCATCTCTTCCAGCTCTACTAGGAGCTGAACTATTGTATCATGGTCCACTCTCTCCTCGCCTTCGCGTCCAGCTTCAGCTTCACTTCTCGTTCTTAACTTAATCTTGAACGAGGAGTGCTTACCTTTAGGTAATACACCCTCATAGTAGTTGAACCTGCTTTTACATTTAGGGCACTCGAGCATTCTAACCTCGTAGAACCCGTGCCTCCAGGGCTCCCGCAGAAGCTTAAAATTGTTTGCATTAGCTTCGAACCCGCAGAAGGGGCATCTAACCACGCTGTTCACCTCTGCCCTTTCCTAACGTAGATTGTTCTGTTCTCGAAGACATATTTAACCTCATCGTTCTCCCCTAGCTCAAGGAGCCCTCGGACCTCTCTGGGAACAGTTGCCCTATAGTACTTGCCAATCCCGGTTCGAGCCAAAACAGGCGTAAACCCTATAGCACCCACTATAGAAATCTCTTTGTTCAAGTATAAAGCCATCGAGCCATAAGAAAGCAAGGACGAGGTGATGACGCCTTCCCAATACGAGCCTACAACACGAAAGCCTCGCCCTTTAGGGCGGGATGATGTGGCAAGGTTTATGAGCTCCATGTTATTCAGCGTATATTAAGAAAACAAAACTATATCTTTGAGCCCAGCTCTATGCAAGAAACGGCAACGCGCTAGAGACAAGGCGCAGGGCTGAATCGGGAGTGTAGCCTTAAGCCTCTCTGCTCTCCAGGAGGAAGGAGCTCTCTAAATGTTTAAATATTACTTAGTTATGCTCCTTAAACATGGAGAGCCGGCGAGTAATTTATGAATAAATTTGCTTATAGATTAAAATTCGTTGATTTTAAAAACATCTGTAACGAATGTAGTGAGAATTGTTGTAGAAGGTTTTATGCTATTTTGCTGCCTGAAGAAGAGGATGTTTTCAAGGATGTTGCATTTGAGTTAAAGACGGATAAAGGAGTGGTTAAATGCATAGGTTCTAGAGATAATAAGCCTTGCCCGTATCTTAATGAGCAGGGTTATTGTTCAATGTATGATAAAAGACCATTTGATTGTAGATTATGGCCGGTGGTGGTATACATTGATTTCAAAACTCGTGAAAGAGTAATTTATCTAGATCTAGAGTGCCCTGCTGTTAAAAAAGGTAAAATACCCGCTGATCTAATCAATAAAATCATCGAATCAGTAAGAGATCTGGATTTCGATGAAAATTGGCTTGAAAAATACACTCTGGCTCCATGGCCAAATAACTTCATTGAGATTTACAGGTATAAACCCAGTGCAACAAAGTTAGAACGGGTTTAGTGATTTGCATGTTCAAATAGATGAACTAGTAGAAATAGTTAAAATAGTATCCACGTTGATTACGCTCGTGGTACTTAGCATACAAGACTGGAGAACAAGAGAACTTGATGGTCGAATTGTATATTCGTATCTCATGTTATCCATATTGATGTTTTTTACTTCGACAATGATATCGCATTTACCCTTAGAAACATTGTTATTTTACACCTTTTTCTCCGTAGTTACAACAAGCGGATTATTTATTCTTCTTTATATAACAGGTCTTGCTGGCGATGGAGACGTATACGTAGCGACCTCTTTAGGACTAATGTTCCCGTATATAACAAGCTACAAATTTACATTACAACGAATTGGTTTATTGCCGCCATGTATGGTGGTAGTATTTTATGCCAGTGCATTTGCTTTAGTTTTAATGATTGCGAACTCCACATGGGTTTTGATAAGGTATAGGGATGCCGTGTCGAGGATTCCACTAAAATATAAGTTCATAATCCCGCTCATTGGACGGCCAGTGAGAATCCGTGAATACCTCCGAGGTAAATATAAATACTATTATCCTCTACAATTCTTCGAGGTAAGAAATGAAGGCGTCTTAGTGCACTTCAAGTTATTTACAAGTATAAATAGCGAAGAAGTATCATCTTTACACAATTTGATCAACAAGGGTTTATTGAGCATGGATGACTACATATGGATTACTCCAGGATTGCCTTTTATTCTCTATTTACTAATTGGATTTATACTAATGCTAGTATTTGCTGATAAACCAATATTGTTCATTATCTCTAAAATAATTTCGTTGAAATAGATGTTAAAACACATGATAATAACATAGTTGAAGGAACTCCAATAATCCACATTGCGTTAATTTTAAGTAATGTTCTCGTGTTAACATACTTCAATCCTCTTGCATATCCTACTCCTGCGAGAGAACCAATTAAAGCTAGTGTAATGGAGCTAGGAATACCTAGAGCAACGAGTATGAAAACAGTAAAAGAAGTACTCAATTGCACTGTAAAACTTGTTACCGGAACCAAAGGCACAATTTTACCGCCAATAGTTTCGGCGATCCTATACCCCCATATCAGTGCTCCAATTAGGAAAGCAACAGATGAGAATAAAGTAGCTGCTGTCATCTTAATTACTTCACTTAATGCTCCATCATACAGGGTTTCTAGGAGAATCATGAATGGCCCGGCGGCATTCCCAACATCATGTGCTCCATAACTAAAAGATAACATAAATGAAGTTGTTACTGATGCATAATCGTAAAAAAGGTCATTGAAATCCATGTTTTTTCGTCGAATTAAACGGTTTACTATAATATATAGTAGTATTGTTAACACAGAAGATAACAACGCGGAGTAGTTTATTGCATGAAAAACCGATATGATCCTCGAGTAGATCAGATATTGTATTGTAAACATCGCGAAGAAAATATAAACAAATGCTAATTTAACGCCTGCATCTTGCCTACCGAGGTGCTCCACTAGGAAATTTAATTTATACAACATAACTGATATAGATAACGCGACCAGCGGCGTTATTAGCCATGAAAACACGATGATGAATACTTTTCCCCAGAATACGCATTCCACGCTGCAAATGGCTATGCCTGAACCAAGTAATCCACCCACGGCTAATTGACTGATGCTCACAGGGATTTTATATGCAATGGAAATCCATGCCCATAATAAAATTGAGATCATTGCTGAGAGCAAACCCAACGTTACTCTACGAGAATCGTGAATGAAGGAATAATTCACTATTCCTTTAGCATAGGTTTTAGATATATACTCACCTATTAGTAAAGCTCCTGCGCACATGAAAATTGCATTTAATAAATACATTTTCTTCGTGTTTATTCTACGTATACTTGATAATACGCCTAATGATTTACCTATGTCATTTGCACCATTTATCATCGCTATTAAAAATACCACGATAGCTCCAATTACAATGCTTGCTATGTACAATTATATTCACCTATTTAGACTATATAGACTATTTACTAGTAGAAGTATAAAAAGTCTTGTTTAGCTTAAAAACTTTGAAGTAACAGAAGCTTTCTGGAAAAATATGCTTTAACTAAGCTTGTTCTCGTTGATAAGGTACTCCTACATACAATGGAGGCCTTGATCTGCCTATTAAGCCTGCCACAACTAGAAGCGTTGCTATGTAAGGTATAGTGTTCATTAAAGGTAGTGGTATTAATGCTTTTGCTGCTTCAACGTTTTTCAAATATTCAGTTAAAGTCCACAATGAACCAAACAAGAAGCTCCCACCAAGCGCATATATTGGATTCCAGTTCGCGAAATTAACTAGTGCTAATGCTATGAAACCTCTACCTGCTGGCAGCTCTTTTGTAATAGCAGCTAACCAATCTATGCTTAAAACAGCTCCTGCTAAACCTGTGAGCATTGCACCTATGACTGTAGCTATGAACTGTGTTTTTTCCACCGGTATTCCTACTACGTCTGCTGCCTCTGGGTTCTCTCCGCATGCTCTAACTCGTAAGCCGTAATCTGTTTTATATATGATTAGGTAAAACAGTATAACTAACACTAAGGAAATTAAGAACAATGGAGAAACAGCTAAGCCAGGTATTCTCGGTACTTTTGCTTCATACTTAGGTGTATAGTAACCTCTAACGCCCCATACTACTTCTATTCCATACGCTACGAAACCCGTTGCAAACATATTTATTCCGATACCACTGATAATATGGTTTCCCTTCAAGTACACTGTTATGAATGCATGTATTGCCCCTATGAAAGCTCCCATGAATACTGCAGCCAGCACGCCCATCCACGGATTTACTGTTTTATCAGCAACAACTACTGCAATGAACGCAGATAGTAACATTATGCCCTCTAAGCCAATATTTACAACACCACTTCTTTCCGTGAATATTTCGCCAAGTGTTGCGAGAAGTATAGGTGTCATTGCCCATGTTGATTGAATAATGATGCTTAGTATCAATTCAAACTCAATCACCGGTTTCACCCCTTAACGCCTTCCTTATTCTCCACTTTCTCAACATGTAAGTAAAGCCTGGTACAGCAAGAGCTATTACTATTAATCCCTGAACAGCCTTTACCATTTCGAGTGGAACACCCGCTCTTATCTGCATTCCACGAGAACCCGCATTTAGTGCACCAATAATAATGGATGCTGGAATAATAAATATTGGATGATTTAATCCAAGTAGCGAAACGGATATTCCAGCAAATCCTAAACCAGCTATATTCGATGCGCCGGTTGTAATAGCATATGTGGGTGGTCGACCGCATATTTCAAGTGCGCCAGCTAATCCTGAGATCATTCCACCTATAATGAATACGTACAACATTGTTAATCCTGGATTAATTCCTGCGTATTTAGCTGTCTTTAATCCTATACCGACAACTCTTATACTGTATCCTAGTCGAGTACGCCATAATACTAAGTAAATTATTATGGTTACTATTAATGCTATTATAAACGAAGCTGATAACTCACTTCCCGGCACGAGAACTGGTAAAACGCCTGAACGAGGCATGCTTATTGTTTTTTCCGGTCTATACCGATCGTAGTAAACATATATTCGTGCATACTCGACAATCCAGTAAGCAATCCAATTTAACATTATTGTTACTACAACTTCGTTCACGTTTCTTAGAACTTTAAATAAACCTGCTATTAACCCCCATAATGCTCCCATTAAGATACCGAGTAGTAAAGCCATTGGTAAATACAGTTGATCAGGGAGCTTTAAAGATGCAACAACTACTGCCCCAAGAGCTCCCATGAAAACTTGTCCTTCTGCACCAATGTTGAACACTCCTGCCCTCGCCGATATAGCAAAAGTAGCTGCAGTTAGCATTAAAGGTGTGGCGTAACTAAGTGTCATAGCCAAGTAGTATGGATCAGCTATGTTAAGTGAAGTCTCAAATAACCCACGATAAGCACTGATTGGATCATACCCACCCCAGCTTATGATAATGGCTCCTATAGCTAAACCCGTTATGAGAGCTAATAATACATTACCTATATATGAGACATATTCTAGTTTAACGGAGGCACTCAATTCAGTTCACCTCATGTCTTATTTCTTCAATGGAGTATCCACCCATCATTAAACCCACTTCCTCCTCTGTTACCTTCCGTGGATCAACTATGCCTGTGAATCTTCCATTATACATAACAGCCATTCTATCACTTAATCCCATAACTTCGTCTAGATCCGATGAAATTAGTAAGACTGCTTTACCTTTATTTCTCATTTTAACGAGAAGTCTTCGAATATATTCAGTTGCACCTACATCTAATCCACGAGTAGGTTGAACAGCTAAAATAACGCTTGGTTCCCTACTCAATTCTCTTCCTACAACGAGTTTTTGCTGATTTCCACCGCTCAACGTCCTGACGGGAGAAGAAAACGTGGATATTACAATGTCAAATTCTTTCACTAGCTTCATAGCTTGTCTAAGAATTTCATTAAAACTCAGGAATCCCATTTTATTCACTAGAGTTTTATCATATATTATCCTCGTTAGCACTGAATTCTCTGCAACAGACATATCCATGGCTAAAGCTATTCTTCTATCCTCGGGAATATACGATAACCCCATTGAATATCTTTCTCTTGTACTAAGCTGTGTCACGTCTTTACCTCCAAGTAAAATCCTCCCTTTTAGTACTCTCCTAATACCGGCGATGGCCTCTGCTAATTCTACTTGTCCATTCCCCTCAACTCCAGCTATTCCGAATATTTCACCGTATCGAACATCGAAAGAAACTCCTTTAACAGCTTCTCCACCCACATCACTCATTACATGAAGATCCTCTATTTCTAAAGCGACTTCACCCACGCGCACAGGTGGTTTATCTATTTCAAGTATAACTTCTCTTCCAACCATCATTCTCGCTAGTTCCCTAGAATTAGTATTATTTGTTTCAACTGAGCCTACAACCCTACCTTTTCTCAAAACGGTTACTCTATCGGTAATTTCTAAGATCTCACGTATTTTATGAGTAATTAAAACAATTGTTTTACCTTGTTCCTTTAAACTCCTTAAGCTCTTGAAGAGCTCGCGTGTTTCTATTGGAGATAGATTCGTTGTTGGCTCATCGAGAATTAAGACATCCACGTTTCTTAAGAGCATTTTCAATATTTCTATCCTCTGCCTAACACCCAGAGATAAATTTTCCGTTACTTCATCCAATGGAACCTTTAAACCTGTTGAATCCATTAATTTTTCGATCTCTGTTTTTCCAGGTTTCATGTTTTTTAATCCAAGTACTATGTTTTCATATGCTGTAAATACCGGTACGAGGGATAAGTGTTGATGAACCATACCAATGCCCAGACTTAAAGCATGTGCTGGATTCTTAAGGGATACTTTCTTTCCTTTCACATATATTTCGCCACGTGTTGGCTTAATTAACCCTGATAGTATCTTCATAAGTGTTGTTTTACCCGCTCCATTTTCACCTAGTAATCCATGTATTTCTCCTCTTTTCAGCTCTAAATTTACTCCTCTCAGAGCTACTGTGCCATCCGGGTACACTTTTACAATGTCCTTCATCAATACCACTAGTTCTCTACTACTCAAGCATTAACACCGGTAAATAGCTAACGAGATATATTAAGTAATGGGAAGAAAAAAATATTCAAAATATACTATATTAACCTACTTTCAGTGTGGATCTTACATACTGTATGGACTCCGATGAATATGGCACTCTGCTAGCTATGTCTGCGAAAGTTAAGCCATAAACTTGCACTGCCTCAGGATTATTCTTGAGCTGATCTTCAAGGTTTTTCACAGCATCCCATATCCATGAAGGCAACGAATCTCTCATTGCCTTAACTTTTGCATATATTTCATCCCTATTAATATCTTTTCTACCTGCTTGAATAGCTATCTTTAGGAACGTGTCTAGATCATCGAGTGTGCTTACACCAACACCTCCTTCCTTGAGCCCTAACTCGAGTACTCCTCCATACGTGCTTATCTTACCAGCATAGTAATCTAGAGCTCTTCTTACAGCTTCGTATACTCCAACATCAACTCTCTTCATCATTGATGCTATTATGAAACCTGGTTTAATCCAGTCTTGGTCGGCATCTACGCCTATCGCAAAGGGAGGACCTTGCGTCTTACCTTGACTCTTACAATACTCTTCAACCGCTTCGAATATACCTAGCCCTGTGGCTCCCGCAACATTGTATACTACTCCAGCACCCATTCCGAGCTGTGCTTGAGTAGCGGTTTTACCCCTGGCAGGATCATTAAATGCTCCTGTATAAGTATAGATTATTCTAAGAGGCGAAGCATTAACGCCTGTTTTCTCGTTATATATCTTCTCCCCGTATCTAACCCCCCAGTAGTAACCCGCCTCGAATTTATATAGTACAGGTATCTCCATTCCCAGTACTATTCCGACAGCAGAATAATTATAATATCGTGCAACCATTGCTGCAAGTGCTCCAACAAGAGCGCTCCCCTCATGTTCTTTGAATAAAACGCTTAGAACATTTGGTTTTTCAACGTATCCATCTATAATGGCGAACAGTTGGTTTGGAAATTCATCTGCAACTTGAGTTATTGCATCGGTCATTAGGAATCCAACTGCTATTATAACTAAATATTTACCTTCTCTCGCTAGTGTTCTAAGATTAGGTAAATAATCGGCTTCTGTAGTACTTTGAACCTCCTTCAGCTCTAAACCAAATTCTCTTGCTGCTCTGTTTCCTCCCAAGTAAGCCATATCATTAAAGCTTAGATCTCCTCTTCCACCAATATCATACACTACCGCTATAGCTGTTTTTCCAGCTGGAGTAGTTGCCGCACCTGTCGTGGGTAATGTTGTTGTAGGTGAAGGTGTTGTAGGTGATGTCTTTGTCTGAGCAGGTGTAGGTTGCGTTAGTGACATGTATATAACTACTCCTACCACTGCAACTATAACAACTAGTAGTAGAATTAATGCAGTTGATTTTGCTATACCAGTATTCTTCAAAGAATACACCCCGAGCTTGATATTTATTAACCAAGTGGAGTTTAAATACCTTTTTCAAAACCCTAGATTAAATTTATATAATTGTAGCACGGGTTAGTTGAAGGTTAAACATCATGCAAAAAACATGCGATGTATTATTGTATGGAGATACGATGTTAGATATTGTATTACACCTAGACGATCAATTGGAGTTCTCAGAAGTGTTCCATGTAGCTAAAAACGTTTATATATCACCTGGTGGAGCTGCCGCTAATACAGCTGTTGCATTATCCAGGCTGGGTATTACTTCGTGCCTTATCTCGACAACAGGTTCTGACTTCATTGGCACATATCTTTTAAGGGACCTTCTCGGAGAAGGTGTTTCAACTAAGTACATTAAAACCATAAATGGTAAGAGCGGGTTAGTTATATCGTTTGTTACAAATAGAAATGAAAAAGTACTTTTATCGTATAGAGGAGTTTGTTATGAGAATACTATATCAACAAGCGGTATATTAAATGACCTTAGAAAAACCAAATTAGTATACGTATCGGGCTACGTATTTAACAACGTGGATAAAGGTTCATCAGCGGTAGAGTTGCTTAGATTCGCGCATGATAATAAAGTAGAGACGTTTCTTGAACTCGGTGGAATGCCGACTCCTAATTTGCAGGTTTTAAGGGAATTAAAGGGATTCATAGACTTCGTGACAATGAACGATCAGGAGTTAAAAATCTATATGGAAACCTTGGACGTTAATAAAGCGCTTCTAAAGCTCTTCAATTTAGTTGAACCAAGGATCGTGTTTGTTAAAATGGGCGAGAAAGGAAGCATCGTATATGATGGATATAAGATCATAGAGATACCCCCATGTAATACACAAGTGATTGATCCAACCGGTTGCGGCGACGCATTTAATGCTGGTGTTATATTTGGATTGCTTAAGGGGCTTAACCCTATTATTGCTGCACAGCTTGGAAATGCCATGGGTGCATATAAAGCAATGGGTCACGGAGCGCGGTTTCTTCCCAGGAACATAATTGAACTCAGAGAATTTATATTGGAACATTGCTCATTCAATATTACTATAATGTAATAGAATTCATTAAATTGTTGAATCAAGGCAAACTACACAAATACAGCTTTCACTCATATTAACCAGCTTTAGAGAAGTTAAGTATATGGAAAACACCTGGTGTTCAAGGCGGGTTGAATGAGAAAATACACGTATTACTTGCTAGCGATCTTCGTGTTCATAATTGTATTCTACACGGCATACTCTTTTCTACCAGGAGAGGTTAAGGCATTTGTAGAAATCAAGGCAGTTCAAGCCGCTATAGCTGTAGTAATTGGTGTAATGATAATCGAGTATTTAGCTAGGGCAATAATGCAATATACCAAAAGAATCGGGGCAGAAACGTTGTTAATCAGGAATATTGTTTTACTCTCAGGATATATAGTACTAGGCCTAGTTGTAATAGGAGTTCTCGGCGTAAGCGGCGGACCATTACTCGCAAGTGCTACTTTCTCTGGTTTAATAATTGGTCTTGGAATGCAACCTATTCTAGGAAACTTTTTTGCCGGGATAATCATACTTGGAACTGGTTTTTTGAAGCCAGGTAAGAAAATTAAAATAGCAAGCTCATCTATACCTTTAACGGCAATTAGTTTTCCTGCATATAAAGCTTTCAGCAGAGACACATATGTTCCCACGATGAAAGGCACTGTTGTAGAAGTAGGTTTAATGTACACAAAGATCTTATTAGAAACCGGCGAACTGATAAAGATCTCTAATTCACTATTATTTAGTAGCGCGGTAGTTTTCGATGAAGAAGAGGTCTTTGAGCCTCCTCGCGTACAAGTTCGCTACGAGTTTCCAATAGAATATGATCCGAGGATAGTCTTAGACAGGGTTAGAAAAGCTATTGCAGATATTGCTCACGAGGTTGAGGTCTACATAGAGGAGCAAAGTGATAAGAATTATTATATTATTCTCGTAGTTGCTTATTCGCCCCCTGGATTCAAAATACGTGAATTTAGAAGTAAAATTCTCGAGAAATTGATCACTGTACAAAGAGAGTTGAAGAATTTATCTGCGCAAAACTAAAAATTAGACAAAAAAATAGTTAAATTACTTTGAAATTCCTGCTGAGCGCTCAAGCCATTTTCTTACTTTCTCAACTTCACCAGCTGGTATTCTTCCTTCTTCGTAACAGAACCACCAGTCAAAGCACTTGAATTTCTTAACTCTCTCTTGAGCTTCCTGTATGGTTTTAGCTGGCGGGACTATTACTGCACTGTCGATTAGTTCGTTATTGGGCCAATTAGCTGGCAGGGCTCTCTTATGTACTGTATTCACTTGTAGCGCCTTTAGCAATCTAAGTATTTCATCTATGTTTCTGCCCGCTTCCTGGGGGTAATATAATATGGCTCTCACTATGCCTTCTGGATCAACTATTATTACTGCTCTAACAGTATGAGTTGCGCTTTGAACATGTAGGAAACCGAGTTTCTTTGCTACTTCGCCATTCGGGTCCGCTATTATTGGAAACGGTATTTCAACTCCGAGTTTTTCTTTTATCCACTCAATCCACTTTATGTGAGAGTATACGCTGTCAACACTGTGTCCAAGTAGCTCCGCATTGAGTTCTTTGAAGTCTTCGAATCTTCTGGCAAACGCTATAAACTCAGTAGTACAGACGGGCGTGAAATCCGCTGGGTGACTAAACAACACCAGCCATTTACCCTTATAGTCGTCTGGTAGTTTTCTCGTTCCATGGGTTGTTTCGATCGTTATCTCCGGGAATTTTTCACCTATTAGAGGCACTACACCCGGCATATCTAACCCCGTGATTTATTTTATAAATGAATGGTTTTTAAATTTTATCTTTTTGGAGTTTTTTTACTAATAATTTGTTTTATAAACAAACTATTTTGATTTCTTTTTAATTTATAAATCTCTATTTTACAAATCAATACGTAAGGGGTTGAGATTGAAAAATGAGAATAAGTTGAAATGTCCTATGTGTGGTTATGAAGGGAAAAGAAAAGAGTTCATGTATATATATGAAGCAACCATTTACTTAATTGATTCTAATGTTGAGAAAGAAGAACGAGAGCGCCCGGTTTTAGTCGTGTGCCCTGTTTGTAAACAAGGATTTTTTCTAGATGATCCATACTTTAAGTTTAAAACACGTGAACTATATAAAGACATTTAAACAATATATTAGGATTGATCATATCGACAAAAGGATGTTTTTATGGAGGTATTTCAAACAACGTCGGGTGGAATAATGAATATATCGGAAAACGATGAGAACAAGCGGGCTTTGTTCGTTTCATTCAACGGGCAAGTAAGAGATCCTATATATGGTTACATTGATTACATCAAGGGACTTGAAGGTATATTGATGGATTCATGGTTTTTACAAAGACTTAGGTACATTTATCAACTTCAGGCCGCACACTTTGTTTATCCAGGTGCTACGCATACTCGTTTCTCCCACTCCGTTGGAGTATTGTATGCTTCATATAAGTATATATCATTTCTACTGAGATCAACATACGCATCCAATTTACCACCAGATGTTTTAAGAGAGGCAAACAGCAAAAACAAAGAATTAACCCTAGCTACGAGAATATTGGGGTTATTACATGACATAGGCCATGGACCTTTTAGCCACGCGTTTGATAAATACGTATACAAAACAAGGTTCTTCCTGAATTTTAAAGTCGGTAATCACGAAGTAGTTGGGTACTTAATTTATAGAGATCACGTCAGGGACTTAATTAAAAAAAGTGTAATCGAAAATAACAATAATTTGAACATTGATGTTGAATACTTGTTGAATTTGTTAGATTATGGAATGAGACCCCCCAAAGGCATGAAAGATTTCACGGAATTGGTGTCTAAGGGGTTACTAGGTAACAACGAATTCTACGATCACTCTATTAGCGGTTTCGAAAGAGTTATCAGAATGATCGTTAGAGATTACTTATACACCAGTGATATCATGGATTACCTCAAACGAGATAGTTACTTCACGGGTGTTCCTATAGGCCAAATTAACGATGATTGGATTATTAGAAATTCATTTATTCTAAGCAAAGATGGAAAACTAACATTAGCAATAGCTTCAAAGGCGCTAGATGAAGTTGCCAGGCTCTTTGATGCTCGAAAATTAATGTATAAATACGTCTACTTACATCCCGTGAACGTAGCATTCATTGAGACAATAGGCTCGTTGTTAACTTGCATAAAAAGTAGAATAGCAGATATTTTGGAGAAAATGTTCACATCTCCAGATAAATTACCGTACTATATTACCCTCACAGATCATTCCATGTACACGGCACTACAGGATCTATTAGTTAAAAGTGCTTCTGAATACGAGTGCGAAGATAAGGAGTTTGCAAAAACAGCGCTTGAAAGCCTTTTCTACCAAAGAAAACCTGTGTGGAAATTAGTTAAAAGATTCACCTATGATCTAAATGAAGCAAAAGTTTTGTTTGGCGAAATAGGGGATCTTGTCCAAAAAGCTATGATTGAACGTGTAAAAGATGAAATCACACGAAAATTACATACAAAAGGAATTTTTGAAAACGATGTAAGTATTGTTATAGACAAAATTGATGTTTTTCCAACTTCTGCCATGGAGTTATCCGATAGAATTGAAGTAGTAGATGTTAAAGACGGGAGAGTCATATACGAAGAATCAAAATACTACAATGAATTCGCGTTAGAATATGGACTTAAATCAGAAGCACTTATATCACTGTACATTAATAGAAAAAAGTACAAGAGTCTAGAACGAGGTGATCTTGAAAACATAATAAATACAACCGAGGCATTAATATTGAACTCAATAAAAGGTAAGCGCAAAGAAGCCCCTGAGACAAGCTAACACCGTAATTAATTCCCGTAACTAATTAGTCTTTGAGAATTTCGAAAATTTCATGGAATTAAGTTACATTCTCTAAAAGTACTCGCAGAGAGCGTAGTTATTTAAAGTTATTGCAATGATTTTTACACTGATTTACATAGTTATAGATGTAAAATAATGATATCGCAACTAAATAACGAGGTGAACATATGAATAGTGTGGATTTAATCATTATAGCATTACTCGCCTTTATGCCGATCAGCGAGATAAGGGGCGCTATACCCTATGCAATGTATAGGGCTGATAGTTTATTCCATGAAATTATAGGTATTTCTGTATCAATTGCATTCAATATGCTTGTTCCTTTTGCAGCTTTCTTTATACTTGACCTATTAGACAAGTTGATTAAATCTAAGCATGTTCCAGTGTTCTTAAAAAAGGCTTATTTATGGCTGATAAATCTTGGTGTAAAACGCTCTCTCAAATTGAGAAAGACTAGTTATATTGCATTAGCGCTATTCGTAGGTGTTCCTCTACCGCTTACGGGAGCTTGGACAGGCACCCTTGTTTCATTCGTATTGGGGCTAGATAGAAGAAAATCCATTATTGCAATAGAAATCGGGGTCTTGATCGCATCAGTAATAGTAGCAATAGTTACTTATACTGGAATAGAGGTATTAAAGAGGATATTTTTATCTTGAATTTAAAATAATACATCTACTAGTCTTACATAAAACCTCTAATTACACATCTTTCCTCACTAGATAAAAACAAAACGGAGCAATAAACGAATTCAGTAACCCACCGTTACATCACACCTCAGACCCAAAGATCTTCATCACGTTGACTATGCAATACATCTCTTTAAGCAGTGATCTCTTCTTAATCATATTTCATGATTTATCCATTAATAACCTTATCATCTCTAATGTTACATAGGAATGTTGTTATATAAGTAAAATACCGTTCATCCCGCTGAAGTTTTCAATGTCTTATAGCTCTTGAATACTTGTAGAACATTCCAATCGAATTTATTCACAAAAACGTTGTATTGACGATTAAAAATAGTTTGTTAATAAAGGAAATAAAAAACAGTTGAAAACAAGCAGAGGTTATTTCTTCTTAATTATGTAACCTATACCTAGACCTATAATTAAGGATATTATTCCTAAAATTGCTACTAGATCGTATCTAATGGATTCTATAGTATTTGTTGTTGTATACGTTAATATAGATGTAGTTGCAGTTGTCGCTGTCTCAGTAATTGTAGTGGTACGTGTTAATGTAGAGGTCTCCGTTTGAGTTATTGTTTGCAACTGTGTCTGAGTTAGTGATATAGTAGTTGTCTGTTGTACTGTTTGTACAACAGTTGTCGTTATTGGTAAAGTTAGCGTGTAAGGAACACCTGCTAAATCTACCCATATCGGATTATTAATAGCCCTATTACCGGCCGAATCATATGCTATTATCACTATATACCCATTCATAGTGTTATTAGTAGCATGTACTACGGGTATTTGTAATTCTAGCTCTCCACTCCTGGTTCTATTTAGAGATATTGACTTAAATAACCAACCTGTTTTAACATATACTTCTAGTTTATCTAACCCATTAACGGAAAAGAATTTTATTTTTATATTAATTGTTTCATTTAAATCCTTGGCGAAAAGCGTTGATCCCGGTAATGGTTCAGTGAATATAAATGGTCCATATGTAATAAATGTTTTGCCGTACTTCTCCGCGTATGCTAATGATATTGGATCAGGTCCCATTGGGAGATATGCAACTACTCTTGGTTTACCAGTGTAGGTTTGTGCAATTACATCGTGCACATCGCTTCCAGCTGTTAGATACTTCCTAATGCCAGTATCCCACAGTGTAAACATTTTACTAAGAGTTCTAGCGTCGTCGCTGCTCCATGGTCCATTGATTTCCGCTGTATCCCAGTCTTCGTAATAACCTCCAGGTATATTATTCGATTCTTGTGCAATAAATAATCCGCCAATGTACGGATGGTTTGCCCTTACAACGATTGCTCCCGCGTTTCTCGCAGATGTAATAATTTCTCTTAGAGTACCTCTATAAACTAATTTTTCTGGGTAGAGTACCGGGTACACATTGAAGTGGGCCCAGTCCGGTGATATTTCAACACCACATATGAACGGGGTGTTCCTGGCTTTTGCGTAGTTCTCTATTGTGGGGCAATTACCTATGTAATCATGGTCGCTAACAAATATGAAATCTAACGCGGAAGCAAGTTGGGATACCACTAGGAGATTGGGTGGAGTTTTACCATCCATGTAATCTGAATGATGATGTAGATCCACCATATACCATCCGTATTCCTGTGGTTTAAATAATACTTCAACTGTTATATTTAATTCCACTATTTTTTCTGATTCAATACTGACTTGTTTTGTAACGGGAAGACTTATGAATCCTGCTCCATAATCAACGGTGATATTATATGTTCCTGGCGCGAGGTTTACTACCGCTTTACCAACTTCGAATAGATCAGTGTAAGCTGTTGTAACAGCCATGTATTGAACTGGTGGAACAAATCCTCCACTAATCAATAATCTAGCATCCGTTGGTTTATTTGTGTCATTCCTAAAGACATTAACAACCAGCGTGCCTGGAGGTACCACATCTGAGAAATCAATTTTTACTCTACTACCTGGCGCTAAGGTGATATTGAACCAGCTACTTGGCCCATACGCTTTTGCAATAGCTCTTATACTGTATGTTCCCGGCGCTGAAATAGACATAGAGTATTCTCCATTTTTGTTCGTGATGCTCCAGCAGTATGGTTTACTATCTCTATACGCTATGACAGCTGCATTTTCCAATGCGTTACCTTTAATATCTCTTGCTGTTCCATACACGTAAGCTAATTCACCTCCTTTAATCTGATAAATAATTTCCATAACTCTGCATGTGTCGGGTTCGCTTAATGCTACGATGTACGTCTCAAATACTCTACTCTCGCCTGGATTCAGTGTAACCTGGTAGAATGTATCAACGAAATATGTGGATAGCGATATATGTGTGTAGTTTGGTGCATATAACCCAATAGCGTAATCTTCATGGTATCCCGCAACCCAATCCTCAACTATACCTGAGTTAATTTTGGGACTTGTTGATATTCTACCGGTTCCATATCCTGGTACAAATGTCCAACCTCTTTCAAATGTAATAGCTGGACCCATTATGAGGTTCGAATAGGTTGATGTATCGGTGTTCGTCACGTTTACTACTACTTTCAAGTATGGTTTACCTGATTCAAGAATGTATGTATAGTTAACTTGTAATCCCTTCCACGTTCCAATGGCTTGAATTACTGCTCGTTGTGGTGTGTTTTCAACAATATCGAATTCTTTTATAGAAGCCCAGTTACCCCAGTCGTTTAATGGGAAGCTAAATTGTGCTACCACATCTGATGTCTTCTCACCTATAACGGCTATATCAATGATATGACCTGGGGGAATACCCCAAGGAGGTGTTGTACTAATTCCAAATGCTACAGCTAAATATTCATTCATTAAAGTCACATCATTAGGGCCCTTCGCTTCTCCCTCCATTATTGGGGTAGGACCAACTATCACTTTTACACCTGCTGACGTATCTTGGGAAAATAAAGATATTGGTGTAACTATAGAACAAATTAGCATAGTTACAAGTAGTACTAGGTATAAATAACTACTGTGCAATCTCATTGATTAATTCACCCTAAATAAACATAGTGCGGTTAAGTTAAAAACAGTGTTTTTAAAGAATTTAAGTAAATTTAAAGTGTTTTTAAAGAATTTAAGTAAATTTAAATCGCTGTTTTCAAACTAAAACAAACGGTGCAGAACAATGCCCAGAGTTATCATTGGTTCCGATGATTTATATGCATGTGCAAGAGAGGCCGTAGAGTATTTGAAAAAGAAGGGGTTCGAGGTACTATTAGCTGGATCCTTGAAAACCGGAAAACCAGAACCCTGGCCCGATGTAGGGGTCGAAGTCGCCATGGCTGTATCAAGAGGAGAAGTTGATTTTGGAATATTGATTTGTTATACTGGAACCGGTGTATCTATTGTCGCAAATAAAATTCCGGGTGTTAGAGCAGCACTATGTAATGATCCAGAAACAGCGAAGGGAGCACGCCTCTGGAATGATGCAAACGTGCTTGCTTTAAGCGGTAGATTAGTTACAGATATTCTAGCTCGAGAAATAATTGATGCATGGTTGTCTATTAAGGAACCTGATCCATCCGAGAAACTTAATATTGAAAAACTAAAGAACATAGACGAGGCTTACAGAAGAAAATAACACATTTTTTACATTTCTCCTGGATCGTATAGTACATGTTGAGATCAGCGCATGGAAAGTCAAGTGCGGATTTCTCGCTAGCCATCATCATTGACTAATTCTAACACACGAAGACGCCCAGGAGAGTCACTGTAAATTCCAATCCGCCTAATCAAATATATTTACGGCGTATTCATTTCATTGTTTCAGGTTCACAGCACGTAACACGTATTAATTAAGAAACAAACGAATATTTTCTCGAGAAATTTTTATATGCAAACTTTATTTGAGCTTGTTTTATAAGTAGATTTCTAATACTCATTTTTATTTTATTAACTTGCTTATTCTAGGACATAATGGGTCTCCTGCATTGAAGTCTCCACTGAGCTTGTGCGCTCTCGCAAAACATCCTCCACGACAATCCAATGCGAGTTCGCATAGTTTACAATCAGCGGGTAATTTATCAGGGTTCATAATTTTTTGAACTATAGCATTGTTTCTATACTCTTTGAACGCCTCTATGATTGTTTTATCTCTCACATTTGTTATCCTAACATCAAGTATGTCGCAGAGTAAAACGTCCCCAGAGGGATCAACATCCATTCCACTCATACTTCTGCAGGGCCAGTAACCTATGTTTTTCTTGAGTAAAGGCGCCCACGGGGTACACCACGCAGATAATTTTAAACCATACTCATACGCTCTATTTATAGCTATGTTCAGCGCCACCATGTACTCCCCCGGTGTTATATATATTTTTGTCTCGAGAGCTCTACCTGAGGGCATTACAGGTAGTAACGCTAATTCCTCAGCGTCAATTTTAGCAACAAAATCCACCACGTCACTTATTCTATTAAAGTTAATTCTGTTTACTGTGGTTACTATTGATAATGAACCTATTTTTCTCATTAAAACCTCTAAACCCTTCATCGCACGATCATATGCTCCAGCACCCCGTATCTTATCGTGTATATCCCGTGGACCTTCAATGGTTACGTAAACATACGTGTCTGTCTTATGCAAGAAGTCCGCTATATCCTCGCGAACCACTGTGGCATTAGTTACAATGCTTTTTTCAACTCCATAATCTTTAAGTAAATTAAGTAAATCCTTAATGTGTGGATGTATTAACGGTTCTCCTCCAGTTAAGTTAACATATTCAACTCCGCTTTCTCCAATATCTTTTGCTACTTTCAGTTTCTCAGCTAAGCTGAGTTCTCTTAGATTCCTAAATCTACTGGTATAGCAGTGTATGCAGTCTAAGTTGCATTTTGCTGTAAAAATCCATATTATATACTCGGGTCTATTCATACTTACATCACTAGCAAAGTACTCTACGTTTATTTTTATACCAATTATTGCCTTATGTAGTTTCTGGTGAAAAATAAAACTGGTGCTTCGCTGAATGTATAACGAGGAACTATATATTGTATTAGACTCGCCAATTCATAAAACCGGCGAATTAGCCAAGGTGTATATTCTCGCTAGTGGTAGAAGAAAAAACAACGCTGTATTAGAATTAAGGGATTACAAAGGCATTCTCGCATATGTAAACATTAACCTAGAACCTGGTAAACAAACTGTACACGCTCTCGAGTTCCAGGTTCCAAAAACACCTGGTAGGTACGAGCTATTACTTAGAAGAAACGGGGAGATCGTGGATAAAGCTGTATATAAGGTAATAGAGGAATACGAGTTTCCCCAGGAAAAATACATTGTTTTTACCTGGCATAATCATCAGGCACCGGGCTATCTCCCAGATGGTAGATACTATTTTCCATGGGCATTTAAACATACTTATGAAGATGAATTAGCACCATATGGTAAAGGACCCTACAATTATCATGCCTTAATGCTGGAGAAATACCCCGGTTACAAATGTACATATAATCTTAGTCCAAGTCTACTAGCTCAGTGGGTACAGTTAATAAACGAAGGCATAGTATTCCAGGATGGAAAATCAATAAGCAAATCCAGCTTCGAAGCAGGAATCGTTAGAGAAACTCTGGAATTATATAGGAAAGCTGCTTCGCGTGGACAAATCGATGTATTAACTAGCGTTTATGCTCATACAATAGCAGGCTACATTATCGAATACCTTAACGCTGAAGATATTATTAAAGAAGAAATAGAATACGGCATGGAGATCACAAGAGAAGTAATAGGCATAGTACCAAAAGGTATATGGACTCCTGAAATGGCTTTCAGCATGAAGCTCGTGGATATATATAGCGACCTGGGTATAATGTATACGATCCTAGATCAAAAATGCCATTTGGAAAAATCCATTGGTGAAGTAGGTAACCACCTGGAGCCATATCTAATTAAAGGAACAAAAGGAGAACTAATAGTGTTCTTCAGAGATACTGATTTAAGTAATTACGTTGGATTCAAAAATAACTTCAAGAGCGAACTACATGCTTGGAAATCAGCATATGAACTATCATATCAAATAATTGAAAAGTTAACTACGCACGGGGTATTAACTATAGCTCTCGACGGCGAAAACTGGATGATTTTTGCTAAGTCACCTTCCTTGACAGCGTATTTCTACAGTAAACTCATTGAATATTTAATAAAAATCCAGGAATCAGGTTACGCAGTTACCGCAAATCACAGGGAAATATTAAATAAGTATAATCCTCGTAGAGTGCTGAGACATGTGCCAACAACAACGTGGCTTTGTGGTTTTACTAAATGGCATGGTGAAATAAAAGAACATGATCAGTACTGGATGAAAACAAAACAACTCTATAGTATAATTAAACAATACGAAGAAAAACATGGAAGAGATGAAAAATCAAAGCAGGCTAGAAGAGCATTATGGCATGCACTCGACAGTGATTATTGGTGGGCCGAGTTCTGGGAACCAAGCGTAATTAATACATGGTTATGTGAAGCATCAAGACAACTTGGATTAGAACAGGCGTATTGTGAAAATAAATAAGGAGCGTTTTTCATCTACTTGTTGAAAAACACAAAAGTCCTCGGGTTGATGGAGAATTGACTAATAACTCTACAAACAACGACTCTATTTGTAAACATGGTAAACCACCAAGTATTCACCGGTATTGTTCAAAACTTGCACATTTGTTAGGCATTGATTATTACAAAGTAAAGGTGAATTTTGCTCGTAGCAAACTTGAATTTCTTATTCCTACTTCATATTTTGACGCGGCTTTTAATAACCTAGATCATGTTTTATATAGCTGTGATTATTTCGCGATACGTGAAACTTGGCCTTCTCGTGGAGGTAGAGTACTGGATGCAGGTGCTTTTTTAGGCTTCTATACCGTTGCATCATTAATCATCATGGAGAATGATGGATATATTTACTCGTTTGAACCCAATGTAAATGTATTACCGTTTCTGTATGAGAATATTAGGTTAAATAAAGCAGTTAATACAAAAGTATTTCCATTCGCGATATGTCCTAGCAATGGAACACGCAGAATCTTTATTGCGGAATACCCAGCTGTTTCATCCATGATAAAGAACCACGTCGAATACCATAGTAGAATCGTTAAGGAACTAGAAGTGAAATGCGTAAAGCTAAGTAGTTTACTTAACCATTTTGAATTCATTCAAATAATGAAACTTGACATTGAAGGATTAGAACTAGATGTTTTGAAAGAAGCATTAGAAGACCTATGGAGAGTAAAAGGAATTATCGTGGAAGTACATACAGATGTTGTTGACACAGATGAGATCGAAACTACTCTCGAGAAAGCAGGATTCAAAAAATTCTTCATATTTGCTTCAAGTGAGATGCCTTATCAATCGATAATACATGCCGTAAGGTAATTCATCTACTAAGTAAACATAATTTAACTTTGCACGTGTCTTGTCACCGGATGATCAGCGTTTAACTAGATTACATTATTAACGGTGAGTTATCATTATTGCTTTACTTGGACACATCGATACATAAGCAGGGTCTAAATCAGCTCTTCTGAGAAGCATGCGTATATCACAATTTACTGTATCTCCTCTACTCAATTTAATAGCTTTGATCGAGCATTTTGTTAGGCAATCTAAACATTTACTACACTTCTCGTAGTCTATTAGTACTTCTCCTTGGACCCCGCGAACAATAGCTTCTTTCCTTCACACTAATTGATAGTTCACGCTAGCACAATGCAAACACACCCGCTCTCTGCGGGGTAGGGGCAACGCGCCCGAGGCCGGTTGTGGAGCTGAACCCCACAATTGGGAATGTAGCTCCAAACCTTCCTGGAATCTTCACCCTTTGAGGAAAGGGGGTGGTCAGAAGCGGGGTCTTCTCGTTATCAACATAGTAAACCAGAATATTACTACAAACAATACTAAAACTAAACTAAGACTAATTGAATCCGCTGTTGCTTCTATGAATACTCCGTCGTTTAAATACCTATAAACTGCATCTACAAAGAACATTGTCGCTGCGCTACCAGAGATGAGGGCTAGTATATCAAATCTGTATTTATTATGTGATCTCGTTTTATACCAAAGTAGCGTCGAGATTACTGATAGTGACAGCAATGCTATAAACCACATTTTTATTCAACCAGAGTGCGTCTTAAGGGTTGTAATAACTTGCTTTGTTAGCATTAATTTAGTTTCTAATTTCTTTGAAACAAATACTATTCCAGTCCAAAGAGCTACTACAGCAAGAGTCATTGATCCTCCTACAATGCTCGCCTCATGTAACATTACTGGGATATCCTCAGGGTTTTTCATTGCAGTTAAGAACGGAGGATATGGAACAATCTCACCATGCCACGCATGCTCAACCATGAGAACTAGTGCTCCTCCAATTAACATTAATTCAAGCAAACCTAGATTTATCTTGCTGTGTCTTGCCCAAAATCTCCTAAGTAAATCAATAACTATTCCAGTAATTAACGGAGTTATGAAACACGCCATGATTCCACCAGTGCACATTATTATTATTAAATGTGCACCCTTTTTAAATTTTTACATCATGAAAGCCTTGTCCTTTGGGCAGAGAGGAGGTTAGAGTTCAAAAATATCTAATTCTAAGTTTAAAAAAAGTTATTTTTTCATAGGTTTAGGTGATACTGGGGTTAAGGCTTGCATTATTTTTTCTCTTGCTTGCTCTTGTAGCCTATTAGCTAATTCTGTTAGAACCTTTCTAGCTAGGTCTGTCCCCCTGAATCCTTGCTCATAGTATTTCTCTATTAGTTTCTCGATGTCTTCATCACTTATTGTAATATTCATGAACTCTTTTTTCATACTACCGATCATGTTCTTAACAGCGATTTTCAAGTTCTCTTTCTCTTTTTCCATGAGTTGTTCACGAACTCTTATGGATTCCTTCTTTACGTATTCAACAACATCACTTAGATTCTTTAATTCACCCTTTT
>JAUQPA010000016.1 GCA_030550615.1 Thermoproteota archaeon | reverse complement strand
ATACCGCGTTCCATTGAATCTATTTTAACAGGGGACATTGTGGACTCCGCAAGACCCGGTGATAGAGTTGTAGTAACGGGAATACTCCGGGTTCAACCATTATTTAGTTCGCTCGATCGAAAGGGGCCGAGAAGCATATATGCTTTCTACATAGATGTGAATCACATCGATATCCAGGAGAAAGTACTTGAGGAAATAGTGATAACGAGGGAGGATGAGGAGAAAATATGGGAGTTGGCGCGAGACCCCTGGATCAGAGAGAAAATAATTGCAAGCATTGCTCCCGGGATTTACGGATACTGGGATATCAAGGAAGCTATAGCTCTACTGCTATTTGGTGGCTCACCTAAAGTTCTACGGGATGGAACAAGGATTAGAGGAGATATTCACGTGTTGATCACGGGCGATCCAGGTACAGCTAAATCTCAATTACTGCAATTCACATCTAGAATTGCGCCGAGAGGATTGTACACTAGTGGAAAGGGGTCGACGGCAGCTGGATTAACAGCAACAGTACTGCGGGATAAGCTCACGGGGGAATACTATTTGGAAGCTGGCGCCCTGGTGCTAGCTGATGGAGGAGTGGCTTGTTTACATCCAGATACTCGCGTGCTCGTGAACAATGAATACCTTAAGATAAGTGAGTTATTTAAGGAGAATAATAGTGTTCCAGCATTATCGAACAATGAGCTCGTGGAGCTTAATTACATTGATCACGAGGTCGTGGGTTTAAATATTGGGAAATTATCATCCGAGAAAGCTAAAGCCACTGTTCTTAGAAGGAAGTATTGGAAAGGTAAACTTGTTAAAATCACTCTCGAAAGCGGCCACGAAATAATTCTGACCCCGGATCATTTGCTGCTAGATGGAGATACATTAGAGTGGAAGCCAGCTGGTGATTTTAAACCAGGTGATTTAATTTTATCACTTCTGAGATTACCTGGTCATAACAGAGATGTATACGTACTAGATATAGTGCCTGATGATTGGATCGTTGTACTGGAGAACGAAAACAGAAGGGAGTTCGTTAAGATCATAAGAGACCTTTACGATGATGTCGATAAACTCCGGGAGATATTCGAAAACGACGTTCAAATAGAAAACGATAAATTACACGTCAGAGCAGGAGTATTAAAACACATACTGAAGCATAGTGGTAGATATGAGGATTGGAGAAACAGGCATTTAAGCTACAAGTTTGACCAGGAGGAGGAGTTTTCTCAACTAACAAAAATAACACCTGAATTTAGTTACCTCATGGGGTTCGTCTTTGGTAGAAGTAAAATTAAATACTCTAGTGGAGAAAAATCCTTCGTAATTAAACTACGGTCAAACGAGAGAGCGTATTTAGACAAAATAATCAGCATCTTTAGAGAATACAGTTCTAGAGAACCCGTCATCAAAGAACTAGCCACCAAATGTAATCGTGAAAAATCAGCAGAATGCTCAGTGGTAATTATTGAAAGTAATTCGCATGTTTTACTCCATGCAATAGATTATTTCACAAGTCAAGGTTTAAGGAATATTTTAAAACTCCCTGATGGTGTTTTGAAATCATTTATAGCTGGATTATTTGACTCCAATGGCTTAATTCTCGTAAAGAGGAGTAGTAAAGGATTTTACGATGTAAACGCCCAGATCGCTGTTAGAGGTGTAGATGAAGCTAGAGCACTAACACTTGCACTACGTAGGTTTGATATATATTCAAAAGTGAAGATCGTCGGGAACAAGATAGTGGTAAGTATCAGTGGAAGATACAATATTTCGAAGTTCCTTGAACTAATTGAACCCTACAGTATGAAGAGAAAGAACGTATCTATACCGCCAATGAAAAAGATAACGGTGGGGAAAGAGCTAGTGCCTAGAAAATTATTCATCGAACTCGTAAATGAATTAAAAGAACATGGTATAAATGAAATATACTTCAAATCTGAAACAACAATGAGTACACATAGTGCTCTAAGTAGTGGAGGCGACTTATCCAGAGAACTTCTTGTTTCAATTTACAATGAAGAAAACATTGGTAAGTTACCAAGTAAAGCCAGGAAGTTAATAGAACTGGCGATCAATAGGGATTATTACTTAGATAAGGTTGTTAAAGTAGAAGATGTTGATTACGAAGGATACGTATATGACCTCTATGTCCCCGGATTACATAATTTCCTAGCTGAGGGCATTATAGTGCACAACTGCATTGATGAAATAGATAAAATGAGAGAAGAAGATAGAAGCGCGATTCACGAAGCACTTGAACAACAAACAGTCAGTATTGCTAAAGCTGGAATTGTTGCAAGATTAAATGCAAGAGCATCTGTATTAGCTGCAGGTAACCCCAAGTACGGAAGATACGACCCTACTCAGCCCGTGAGCAAGAATATTGATCTTCCGCCAACGATACTATCAAGGTTCGATCTAATATTCATAGTACAAGACATACCGCAATCCGAACAGGATAGAAGACTAGCCAGGCACATCCTGGGAATTCACACAGATGAAGAAAAAGCCAGGGGCTTTATTGACCCGCAGTTACTTAAAAAATACGTTAGTTACGCTAGGAGATATATTAGACCACAATTAACTCCGGAAGCCTCGAAGCTAATAGAAGAGTTTTATGTTAGCCTTAGGCAGGCATCATTAACTACCGGCGAAGGATCTAGTGTTTCAGCAATAGCTATAACTCCAAGGCAATTAGAGGCTTTGATAAGACTAACCGAAGCACACGCTAAGATGTCCTTGAAGCAGAAGGCATCAATAGAGGATGCTGAGGAGGCAATTAGATTAATGATGGTTACACTTTCAAAAGTAGGTTTTGATGTTGAAAGCGGGAGAATAGATATAGATATACTTGAATCCGGGGTTTCAGCGTCGAGAAGGGAGAAAAGAAAGAGATTTATAGAATTCTTATTCAAATTGCTGGATGATGTAGGTGGAGAAATAGAGCTCAATGAATTATTCAAGAAATCAATGGAGCAGGGATTCGAGAAAGAATTCGTTAAAGAAGTAATAAGCGAACTTAAGAAGAACGGAGAAATATATGAACCGAGAGTTGGTAAAATAGCAAAAATAAAGTAGATCCAAGAAGTACTAATAGTAAACTACTACTGCTCCTTACTCATTTTACTTGAAATCCACCTTCTTCTATACTCCCATAACGATGGAGGCGTCCACATGATCCAAAGCGGCAGAGCTTTAACGAACTCATATGCTTCCTCCCAGCTTTCAAGCCCCAGTTTCTCAGCAAGCTCCTCGAGACTCATAGGTGTTCTAACATATTCTCTAACTATTTTTAAAACATCCTCTGTTACCGGTATTTCTTTCTCGCCAACTTTAACTACAAATACCACTTCTCTTGTTTCACTCAAAGCACGTTCACCCATTACACGACCGATAATCAGACAAGCTTAAAAAATTTACGTGGTAATGGGGCCGCCGGGATTTGAACCCGGGACCACCGGCGCTCCGGGAATCCTGGCTACGGGGGATATCCCCCCAGGCCGGCATCCTAGCCAGGCTAGACGACGGCCCCTTTACCAGTGTTATTTATACGTAAGGTGTTTAAAAGTAATTAAATTTTATTATTTGAACGACACCTAGGAAATAATACTTTTGGCCACCCCCCTCTATTTAAATAAGGGCCATATTATAACTCTTAATTCAATTAAATAAATTTTGAAATAACACTATCTGAGTGTTAATCAGCTTTTTTACATGATTTTTTTAATATATTATGCGACCGAGCTTTTAGAATGTAAGAGAACAATTCATCAATTCTTGAAGTTATGAAAGGGGTTGTTAATGCCTATTAGATACAGGTGTAAACACTGTGGTCACGTATTATACGAATTCAAAGGAGTTGGTCAAAGTTATATTGGCGCTCCTTCACCGCTTGAAGTTATCAAGTTAGTGGGCCACATATGTCCCTCTTGCAAAAGAATACTAGAGTTACCTAGAGGTAACTTTAAGGATTATATCTTGATAAGAACACGCGATATACGTGTGCCGAGTATTCAAATTAGCCACAGTAGCCACGTTGAGCTTAGGGCTGTAAAGACATAGATCTAGCGATTTCATCAAATAACTCAATACTATAATAGGTTTTATAAGAGCGAAGAAGGTTTGGAACAATACTTGTATCTATTTTCAGAACTTCCCTGATTCTACTGGCGTACTTGTACCTGTATATGAGATAAGATATGAAAGAAGTTAAATTGCTGGGTTTTCGGGAAACTCTGGCGCTTTCCCAGTCGATGATTTTAATTGAACCACTGCAGTAGAATATGTGACCATCTGGCCTATTTATCTCGCTGTGATCTACGCCCAATTGATCTAGTTGGTGGAGAGATTTAAGCATGTTGTAAAGTAGTCTTTTTAAATAATCCACGCGGTTATTAATAATCAACTCATCGAGAATGAATGTAATCGATTTACATATATGAGGTGGAAGTAGTTCGTAGAAAACGTAGAAGTCCTTGTATAGGTAAACCTTGGGAGATAAACCTGTAGTTTCAACTAACTTCATTATCTCTGCTTCTTTTACTAAACTACTTCTTCTACTATCTGATCTAAGCAACTTCAATGACCCTAGTCCATGAGTAGAATTATACGCAACTACAACTACAGCGGTGTATCCTCTTCCAAGTATTCTTAAGCCATGTATTTTTACGCCGGATTCAAGCAAATATATAAATCCATCTTCCAATAATACGCCTAATCTATCCCGGAGATCATCACAAGTGCTCATGGGAAAACACAGTACTTTACTCACGTAGGAATCCGGTTTTCTCAAGAAATGCACTTCTCCATCCAAGGAGGTGTTTTCAAAACAAAGTTCTTTATCCATCTACCAGCACCTTGAGCTATAAGCCACTCGATGTCATTGGTGTTTAACCTCGTAACTATGGGTTTAACTGTTTTTAAATGAGGTGAAACAGTGTACTCAAGCCACCTGGATTCTATTAATGTAGCTACATCCAGGACAACCCTGCGATCAAGGGAGTTTAAGCAACCGTCATCCGTTATCCACGGTCCAAATCCTTTACCAGCATGCTTCCTAACGAAGTTATGTACCCTATCTTCATCGTGAATAATACATGGTCCCTTGTAGTGTTTATAAGTGCTTAGCTCACATTTATCTAATTCAACTGCGACAACCGCTAGGCTTTTTTCATTAGTCCACGCGGAGTAATCTATGACTTCCACGTCAAATTGTCCTAGGATCCTCGCTAATGTCGATGAAACCCTGAGTGCTTCCCCCCATATAACGTCGGGTGGCAGTGCCTCTCTGAGATTATATGCAATGATGATTATGCATCGATCAATAATTGATTTATACAAGCTAGAGGCATTAAGTTCCGTTTCCTCCTCGAAAAACAATGTATCTGGGTTTTTCAAATAGCACCGCGATGCAATAATAAAAGTGGAGAGACTTCTCAAACTAACACTTGCTGTCACATTTCTCATTGGATCAACGGGATCGGGCATGTAAATACATGAATCTGGGTATTTTTTCCTAAATTCTCTAATAAAATCCCTAGTTATATTTTCGCCGAGCGTATTCACGAATACGGGAGGTTTCCACCTAGATACCTCGCTCAATACTTCTCTGAACCCACCGTAAACTATTATTAATAATTCAACTGCGTAGCCGCTGAATCCTCTTGTTTTAACTTCTGCTCCGTAAACATTAATTGCCTTCATGTACTTCTTCAATAATCTCACGTGATCTCTCAATTCATCCGTTAATTTACTGTTAACGTATTTCGTGTGGAATGGAGTTCTATCAACAGCGGTTTTAGCTTTAGATGGATCAAGTAGCTTCAAGCCTGGAACAATATCTGCTTCAACATCTCCTATTTTAACCCGGACATATGGGTGCTCAGCGTATCTCAACTCGTATGATCCAATTTTTTTAGCTGCTTCGAGTAGTATGGGGAAACCCTTTTTCTCTAAGTCATCCCTGGTCCAATCGCTTGGGAACAACACAAATACGTCGAGATCCCTGTCGCCCGATAACCAAGTGTCGTGTGCAACACTACCCTGTAGAGTTACTTCTGCTTCTACACCGTATTGTCTGAGAACAGTATTTATAACGCTTGAAATTTCACCAAATGTGGTTTGTAAAAGCTCGTACTCCTCGTGTTTTGGTTTTATTTTCATTAGTATTCGTTGCTCTAAATCCGTTAATTTGCTCATTATTCACCACTATTGGGGTACTTATTGTAGATTAACACTGCATAAGTTACTGTATATCGGTCCTCGGGGCGTTAACACACTTTTCTTAACATAGATTCCCGTTATTTCCGAGACTCCGAAATCAATATTGGTGAAATTGTAGATTGCTTTGATTAGTTTATCAATATTTCTCAACCCCTTTACTCGTGCAATAGTTATGTGAGGAACGAATTCCTCTCTATCCGGTGGAATCCCAATTTTTCTTACAATGGCTTCGATGATTTTTGCTAAGTCAATAAGTCTATCTGCTCCTTCAGAAACACCAGCCCAGATTACTCTAGGTCTACTCATGTTTGGAAAAACACCAATCCCCTTGATATGCATCTGGAACTTCGGGTATTTCACGTTCTTAATTTCATCGCAAAGAGTTCTAACCAATGCTTCGGGTACTTCACCAATAAACCTTATAGTTAAATGAATATTTTCATCTTCTACGGGTTTAATATCAGCGCCCGTTGACGCCAATTGATCTCTAACTTCAATTAATTTCCTCAAGACACCCTTATTTTCGATCTCAACTGCAATAAACGTTCTAATCAACTCGCTCACGATAAACACCGTTTTCTCCGCTTTCAATTGTATAAAACAAATATCTCAGTATATATCGATTTTCCCGCGCTTTCCCGAAGAACCTAGATTACCTAGCTAATAGTAAACTTTTTATTTCTCGGAGTTTATGATTAGGTAGTGTTCTGGATCAGGGCCCTGTATACTGGGGGATATCATGCAGAGTGATGTTGTTTTTCAAATAAAGCTAGGTAAAAGACCATTGCTACTGCTACTAGCGTCTATTCTTGGGCTCATAACTGGAATTATAGTAGGTGAACCCGTTAAGAACATATCTATTCTAGGGGATATTTACGTATCTTTGCTGAAATTCATAGTTGGACCACTTGTTTTTCTAAGCATAGCATGGGCTATTATGAACATGGGTGATTTAATTAAACTAAGTAAGATATTCATTGGATTTATACCTTACTGGCTCGTAATGGGTTTGATGTCAGCGATTACAGCGTATCTTGTAGGAGCATACATTAATCCAGGTAGAGGTGTTCAATTACCAGGCGGACACGCAATAACACCTGCTCAATTATCCGTAGTTGATTACATTAAGGATATTATTCCATCGAACTTCATAGATATGTTTCTAAATTCCAGAATGCTACAGATAATATTTACGGCAATATTGTTTGGAATAGCGGTTGGATTAATTGGGAAAACTACGCCTCAAATTAAAGATTTCCTAACGCGTTTATTCGAAGCATTATTAGCCGTAGTGTATAAACTACTTGACTTTATATTATGGTATGGTCCAATAGGTGTATTCGCGTTAATGGCTAACGTCGCAGCGGTAGTTGGTGTAATAGCTGTTGGAGCTTTTGCAAAACTCGTGTTAGCATTCTACGTAAGTGGTTTAATAGTGTTTTTGATTTTACAACCATTAGTAATGATTTTTGTTGCGCGGGTTAATCCAATTAAGTTCTGGAAGAAATTCTACCCAGCGATGATCACTGCTTTTTCTACCGCTAGTAGTAACGCTACTCTTCCGGTTACAATAAACTGCGCGTTGAACTCTGGAATATCGAGAGATGTAGCAACGATAATACTGCCTGTTGCAGCAACGATTAACATGCAGGGAGCGTGTGCAACCATCACTTTATTCACTTTATTCGCTTTCCAAGCATTGAACATACCACTTACGCCTGGGGAAGTTATAACGCTAGTAATACTAGGTTTTCTCGGAGCCACGGCTGCAGCGGGTGTTCCCGGCGGTGCAGCAATAGTTGCTATTGCCACAGCTACGGCTCTCGGAATACCAATTGAGGCAGCGGGGTGGATGATTGGTGTTCATCCAGCTGTTGATCCTTTCGAAACAATGCTCAATGTTCTCGGTGATCCGCTCGGCGCCTTAATAGTTTCCAAGTACGTTACCAAGGATTTTAACGAGGAGAAGTGGAGTAAGTAGGTTCATATAGTTTATTGGTGTTTTTTCCGCGCTATGATCATTTATGTATGTAATTCGCCACCATAATATATAGATGATAATATAATTAAAAATTACAACTGTTAACTTTAATTAGTGGAATTCGTTTAAAATGATGTGTAAGTACAAGGTAAATAAAATACTTGATGCAATCCCAGGAAGACAGCGGTGATGAAGAGTATGTATGCAGTTCTCTCAGCTAAATGTAAGTTGAAAACATGGTTTTCCTTTTCAAGGATTTTAATCCACGTAGTTTTCACGGTTGTTTTTATTATTGCATCAACATGTTCTCCTTCTAATGCATCTACGATGTATTTAGATCAACCTATCACAAGAGATAAACTATGCAACTTCATAGTATCACTATATCGAGACATGGGAGGTTATGGTTGCTGCGTAGAATCTCCCGTTGTTGAAAACGATGTATGCTATACATCGACGAATTTTCTAGCGGAGTATGTTTTGAGAAGTGTTTGTGGTAGAGTTGATTTAGCAGATAAGATCAATTTATTTCTAAATAAATACCCTAGTGGTTTCTACGACTATTACCAGGTTCTTTTCTCTAGGAAAATCGAATTACCATTTACGGTTGTTGAACAAGTTCAGGTCGATGCTGTAAATAACATTAGAATATTCCACGTTAAAAGAACAAATATTACCATGAATGATTACGATAATTACGCTAATCTTATAGCGTTGAAAGCTATTTACCACATTGTTAGCAACGAGAAAGGTGAAGCGTTAGCAGAACTGGACAAGCTGAATAAGTTATTTGATGGCTATGGTTTCGCTGATTCTTACTATAGAAAACACGGGAAATATGAGGTATACAAGGTTGCATTAGCGGTATTACTTCACAAGATCCTTGGCTACACTGCTGAAGCAGAGAAATATGCTGCTGTTTTATTCAGCATAGATCCGTTTACAACATTATACGAACCCGGGTTCAAAGGCGTGGGTGATCTAAATCTTGAGACAGCAGCGTTAACTGCTATAGCATTATACTCTAGTATTAGTACTCAAAATGAAATACAACGGGATAAGACATCATATGGATATGGAATCATTACCACGCTAATTATAATTGCATTATTCACGATCATAATTACTTCCATTAAATTAACTATGATAAAGAAACGCGTCTCGCGACGAGGTAACTGCTTTACCGACAATAAAACCATGATTTGTTCTTCAAAAGCAGCATGAAGAAGATCACCGATGGGAACACCCCTAGATCACCCCGAAGAAAAAGGGAAGATCATGAATTCAACTGGCTCGTTCAAGCACGTGATCAATGAATGTAGATAATCATTGGTTTAATAGTAAACAACAGTTTGGAATCAAGCGATTTGAACACTGCTGATCTCGCAATGGAACATGTAGGCAAATAATACATGTAAAGATTTTGATCAGGCGCTATGGCCATGATTAAACACCAACGAAATATAGACAAACACGAATCTATAGCAGCTCTATTCACATAAATAATATTGGGGCAAGTAAACAAATGTTCAAGGATAACAATAAAAGGAATTGAGAGATTGTGCTATCATGAGGTTTTCGTGGATTCGCCGTATTGTAACTGTTTAGTTTTTCTTGTGAACTAAGGTAGCTGAGGTATTTCTACTTGATATGTTGGATTGCTGAATTACAATAGCTCAGTAGACTGTTTATTCATCATAGATCAGCCGCTGGCGGTTACATCATTGAATTGTTAATCATTCATAGTTATTGAAAAACCATGTTTTTACTATGTATATATTGCTCGGTTAATTAAGAAATCATAGCCAAAGTTCCTGGTTTTTCCTTAATTCTGCAAGTGCTTTTATGACATCCATTGATCCTAGGATATATTTAGGTATTCTCGCCCACGCGGTTTTCTTCGGATCAACTAATTGACTTATACCTAGATCAATCGATAAGCTAGTTAACATATAGGCATCATGCCATTCAATACCTAATGCCGTTGAAAGAACTCTTACGGATACGTCTGTTGCTACCTCCAGGGAGTTGTTGATATTATCTGTTGATACGAGAATGTAAGTTGAATCCTTGTATTCGACAACAGGCCATAAGGGAGCAGTGTTTTTCAATAAATCAATTTCAACTAATACCTTGCCTTCTACCTCGCATGCAGCTACACATGCTTCTCCATGGGCCATCACAGCGTGAAGATCACCGATTCCAAGTAATCCGCCACGGTAAATTACAGGTAAGTATACGGTGGCTCCTTCGGTAATGAACTTCGTGTCTAAATTCCCTCCGTGTTTTCCCGGTGTTCCAGTAGGTGGTTTTTCCTTCGAAGCGACGCCAATTACACCGATCATTCTCCAAGCGGGTACTTTGAAACCAAGGAACTCAACGTAGTCTCCCCGTACATAACATGTTCTAGTTTTAGCTTGTTTAACCAGGGATGTAAGCACTCCTGCTCCAGGAGCTGTAATAACAAAGCCTTTATCTGCTGTTTCAATTTTCAGAATTCTAACTACGAGCGCGTCTCCTGGCTCAGCGTTCATTACATATATTGGTCCTGTAGCTGGATTCACCTTGTTGAAGTCGATTGAGGTAACAAGATCCTCCTCGCTTCTAACCTGTCCCCCTAAAGCATCCATAGTGTTTACTTCCAATAAGTCACCTGGTTGTGCAAATGCTACTGGGTTGAGGTCCGGGTCAAACGAGTACATAACGCTTTCTTTACTTAGTGTAATAAGTCGCCTAGTCATTTAATCCCCTTATTCGCGAAACCTTATGTAATAGTTAAAACTTAGTTATTAACTTTTAAGCTATTTAATTCACAGCGTTGAAGGATCGCGTTAAGGAAGTATTTTGCTCTCTGGAATCAACCTCATTTATTAACGTTTCCCAAATATTTTCGAGTACTTGAAGAGGTGCCGTGTTTGCAGCGATTATTCATACTCATAGTCGGTATGCCTGGATCCGGCAAAAGCCTAGTTGTTCAAGCTGCTAGAGATCTAGGTTTACCTGTTTACACCATGGGAGACGTTGTAAGAGAAGAAACTTTGAAAACATATGGTCAAATAACACATGAATTGATGGTGAGCGTATCGAGATCTTTGAGGGAAAAACATGGAGATGAAGTAATAGCATTGAAAACCATAGAGAGAATACCCTCTGATCAAAGAATAGTAGTTATAGATGGTGTAAGAAGCATGAGAGAAGTCGATGTATTTAGAAAACACGGGAGAACAGTAATTATAGCTATACATGCTTCACCTCAAACTAGGTTCAGGAGACTACTTGAGCGAAGGCGACCTGGCGATCCGTCCTCGTACAACGAGTTCCTCAGAAGAGATTTAACAGAGCTAGGTTTCGGCATAGGTAACGTAATAGCTATTGCTGACTACATGATTGTCAACGAATGTCCCCCCGAGGAAACATTGAATAAAGCTAAAAGTATTCTCATGGAATTGGTGAAGGAACATGGTGGAAATCATAGTTGAAACAGAAGTACGTCCAACGGAAGATATTGAGAAAGTGAAGAAAGCTCTACAAACAATTGTTACTCTGGAGGATCTCAAAGTAGCGGAGATAACTACGGGGTTTAAAACAATTAGTGTTAAGTGCGAATCAATAAAATGCCTGGAGCCATTAAGAAACGCAATTAGAATACAGCAAATTGAACCAGCCGTAAGAGCCTACCTCTATAAAAGAATCGAGAATTCAACGCTAGTTATTTTGATACATAAGCAAGCAGCATTCGCCGGGAAAGTTTCGTTGATAGACAGCGATAGAGAATCTCCTCTTGGACCAATAAGAATAACGATTACTGGAACAAGCAACGAAATCGAAGAGGTAATAAAGTTCCTAACTGAGGAATAAATATCTTAAATACACATGGTTTCATGTGAATTCCTCGATGATAATTACTCGGGAGCGTTAGTCATAAGCAAATTATCATTCCGTCTCTTGCAACAACCGTATTCTTGAAAAACCTAATTGCATCAAAGTAAACTTCTTCCTCGCTATGTCTCGCACTAATGTGGAATAAAACAAGCAATTTAACACCTGCCTCGTAAGCTGCTTTTGCTGCATCTAATGCAGTTGAGTGCTTTTGTTCATGGGCTTCTTGCTCGTAGTAACTAGTGAAAGTAGCTTCGTGAATCAATACATCGGCATTCCTACAGTTCTCGATAATGGTTTCGGAGGGGGAAGTATCTCCAGTGTAGCAAACAGTTTTTTTCCCAATTGTGATGTGAAAACCATACGTTTCAATACTATGGTTAACTGGGAAAGCCTTCACAGATATTTTTGAATCAACGTATTTGAACTCGTTTGATAAGGGAACGAGATCTACTTTGAAATTCGGCTTTATTAACCCGGTTTTAATCATAAGGGAGAGCGCCTCTATGAAAGACCTGGATCCAGCGATGGTCAATGGATCCTTTCTACTAGAGAGCGTCATTGATTGAAGTAAACCAGGTAGACCAAGGTAGTGGTCGCCGTGAGCATGAGTTACAAATACAGCTTTAACTTTTAAAGGACTTAGTCCTTGTTTAAACATTTTAACTTGGCATCCCTCGCCTGGGTCAAATAGGTATATGTCAGAGTCCGCTTTCAGAGCTATGCAGGGTAGTGACCTTGTTATAGGCATCGCTGCACCTGTTCCCAGAAAGAAAATTCTCGCATTTACCACTTTCTCACCACGTTGATTGTTCTCGTTAATGATCCATGTGCGTAGTCGTAGTATCTTTCAGTTAACTTAAACCCGTAGGCACTAATTAATTCATCAACGTATTCCTCGAGCCATAGAGGAGTCATAAAGCATGCATACCCAGATTTCGACAAGTAATCCGATAGTTTCTCCATGAAGTCTTTATACAACTCCCTTAATTCAACGCCATGAGTACTTGCTCCTCTGCCGTACGGTAGATCCGTCGCTACGTGGTCAACTTCTCTGAAGGATAAGTAGCGTGAATCACTTAGAATCACGATAGATGGTATTTTAAAGTATTCTAAATTATATTCCATGCCTTTGGTTAAATTCCAATCCACATCTACTCCGACGGCGAGTATACCCATTCGCCACGCTTCAATCAACACGCTTCCTGTTCCAGCGAAGGGATCAATAATAATACTTCCTTCACGTGCTCTCGTTAAGTTTACCAATACACGGGATATGTCTGGTTTTAGAGCTATGCTTCGATTGAATGGTTTTGCTTTTGAGTCTCCGGCTTGTTTCGCGAAGTCGTTGACTTCTATTTTCCTACCTAAAATAGCAACTCCATCTGTGAATATTAATCTCTGCTCGCCAATTCCTCTGTAACTTGGTTTTAAACCAGCTATGTTAAGGAATTGCTTAACAGTGTCTTCTCTAATAGTTGATTTCATAATTGATACGTGAACAGATTTGTCACGTAGTAGTGACGATGCGTTTTTCGCATGATCGATCGAATACGCACTATATACACTTAATAATGATCCAGCCTCCTTGACGTATCCAGCTCTTCTTATTACTTTATGTAGTTTATCCGGAGTTGTTGTAGCTAAGCAGATCATTGTATAGCAGATAATTAAAGCCTTGGGATCATAGATTTCGAGTAGAGCTCTGAGCTCTCCTCTAGCCAAATGCTCATTATTTCCACGTAGAATGAAATAGGATTTAAAGTTGCTATAATCAACTGTTTCTTTTATTATCATGGATTTAGTTACCTATGTTCTATGTCTTATTTATAGTATCTTAATGCTTTCACTAAGCAATTACTTTATTTAATTCTTCAATTAACTTATCCGTTATATCAACGTATTCAATTAACTTGTGTTCATGTCTTAAACCTAGCGTATCCGCTAAGATCACCTTTAGTACACCAGCTGATTCCAGTTTCTTAATTGCTTCACCCACTAGGAGACCATGTGATGCTGCAACAATAACTCTATTAGCCCCTTTCTTTAAAAGCATTCTTGATGATTCAGCTATTGTTCCACCCGTGCTTATTATGTCATCTACTATGATGATGTCTCTTCCTCTTACATTTATCTCACGTGGAGAATAAGAGACTTCACCTGTTACGCGGTCTCTATGCTTCTCGAGGTAATCATAATCAAGACCATGTGTTTTGGCAGGTAAACTTGCTCTCTCGAGCGCGCCTTTATCCGGAGCTATGACAACCGGGTTATTTAAATACCTTAAAGCATGTTTAACCAATAGATCTGAAATCATTACATTTACGGATAAGCCGTTAAAACATTCTAAGACACGTGAACTATGTACGTCAACCGTTAACAAGACATCTACACCTGCGTTTTTCAACAATTTCATAATTAAACACGCTGAAACGGGTTCGCCAGGTAGGAATACCTTATCTTGCCTTGAATAAGCTAGGTATGGAATGAGAGCAATTAGTTTCGATGGATTATTGTTTTTCGCTGCGTCGATTAAGAGCATTGTTTTAAGTATTCGTTTCTCCTGTTCAGGGTAAAATGTAGACACGATAACTACTTTGTTTAATGCAACTCTCTCGGGATTCGCTAGTCTAACGTATAGTTCTCCATCTGGGAACACCTTATCGTAGACATCTATTTCAATTGCTTTAAGCTTGCTCGCTATGACTTTTGCCAACCAGTAGTTTGGATAACCGATCACCGTTAACAAAGCAACCACCATGGGATATAATGGCTTTAAACAAGTTAAATAAATTGAGAGAGGTTAGTTAATCATGTATAAA
This sequence comes from Thermoproteota archaeon, assembly GCA_030550615.1. Lineage (GTDB taxonomy): Archaea > Thermoproteota > Thermoprotei_A > Sulfolobales > Desulfurococcaceae > UBA285. The sequence goes on along the minus strand of JAUQPA010000016.1, from coordinate 16,226 downwards.
ATCAAAGCGTTTGATCCAGAGAGACCGGGGGTTTCATTAGCAAAACTATGGGAACCAATAGGGGATAGTAAAGTAAAATGCAACTTATGCCACCGAAGATGCATTATAGCTCCCGGCGCGTTTGGTGCATGTGGTGTTAGATACAATTATGAAGGTGAACTATACACAGTTGTATATGGTTTATTAACGGCTGCTAATGCCGACCCAATAGAGAAAAAACCACTAATGCATTTCCACCCGGGTGCATCAGTATTCTCTATTTCAACAGCTGGCTGCAACTTCTACTGCAAGTTCTGTGATAACTGGGTTTTAAGCCAAAGCCGTTGGAACAAGATTTTCGGTGAACCATATGAACCAGGCGAGGTTGTTGAACAAGCTAAACGAAGTGGTTGCCAGGGAATTAGCTACACGTATAATGAGCCGACGGTATTTTTCGAATTCATGTATGATACTGCGAAAATAGCCAAGAAGAATGGTTTATTTAACACGATAGTAACAAATGGCTATATTACTCCAGAGGCGATAAACGAGCTTCGTGGATTAATAGATGCCGCCACAGTGGATTTCAAAGGTGGAGGGAACAGGGAGTTTTACAGGAAGTATATGGGTGTGCCTGATCCAGAACCTATATTAACCAGTATTCTGGAAATGAAAAAAGCTGGTTTCTGGATCGAGATCACAAACCTCGTTGTTCCAGAGGTTGGAGACAAGGTAGAAGACGTAAGAAAATTAGCATCTTGGATAGTGGAGAACCTGGGTGCTGAAACCCCATTTCATCTACTTAGATTCCACCCTGATTACATGCTCCAGGATATTCCTCCCACACCTGTTGAAACACTCGAAAAACTCGCGAAGGTATCGATGGATGAAGGTTTAAAACACGTGTATATAGGAAACGTCTGGGGTCATCCATTGGAGAACACTTATTGTCCTAGGTGTGGTACTTTGGTTGTTGAAAGAAAAGGATTCTTCATATCCAAGTGGAGACTTAAGGATGGATTCACATGTCCTGAATGCGGGTATAAATTAAACTTTCAAGGTATGTTTCACGGTTTAAGTTATAGAGGTTTGTTCTGGTGGTAGAATGCCATATTTTATCGTAGTTCTAGGAACAGCGGGCAGCGGTAAAACATCGCTTTCAAGTGTATTACATACATATTTAACGAGTCATCAATTAGATTCAATACTGGTGAACCTGGATCCAGCCGTAGAAGATCTACCGTACGAGCCAGATGTCGATGTAAGAGAGTACGTTGATGCAAGAGAATTAATGAGAAAAACGGGACTGGGTCCCAATGGAGCATTGATAGCTTCAATAGACATGTTGTTAATGAATATTGAGGATATTAAGGAGGAGATATGGAGCTATAAAACAAACTACGTTATCGTAGATACACCGGGTCAGATGGAAATTTTTGCCTTTAGACAAACAGGTCCTTTGGTGCTAAAAGCAATTATTGGAGATGCGAGATCTGTTGGATTATTTCTCATAGATTCAACATATGCTATTCAACCATCTAACCTGCTCTCCGCCCTGCTACTTGCTTCATCTACATACGTTCGCTTGAAAATACCTTTGATAAATGCTTTAACCAAAATAGATTTGCTTGACTCTAATGCGTTGAGCAGGGTTCTAGAGATGATCGATGACCCAGATCAACTCTCAGCTGAAATAGCGAGCGAGAGAGATGCGAGGTTAATATGGGATCAAGATGAGGTTTCAAGTATACTCGATAAACTAATGGTATTTGAAACAATCCCTGTATCAAACGTCTCAGGTGAAGGTTTCGACGACTTATATGCAGCTATACAGAGGGTTGTAGCAGGTGGCGAAGATTACTATACAGAGGAACCTAATCCAGTTATTTAACGATAACCCGAAGAAAAAATTAACCGTTTTAGAAAAATTATTTATTTGATAAGTGAAGACTATAGCTTGTAATTCGGAACTATTGGTTGAAGTTTAACTCTCTTAGCATAGTAGTTGCTTAGAAGTCTGTGTAGTAGTATAACCAAAACTACTCCAATAATGATTAAAACAACTGGCGACATTAAACCTATTGCGAACAATCCATATAATAATATTCCTGTAATGCCAGCTAATAGAGCATATGGCATTTGAGTTTTCACGTGATCTATATGATCACACCCGGAGAACATCGAGGACATGATCGTTGTATCACTAATTGGCGAGCAATGATCACCAAATATACCGCCGCCGAAAACAGCTCCGATTGAGGCTAAGGTAATTGTGTACGCCAGTGCAATGTCTCCTGGATACTGTAGCATGGAGAGTTTCCATGCCATTGGGACAGCAATAGGCATCATTATGCCGAATGTTCCCCAGCTTGTGCCCGTATTAAAAGATATGAACATTGAAACAACATATATTAGCAATGGAACAAATGTAGCTGGTAAACCTACTTCTCTGGCGACTCCGACAACGTAGCTAGCTGTTCCAAGAGTATCCACAACGGTTTTTATTGTCCACGCAAGAAGTAGAATAGCGTTTGCGTAAACCATTAAATACATACCTCTAATAGTTGCTTTCATGGATTGATTAAGGCTCATAGCTCTCGTAGCTAATATGAATCCTAATGTAACGAAATACGCTGCTAGCGAAGCCCAGAATAGTGCACTTGCAGCATCAACCGTTTCACTCTGTATTGAATCAATAAATGAAACTTCCCAGAATGGTTTACTATCCTCAACTAAGCCTTGAGCACCAGTCATCCATATGCCGATCAATGCCACAACGATTAAAATAATCGAGGAAGTTACAAATATCCAGCCGGAGACGCGTTTTTCGGTGCTGGGTCTTATATTGAGAACCTCCTCTGTGGGCATCATGGGAACCGCGGTATCTCTGAGAACTTTACCTTCAGCTACTGCTCTATGCTCAGCTTGTAGCATTGGTCCAAAATGCCTGCGGGTGATCACAACTGTGAATAATAGGATCAAAGCAAGTATAGAGTAGAAATGATATGGAACGGAACCAAGCCACATCGAATACGGTGACGTGTCAGGAGCAACTGGGATTTTCCCATCTGTTACTTCTTTAATTAATTCATCGATTGCTCCACGTATTTGGGAAACCTCGTATCCAATCCACGTTGAAACTAAAAACAACCCAGCAACCGGAGCAGCCGTTGTATCTACTATGTAACTTAGAAGCTCGCGACTAACTCTTAGTTTATCCGCGACCGGCCTCATCGTATTACCAACTACAATGGTGTTAGTGTAATCATCGAAAAACACCAGAACACCTAACACGGAGGAAGCTATGCTAACCCCGCGGGCGCTCCTTACTCTTTTAATGAGTGCTTCGGCAGCTGAATGTAGTGCGCCAGACGTGTACAATAACCCTATCCACGCTCCTATAACGAAGTCGAATAACAATATAGTAGCATTCCATGGATCTGTGGCGTTATCAATAAGCCATGAAGCAACCTTAAGAGAAGCACTTATTGGATTATAAGCTGTAATCATTAATGCACCAATCCATATACCGATAAATAGCGATGGTAAAACTTCACCTGTTATCATACATAAAACTATTGCTATTAATGGAGGTAGAAGTGGAAACGTATAGTATGGATACCTCTTGTCCTCTGGCATGAACTCAGCGTTCGGGGGAACATTAGCTACTACGGCTATAAGTATTATTACAGCGATGACTAGTAATTTCGCTAGGTTTCTTCTATTATGTATAATATCTTTCACACCTCTACACCTCGACAATAGAATTCCACGTGCAAAAACGCTTCTATCACCGGATCAATCGATGGCATCATTACCAAAACGCTTAACTCGCAGCTTGAATCATCCATGCGTACCTCAGCCTCAAATCCCCGCGTTGTCCGTTGTTTATTGTTCTCAGAGAGTAGAACAGGTTTTTAATGATATTGCATGACATACAACATGCTGATACCTAGTCAATAGAAAATAGAACAATAATGTTACAATTTATAACAATAAAATTATTGCAAAAAACCTCTATGGAATCAACTTATTTAACTCTGTTCTTATCTTTTCTTCATACATGGACGGCGAACCCTTCAACTCCAGGGAACCCACTACTTGGAACCCCTTTTCCATTAATGAATCCATTATTTTTCTACCTGCAACAGGGCCCCATCCATAAACGCTCATTACTAGTATCTTCTTATTACTGGGTACCTTCATTTTCAATAAGTCAATAATGTACTTTGCTAGTGGAAAAACATCGCTTTCGTAGGTTGAAGTAGCTAATATTATGTTTTCAGCATCAAATACGTCTCCAATAATATCGCTCTCCGGATCCCTATACGTATCGGTGAATTTATAGACCCTATAATTAACGCCTTTTCTAGATAGTTCTTCAACCACTATTCTAACCGCATCTTCCACGAACTTGTACATTGATGTATAAATAATTATTGTTTTACCGGGTGATATTTTCCTGCTTCCTAAGGCCTTGTATAACGTCACAATGTTGTTGAATTCCTTATGTAGCGGACCATGGCCAGGCGCTATTATTTTGACATCTAGGTTTAATTGTGAGAGTTTCTCGAGGTTTTTGATAACCCAGTCAACGTAGTGCCCAATAACATTTGCAAAGTACTTCTGCGTAAACCACCTGAACTTCGTTTTTTCTTCCTCTGTTAATTCCTCGTAGAAAACTTTAGAGGGGATTCCATATGAGCCAAATACATCGCACGTAAATAGAACATTATCTCCGGTTAAGAAGCTTACTACGGTATCTGGCCAGTGGAGCCACGGTACATGATAGAAGTGTATAGCGTATTCCTTTCCGATCTTCACGACCTCACCGTCGTTTACTGATCTGAACTCAGCTAGTTTTCCATAAAAAACCTGTATGAGTTGAATTGCAAAAGAGTGGCCGAGTATAGTTGCGTTCTTTACATGGTTAAACAGGCTTTTCAGCGAACCACTATGATCTGGTTCTGTGTGATGAACTACAACGTACTTTATGTCTTTGAAATCAACTATTTGCCTTAGTGTTTCGACATAAAGTTCTCCATAAACATGTTTCCAGCCATCAAATAAAACAACACCTTCCGGTAGAGTTGCCACGTATGCATTATAGCTTATTCCCTCGGGTATGTACCATAATCCTTCGAAATACTTCGTGTTTTCATCGTTCAGTCTCAGCAAGTAGACGTTTTTCGAAATTTTATCAATTAGTACGCGTTGCATTGATGCTTCAACCTATAAAAATAGAATCAACTAGAATATTTATATACATGACGTCTCCTTGAACTCGGATCTCCTTAATCTCTGTGGCATAAATCCATAGAGATTTGTAGTGCTTTGTTCAGATCACTATAACTCCGTACTCTAATGAAATACACGTCGGCCTTCTTAGCGGATTCTTCATCGTGATCTGTGTCACCTATGAAAACCACTTTGCTCTCTTTATGCGTTTCTTTGATATATTTCAATTGTTGATACCTACTTGTAAAACCATCTCTTGTGATAGTATTATTCAAGAACTCGTGCAAACATATTCGCCTCAATAATGGCTCCACGGTTTTCATGCTTCTCATTGTTACCAACAATATTTCTATTCCCCTATTCAATACGTTCTTCAAAAGATCTACGTTTCGCTCAACTTCCTCTGGCTTTATTCTATTAATTGATTCTAATTCCGCTTTCTCAACGAGGTCCCAGGCTCTGCGTTTTAAATCCTCGTCGATCTTTAAACTAAACAAGCTTTCGCCAAGAGGTTTAAGTGGGTGATTTATTCCTATGAGCTCGCGGACCTCTGCTCTGATCTTCTCGAAATCTATTACATTGGGAATAATTGTACCGTCTACATCTATTACTATAATGCACTTGGTTTTCTTCAACTACCTCACATCAACTACTTCCACGTTAGGTTCCGGTTTCAATTCAACGATTACTTCTCCTTTTTTAACATAACCTATTAACATAGCTTCAGTGTTATACGCGTAGAATACTCTGCCCTCCTCGTTGACTCCAATGAACCCGAGTGTATTTGAACCCACTGTATTATTTACGTGCTCCATTACTCTACTTAGAGCTAATTCTATGTCTCTGGTTGCTTCATACTCTAAATGTAGTTTTAGACACGGCATGGAGCGTATTATGAATTCACCCCAACCAGTTGCACTACACGCTATGTTACGGGATGCGTAGAAACCTGCACCAGGTATCGGTGTATCACCCACTCTACCAGGTAGCTTTAGTATAATGCCCCCAGTGCTTGTGGCAGCAGCTAGCATTCCATTATCATCTACGGCCACGGCTCCCACAGTATCCGAGACGTTAATTAAACCTCGTATTAACTCGTGGAATAATTTGTTATTCTCCACGAATTTCCTTATCGATTCATAATATGGGTCAGGTGAACTCTCGCCGAATACTTTTTTCAAAGAATCCCTATACCTTTCCGCAACATGAGCAGGCATTGGTGGTAACGGAGGTAAGCCGAACATTAAAGATAACCTATCTGCGTTTTCGCCCGCTAGAATAATATGAGGCGTTTTCTCTGCTACAATTCTAGCTAACAGTATAGGGTTTCTTGTTGCCTTAACAGCGGCAACAGCTCCAATTAAACCCGTTGAGGTCATTAAACCAGCATCCAACTCCCTTTCACCGAGAAGATTGGGGACGGAGCCGTAGCCTGCATTGAGGTAACCTGAATCCTCCATGCATTTAACTGCTTCAACAACTGATTCCAGTGCATTATTAGTTTCATTGAGAACCTTCCATGATTGCACAGTGCAGTTTTTAACTGCTTCAATGGATTTCTCGACGCCAGGTCTAATTCTCCATGCTCCTGCTCCTCCATGTAAAATTAAAGCCTTCACCATTCAAACCACCAGTCTTTTGATTCATTGATCCTGGAAAATTCTATGAGTTATTTATCCCAGATAATTACAAAGCTATGGTAAAAATATATTTCCTATTGATCAATGATATTGAAGTGCTCTAGTCGCCATGCTTAATTACACCCGGTGTGATTATAGTTGTTTCGTTTAATACTCCATAATGACCTTAAATTAAAATTGACATGGGTGAAGACCATGGAGCAATCTGAAAAAAACACACTGCATGAACAAATGCTGAAATCGCTCATAGAGTCCTTTGAATTTAATAAAATGAATTATGTTCCATTAATTCTTCCTTCGATCTTCCTGTTTATATCCATGATGCTTATCTCGTATGGATTAGGGCAAACACTGAAGTTTCTTGGAAGCAAGCTTGAAGAAGACATGTCATTAAATGTTCTTCTAGGTTCTCAGATGCTTCAGTGGGGTATTATTTCACTCCTAGGCTTCACGATAGCCACGATGATTGCATCATACTATGTTTTAGAGAATACGCGAAAACACATATATGAGAGCAGTGTAACAACTTACTACTTCAAAGGTGGTTCAACCGCTGAGGGCCTTATACAGTACCTAAGGTCTATTTACGCTAGAGCATCGTTGCCGGCTCCTGTTACTGGTCTACTATTGTCGTTTCTAACTTCGGGTTTATCTTATCTTGTTGTATTATATATCGTGGAAAAAACCATCAGAGAACACGCTATACTTGAGGAAAACACGCTTCTTGAAAGCAGAGTTACAGGCAAGTATGGCTTAATTAGTTTCATAATTGACTTGGTGTTGTTGTTTTTAACAATGGGAATATACCTGGCTTACATGGGGTACAGGCTCGGTAAAGTATACAACAAACACGTTGAATTAATACATGGTAATCACCCTCTTCCACCAAGCAAGAAACCCGACGTAAACGTAAGTAAAGAGTTTCCCGGTGATTTGTTTAGAGAGAAATCAACAACTATATTGATTTCATTATTACTCGTGGGAATAGCATTAAATATCATGCTATGCTACTTTGGGTTTTACAGCATCTTAACCTATGTTCCATCATATGGATTAATCATAGGCGCAATCACGGTTTCTAGGAGAAATACAAGTTCAATGCGAGACTTTCTACTTACATTATGTCTAATTTACACATTGATATTTGGAAGTATGTTGACAGGTTTGCTGGCGCACGATACATTTTCATACATAGCTAGATCATTTCAAAAACAAGTGGAAGAAGTAGGTGTGGGTCGTGATCCATGGTTCACAGCTAGGTACATTTTCACCAATAATTTATTGATTTCACTGCCGGCGATTATACCGTACATCGGGGGATTACTTATCGGGTATGGAGTTACCAACGCTGGACTACTAATAGGCGCCATCGTTGGAGCCGGGTTGAGAAATCTTCTCGAAGGATTACTAATACTTGTTTACCCACATTCCTTGCTGGAATTATCTGCTTACTCTATTCTAATAACGTCTTCGAAATACTTGTTTTCCAATACTAGGAAATTCTTAATACATACAATCACAGGCATACTGGTTTTATTTCTCGCTGCTCTCGTTGAAGCATTAACTATAGTGTTACTCCGATAATTTCGTTTATCAATCTACCTTGTATTTCAATAATTTTTCTCGGAGTATACACAGCTATTGCTAAAGCACCGTACAACCCCACGTCATCTCCAAGTCTCGTTGGTTTAATAATTGGGGGATTAGTAACGATGTTCTCTCTTATTCGAGATACTATGGGTTCATAAAGAACATCAATGTTATTTAGGAAAATACTACCTCCTATAATAACAAGCTCTGGATCATAAACGTTGACGATGGAAGCTATACCAGCTGAAGTCGCTTGAATGTATAGATCCACCGCTTTTTTCGCTAATGGATCTCCTTTTCTAAAGTAGTCGAACATGGTTTTAGCATCTATTTGTTCTCCTTTAAGAACTCTTTCTTTTAACTCAGAGTAGCCTGTTATATCAATTCTCTCCGCCAGGTACTTGAGGACCTTATGGGTATTTGCTCCCCCAGAAAAAACCTCCCAGTGTCCTCTACCTCCGCAACCACATTGTAGATCTGATGTAAAATCTATCACTATGTGCCCTACCTCATGAGCATTTCCCATTTTACCTATAAGCAAGTTGCCGTCTACAACGACACCAGCCCCTACACCAGTGCTTAACGTTAAATAAATAAAGTTATCGTAGTTAACAGCATCACCGTAGTATTTCTCACCCCAGGCAGCTGCAACACAATCGTTAACAACGTAGACTGGTTTCTTGAATTTTTTAACGAGGGGTCTAAGTAGTTCAAAGTTACGTATAGGTACATTTGAAGCATGCACTACTTTTCCTTCTTTAATGTCCAATGGACCTATGCTTGCTATTCCAACTGCCTTGATGTTGCTAACTAGGTTTTTCCACTTAGTCACCACTGTATTGTAAATAGACTCCGCTATAGTGTATTCATCTCCGTGTTTAGGAGTGTAGTACACGGTTTTCTCGATTATTTCGCTCCGGGTACAGAGAGCTATCCTGGTTTTAGTTGCCCCTAGATCTACCGCGATATAGTACTCTTCGGCGATACAGCTCACCACGCTACATTATTTTTTCAGTGAGATTTTCTTATATAGAATTGGAGCATTTGTTACATTATACCTCTCTATGGATTCTAAGGTAGCCTTAAGTGGATTTTCTACCGTGAAGCCGAATGCCTTTGCTACGAGATTTGAAATGCGTGGGGTGAATGGATATAGTAGTATGGTTGCCAATCGAATTGTTTCGAGAACAGTGTACAGTTCTTTGCTTGGATCCTTCTTTTCCCACGGCTTGGTTTCATTTAGATATTGGTTCCCTAATCTTGCTACATCAATTGCTAGGGAAGCTCCTCTCGCTACTTCAAAGTTCTCCATTGCGTCTATGTATGCGTTTAGTTTGTTTTCTAATTCATCCTTAATTTTTGAATCAATATTCCTTCTGTAGATTTTTCCATCAGTTTTCTTCTGGGCTAATACACCTGCTCTTCTAACCAAGTTACCGTATGTGTCGGCTAGTTCACTATTGTAGATGCTGTCGACTAGTTCGAAGTCGAATTCACTGTCTTTATCCATGTTGAAAATCCTCATTAGAACATATCTAACGGCATCAGGCGATCCATATCTATCGAGCATCTCCTCTATTGATATCACATTGCCAACGCTCTTACTCATCTTTGTTCCCTTAGAAGTAAGGAACGCGTGCACTATTACTTTCCGCGGCGGATCTATATCTAAAGCTTTCAGTATTGAAAACCATACTACCGTATGAAACCATAGTATGTCTTTTCCAATTACGTGGTGTACGTTACTCCAGTATTTACTGAATTTCTCGTTATCATTCAGGTAACCTATTGCACTTATGTAGTTTAGCAATGCGTCAAACCACACGTATATAACGTAGTTTTTATCGAATGGTACAGGTATTCCCCACCATACTCGTTCAACTGGTCTAGCTATTGATAAATCTCTTAAACCCTCTTTATTGATCTTTGATAATACTTCTTCTGCGTAGCTACGGGGGTAAACAATTTCCCTGTTGTTTAATACATCTAGGAGATAGTCTTTGAAATCACTTAGCTTAAAGTAGTATGTTTCCTCCTCCATGTACTCGAGGGGCTTGTTGTGAAGTGGACAATGCGGCTTACCCTCGATTTCTACGTATTCACCTGGGCTATAATACTTCTCGCAGTCAACACAGTATAGTCCAGCGTACTTAGCTTTATATATTAATCCTTTCTTGTATATGTAGCTGAAAGCCTCACTTACTGTTTTCTCGTGGTATTCATCTGTTGTCCTTATGAAGTGATCGTAGTTTACATCTAGACTTCTCCAGTAGTTCTTGAATACTTCAGCCATCTCATCTGTAAACTCCTTAGGTGTTTTACCTTGTTTCTCCGCAACTTTCTGTATTTTTAAACCATGTTCATCGTTGCCCGTTAGAAATAGCACGTTGTAGCCCATTAGTCTCTTGTATCTAGCTAGTGTATCAGCGAATACGGTGGTGTAGGCATGGCCAACGTGTGGTGGTGCATTGGGGTAATATATTGGTGTAGTTATGTAAAACACGTTCAATACAATACACCGTAAGCCTTCGTTTTCTCATACTTAAGGGGAATTAGGAATAACTACTTTTTAACCATTTCCTCTAGTACATTCATGTATTTGTTTACTTTTCTCTTAACGTACCAAATGAAGTATTTCAATACTGCTTTAACCGGTAGATATAGTGGAGAAGACATATATAATTTCATTATGTCTTCAGCCCAGTATATGGTATGATTATATATTGTTTTCATTGCCTCAACATGCTCTGGTTTCAAGTGTTCACGCATAAACCACTTATTATTCTTCATTACACCCATCGGGACAAAGAACATTGGAACAATGATGCTTCTGTATGGTTTAAGTCTATCAATTAACTCTATTGTTTTAACAACATCTTCAGGTGTTTCCTCGGGGAAACCTAGAATAACGGTTGCTGCTGGAATAATTCTGTTTTCATGCATTATTCTAAAAGCGTCTTCAACTATTTCAGGCCATTTCTCCGCTGGATACGGTATTGATTTACCAATCATGATCTTCTTCGCTAATGATGGACTACCTGTTTCTATGCCAACCTCCACACCCAAGAACTTTCTGTGCTCGTTTAAAATATGCTCGTTCATTAATTTACTGATAAGCTTGTAGTTGTCCTCGGAGTATTTTAAAGCAGCTAAACTCACGTGCGCCCATGCAATATGTCTTTTCTCCCCGATCTTCCTTAAGACCTCGACATGAAGCTTTGTAACAGGCTCAGGTCTGGGTTTAACGCCATCTGCATTGTATAATAAGACATCCTCGCTGTGGAGAATTATCCCCTTAACTCCAGCTCTTATGTTCACTTCTACTTCGGCAAGTATTTTCTCAATAGGTATAAATCTCAATGGCCTAAGTGTTACACTACAGAATTTGCAACCGCGCGGGCAACCTCTCATTATTTCAACTAGTCCATTAACGCTAGCTCCTTTTATAATAGGTATTTCATCTACCTTCGGTACATTATCTACTCCGACGTATACATATTTCGGTAGAGGCTCGCCCTTTAATGCTTTCTCAACTAATTCAACTACGATTTTCTCTCCTTCACCTTCAACGATAGTGTCGATTCTCCATTTATCCATGTATTCGAGTTCATAAAGCCACTGCCATGCTGCTGGACCCCCCACTATTATTCTCGCTCCTTTCTCCTTGGCTTTTCTAATAGGTTCACTGTTCATGAATTTAATGAAGCTCCTCCGGTTAATTGGCTCCAGCCCTGTTAAACTCCACCACTCGCTACTGGGGGGTCCGTAGGCGAAGTAATCGTGATGGCCTATGAGAATTACTTTCATTGAATCAGCATATTTGTATAAATGATCCGGGTCAATTATTGCAGCGTTGAACCCAGCATCTTGTAGAACAGCTTCAATCTTCCTTAAACCATAGGGAGCTTCAATGGGTCTACCAGCGTTATCTACTTTTACTTTGGGGGCACAGAGAGCCATCCACAGGTTTTCAGGCATACCGATAGGAGGACCCGTTGCTACAAATCCCAAGAACTCTTTACCATGATGATTAGACATCATTGTTCTATCAGTTGTTATAACTACATCGAATTTCATTCATGCAACCTCGACTCTATTAGTTAAAGAACCTGGGATGTGTTGAAGCAGATTAGGGTTTGATGTTAAAATAACTTTGATTTTTTCATGTTCCTTTCTGTATACTTCCTCTAATTGCTCACTTTGAACTATGAATATTTCTAGAGTACGAGCGTTATTTTTGAAAATGAAATCTCTGAGTGGCTCCAAGAGTTTGGGTGATGGATGATTGTGAACTATATATAATCTTAAGCCGCTTGATTGACTTGTTCTCAGTAAATCAATTAATCTATTGACAATTCCTTTCGTGATTTCACCTACAATAAGAACTGTGAACAATGGTTCTTTGTATTTTTCTCTATAAGCATACATACGGTATTACGCCCCTACTATGTCTCGTTTAATCAAGTACGGGGATATATAAGTTTATCAAGATCAATCGATATCTTTTAATTTAAGAGTTGAATCTTATTTTATAGGTTTATTGAGGAGTAAATCCATGAGTGTTGATCTAAAGGATAGGGTATTAGCTTATATTAGGAACGTGGAGTTGTTTATGAGTAAAGTTTCACCCGAGGCTCTCGACGACAATGCGAGAAAAATATATGATTTAGCCAATGCGTATTTAAACGATGCAAGGTACTACTATGAAAAAGGAGACTATGTAACGAGTTTATCGTGTATAGCTTATGCAGAGGGGTTATTAGATTCCCTCAGATTGATGAACCTAGTACAAGGAGTAGAATGGAGCCCGCTGAGCAAAATAATTAAACGCCCCAGGGTTTATGTAGCCGGTAGTTTTGAATTCCTCCACCCAGGCCACATCGCGCTTCTAAGGGAAGCTTGGAATCTAGGAGAAGTTTACGTTGTTGTTTCAAGGGACAGGAACTTCGAGAAATTCAAGGGAAGAAAACCAGCTTTAAACGAGAAGGGTAGACTCGAGGTAATAGAAAGTGTTAAATACGTATCCAAGGCTATCCTCGGAGATGAAAATGATTTTCTAAAACCATTAATCGAACTAAGGCCCGATATAGTAATGCTCGGGCCCGATCAGTGGATGAAGCCAGCTGAGTTAATTGAAAAACTCGAGGCTGTTGGTTTAAAAAATGTTAAGGTTATTAAATTTGAGAAAAGAATAGAGCCTTGGAGTTCTACAAGCATATTTAATGAGTTGAAAAACCGCTTATGTAACGCGTCTCCTTAGAATTTAACTTTGCTAATTCCATTAATCTCCTTTCTCTAACCACTGAAGTTTCATCACGGTACCTGGTTACTAAATCCACTAGTTTTCCAGTATCTAGGTTAGGTTTGTAACCAATATGTGAACCGTTTTGTTTCATGATTTTTGCTGTCTCTGTAACTAAATATCCAACATTATATGCATCTTTTAATGCTCCTTCATCTTTAGTTACATCTTCAAGATGTGAATAAGCCATACTCCACGGTGCAACTACTGCGCCCATGCTATTCAGTACTGCCATTAAGTACGAGATAGCCATGAAGACGCCGCTATCTAATCCCGTTGCTATGAATCCAACTACTTTTCCTTCAAGTAGGCTTCTACCAGTGTGAAATATCATGTTTTCTAAACTCGTTAATCTATCAATGAAGTTTTTTATCACACCGCTGGGAGCATACCAATAAACAGGCGTTGCTATTATTAATCCATCGGATTCAAGGATTTTCTCCGCTATTCTATTAAAATCATCGTCATCGATGAGGCAAGGGAACTTACAGTACTTAGTGTTTTCCGATACGCATCCTATGCATGGTTTTATGGTGTAGTCGTATAGAAATACTAGTTCAGCTTCTCCTCCCGCGTCTTCGATGCCTCGTATTGCAACCTGAGCTAATTGCGACGATGATCCGTACTTTCTCGGAGATCCTTCTATTATTATTACTCTCGGTTTCACAACCAGCTTTGATCACCTCTGAGCATAATTAGTTATCGCTATAAGCAAAGATGATTAAATACAAAATTACCTTTTATCTTTCAAAAGTTAAAAAGGGGATTGCGATTTGAGTAGAGTTTACCCACGATACGCTATAGCCGCGGTTGCAGCTGTTTTAATTAAGAATAATAGAATACTACTGGTGAAAAGAGGTCATCCACCTGGAGCTGGAAAATGGTCGATTCCAGGCGGGGCATTAGAACCGGGTGAGAAACTCGTTGATGCGGCAAAAAGAGAGTTGAAGGAGGAAACAGGGCTTGAAGCAGAAGCTATTGGTATATTGTGGGTTCTAAACAACATTGTCTACGATGAGAAAAGAAATCCACTATACCACTACCTCATAGTAGATGTACTATTCAACCCAGATACCATTAAAGGCGAGCTTAGGCCAGGAGGAGATGCTGTGGATGTAAAATGGTTTGAAATAAATGAATTAAGTAAAGTACCTGGTGTTTCTAGAACAACATTGCAGTTGATTAGGAGAATAACGAGGTACGGCTACATATATCTACCTATTGAGGAGGTGGATCACATATCTGTTTCTATTACGAGAAACCAATGTGAGTGAAACATTTATATAATCAACACTACTTATTAAGAACTTATGTGGGTGTGTCTGTATGAAAGGAGTAACCACTCGGACAATAGCCATATTAGTAGCTGTAGTAGTTATCATAGCAATTGCAGCAGGCGTCTTATTAACCAGGCCTCCTACAACCACTCCATCCCCAACTCCTACATCTCCAACGACTACTCCTACAACTCCTACAACACCTATTACTACCCCCATACAAAGATATTACCTGCATGAAACCGTTCTTTACATAATAGCTAATGAGGAAATGACTCGTATACAGTTGTTTAAAGCAGGAGTAGCTGATATTGCAGCTATTACTCCTTCTAGGTGGAAAGATCTAAATGGAACTAAGGTCGGGGACTTTTATCTCATTCTCGAACCCGATCCTTCTAAACCTAGGTTAACCATACAGCACGTAATACTAAACACCATGAGAGAACCGCTTAACATTCCCGAGGTAAGACAAGCTCTCGCGTGGGCTACACCATATGATACTATTCTCTCGCAGGTTTTCGGAGGATTATATACAAGGCTGTACACTATTGTACCAAAAGGCATGCCTGGGTGGACTGATTATAACATAGTTAAATATGAGTATAATAGAACGAAAGCCATGGAGATAATCAATTCTCTGAAGGAGAAAGGATTTGATCCATCGAAGTATTCTATAACCATAATCTACAATTTAGGTAACACAGCCCGTGCACAAATAGCTGCTTTACTTCAAAATGAATGGAGTAGGCTAGGGTTTAAAGTATATGTAGAGGTATATAATTGGCCTGAGTACCTCGATAGAGTTGATCACTTCAATTTCGATGTAGCATTGCTAGGATGGATACCAGATTACTTAGATCCAGATAATTACCTAATGCCCTTTGTATGGGGCGGTGCAGAATTCGATGATCTAAAGTACTGGGAGAACCTATCGCCAAACGATGTTGGAAAATACCTATCAAAGGTTGAAAGAATCGTAGATACACCAAAGTACATTGTAGTTGTTGGTCCGCAGGGTACTGGTGCATCATACACTGGACCCACTAATAAACCTCTACTAGTAGTAGGCTATGTACTAAATGAAGAAGCCACTAAGGCTAACTGGCAAAACCCTGTATCCATGGTTACAATTGGAGCGCCGGGATGGAAGGATGTACCGGTTAGTGCTCTCTGTAAACTATCGCAAAAAGTCATAGACCC
>JAUQPA010000053.1 GCA_030550615.1 Thermoproteota archaeon | reverse complement strand
ATGGCTTCAATTAACCTCGCTTTATTTACGTTAAAGCCGAGGTCGCTCATAGCTTTCGCTAATGTTGTAAAAGCTGTAATAACGTGTGTTCTCGAGGCCTGAACACCCATATGCCCTATTCTTAGCACCCTGCCCTGTAGTCTACCCCAACTACCCGCAATCATTACGCCGTATTTTTCCCACATCAACTTTCTTAGTTCCAATTCGTTAACTCCACTCGGTGTTTCAAATGCAGTTACGGTTGGAGAAGAATATTCTATTGATAACGGATATGGCTTAAGATTTAATACCTCGAGTGCGGCCCAGGAGGCTTTTTTCGCTATTTCGTGTCTTCTATAAACATTCTCCGGGCCTTCCTCTATGATCATACTTAATGATTCTCGAAGAGCATATACAAGTACATCACTTACTGTGTACGGGAATATTCCCTTGTCGTCAAGCATGTATTTCCATGTTTTTATATCCAAGTAGAAACCTCTGTAGTTTACTTCTTCTATTCTCTCCCATGCCTGGTCACTAATAGCCATTATCGTTAAACCCGGAGGAGTATTCAATACCTTCTGCGAACCACCTATAAGTATACCTATATTTGTTTCGTTGAAGTTTATTGATACACCACCTATACTGGATACTGCGTCAACAATCAGTAATGAACCGTGTTCTCTAGCTATTTTTCCCACTTCCTCCAGGTTATTTAATATGGCTGATGGCGTATCGCAATGTACAAGTGTAATTACTTCAATGTCCTTGTGTTTTTCAAGTACTCTATCTATCAGCGATGGATCAGCGCTTCTTCTCCAACACTCCTCGCATGTCTCAACGGATATGGGTTCGCCACCATAAGCTCTAACTAGGTCAATAAATCCCTCACCGAAAACTCCATTAGCAACCACTAATACCTTTGTACCATTTCTAACGGTGTTAGCTACAGCTGCTTCTAATCCAAGCATGGCCTCTCCAGTCATTATGTAAACTGAACCCTTATACACACCTAGGATTTTTCTCAGCATGTCTCGGGTTTCATTGTAAATAGTTAGAAACTCCGGGTCGAGATCGGGGTTCGTTGTTTCCTTCATTAATGCAAGTTTAATTCTAAGCGGGATCTCCGTAGGTCCAGGTGTTAGAATATACCTATCCGTATAGAGCTTTATCAATAACCCCCCTTCTTCTATGACTTCGGCAGGGGATTAAAAATGATACCACGAAAAATTAATCATAAATAACAAGTTTTTCTATTGGCTAATTAAATTTCACTAGGTTTTGATGAATTATACCGGAGGTTTCCTTCTCCTAATGGCTTCTCCTACGGGCCCTTCCTCTGGTAGTGGTGGAATGAAGACGCAGAATATTTCAAGGGGTTCTACACCAGTATTTATTACACCATGTCTTACCCCGGCTTTGGCGTGTAGAACCATGCCGGAATTAACCTCCATAGATAATTTCTCACCATCGATTTCTTCGATATATTCCCCTTTGCCTCTAACAATGTAGGCTATTTCATCGGATGTTTTATGTAGGTGCATTCCTGTGGAGCTATTTGGTGGAATAATTACTAATGTAACAGTAGCTTTATCACAGTTGTTTAATTGAGGTGCTAGTATAGCTTTTACTTCTCGTTCATTCGGCTGAGGCACCGTGTACCCGGGTATTTCTTTTGAATTATAAACAGGCATATATCGCCTCCTGCACGACTTAATTCTATTATTTGAGGGTAATTATATGTATGATGACGATTATTGATTTTATTATCTTGTTAAACCAGTTGCTGTTTAGAGTTTGATTAAAAGGTAGGTTAACGTGAAAATAGGTTTATTTTTCGATTATGATGGGTTCTAGCACTGATTTCAAATTGATTCATTGAAGACAAATGTTACATCATCTATGCTTAATTAACTCGGAGAATTACAAAAAGATGTTTGAGAAACTAGGTCTACAAGATTGTGGTTCTCAACTTACTGGTTTACAGCTTGGTTTATTCTTCAAATCGTGTTCAGAAGAATTAACACTGCGTTATTCATGGAGAGCGGTATGCGGGTTTCACGAAACTGATGATCAAAATTTAAGCACTACGCATTAATTAAACCATGAAAAACTCACCCAAGATCCATCTTCTCTGGTGATTTTTGAGCCTAGTATGATGCCGTGGTGGATTCCCGCTAATATTCTTCTTCACCTATGGTTTCACAGGAATTTGGCTCGAGGTATTTGAAACCAATAATGCTGTGAATTTAAGGAACTATTGGATATCTTCCTAATGTTAGATTTAAGTTGTTAACTAATTTTGGTGTTATTCATGAAGCTTATAGAATTAAGCTCAGTTCGAGGCGAGTTTATTAAGTTAGAGGACTATTTGAATACTCTCGAATCAATACTAAGGAATTGGGCTTCACTCCCTGTATTAATTGATAACAACAACGTTGTTGTAGATAATTTAGACGTTTACAATGCTTTATGGGCAATGGGAGTTAGGTTAATTCCCGTGACTACGAGCAGAGACGAGTTAAGTATGAGAATATCCTTAAATGAACTAGGCGTGTACGATGATTTAACGCAGGTTAATCCAAGAATATACAATGACGTTATTGAACTAGTTAAACGAGACATACCAACTCCAATGGTTAAGCTAAAATCCCTTAGTACGAAGAATACGCGTGTCTGGGCTAAACTTGAATGGTATCATCCATTCAGTTTGAGTATAAAGGATAGAATTGCTTGGTATATGCTAACTAACGCCCTTGAAAGAGGTCTAATTAAGGGGGGTTTAATCTATGAAGCTACTTCTACTAATACAGGACTTGGATTAGTAGGTATGGCTAACTACTATGGATTAAAAACTAGAATATATCTACCTTCAACAGCGCAGAAGTGCGTTGACTACGTGTTTAAAGCAATGGGCGCGGATGTTGTTAGATTACCAGCTGAGTTCACAACTGAATTATTAAACCAAGTAGTCAACGACGCAATTAGAGATAATGCAACTGTTTTAAATCAATTTGAAAACGATTTGAACTTCATTGCGCACTTAAAGTATACCGCTAAGGAAATAGATTACCAGTTACTAACAAAGGGAATTAAGCCGAGTAGTATAATCAGCGGTGTAGGTACTTCAGGTCACTTATCTGCTTTATCACTGTATTTCAAGAGCAAATATGGAGATGTCAAAGTCTACGGTGTTCAACCCAGGAAGGGATCTATTATTCCTGGGATACGGAGACTCGAAACAGGTATGAAATGGATCCACATGGTAAAAGTAGATAAGTTAATAGATGTCTCACTAGAGGAAGCTTTTCAAGCAATACTTCACGTATCTAGAAATGATGGATTACTGGTAGGATTAAGTGCGGGTGCAGTAATCTACGCCACTAGGGAGCTAATCGAGAATAATGAAATTGAAGGAGATGTCGTGATCATAGTTCCAGATCATGGAATAAAATACATAGAGTTACTAGAATACCTAGTTGAGAAATGCGTTGAGACGCCCGCGGAGTACACTGAGCGCCTAGGGGAACCACATCAACAAATACAATAGTGTTTTCGTCAGGGATTTAACTAAGTGTTGATGCCTACTTTTGGGAGGCAAAATATAGATTTTCATTGAGGAATTTTACTAATGCCATCAAAGTAGCGTAATAACTTAGCGTATACCTCTCGCACATTCTCTTTGTTAGTAAACCTATAAATCCTTCTTTTTCACCGATATTACCTATGTTAAAAATTTTCTCGATTGCTTCATCTAGTTCACGATATTCACCATTCAAAATAGAATCATATATTCCACGAGGTATTGGAAACGAGGGAGATAAACCCATTGAATTTTTCCCATCCCTACTTATAATATATGCTACTTCAACATCATATGGCTCATTTTCAATTAAGTAGAAGCCTGCTTCGACTCCTACTCCGAAATCGCATTCTTGGTTCATGCATTTAATAGCTCTCTGCCTCGCTCCTTTAATTATTTGATCTAATCCAATTGGTTGCGGAGGCACATCTGTATTAACTTTTACGTACTTAGCTTTTTTGACCACGTAGAACTTGCTAAATGCATCAACTACACCTCGTATTTTCACGGGATTAGTTGATCCTATACAAACAACTACTTCCCA
>JAUQPA010000015.1 GCA_030550615.1 Thermoproteota archaeon | reverse complement strand
TCAGAGCACACCACGTTAAGCAGGTATATGTCTACGCTAAAGCAGTTGTTAAATCTAGTAGGCAGAACGGTGGAAAGAAACCGGTTCTCAGAAGACTATCAGCTAGAGTAGATAAATACGACTACAGGCTAAACCTGGAGAACAGAACGCTTGTTCTAAAAATACATGGAAACAGAGAGGTTAAGCTAAGACTACTATTATCTAATGAAAGAATAGAGAAGTTCAGGGGTTGGAGTAACTACGAGCTAGCTGTGAAGGTAGTTGAGAACGAGGTCTACGTAGCAGTATACTTCAGGAGAACGGTTGAACCAAGGAGAACCAGAACCGTTATGACCATAGACGTGAACTTCGACAACATTACACTAGCTGTATTTACATCTAGTGGAAGGATGGTCAAGCTTAAACGCTTTGAAACACCTCTCAGAAGGATGTTGACGCATAGGATATGGATTGAGAGGATTCAACGAAGATACTCTAGATCATGGAGGTTCATCGGAGGTGTCAGGAGAGCTATTAGAAGACATGGTGATAGAATAAGGAACATAGCTTGGGACTACGCTCACAGAGTTGGAGACTCCATAGCTGAACTAGCCAGTAGGTATAACTCTATCGTGGTCTTAGAGAACCTGAACAACCTGAGGGATAGAGTCAATGGTAGTAGCTCATTCAATAAGAAGCTATCCCTGTGGTTCTACAGGAGAATTCAGTTCACGATCAACTATGAAGCTCTAGAGAGAGGATTAATGGTTAGCTACGTTGATCCAAGCAAAACATCGTCAACATGCCCGATATGTGGAAGCAGGTTAAAGGACAGCGGTGGTAGAGTATTGAAGTGCACTAGATGCGGATTCATAGGTGATAGAGATGTTGTTGCATGCGTAAACCTGTTCTACAGGTACACAAGATGTGGGGTGCCCGGGGTCACCCTGAACGCCCCCAAGCCCGATGAAAACCCGAGCGGAATGCGGGGAAAAGAGATGAGGCGATGACATCAACCAACATAAACCTACATCAGAGCTGAACCCCCAGGTGTGTGGAGTATTTTAATCTTTATATTGTTAAAGTTTAACTCGTGCTTGTTTCTCAATGTAATTAGATTCCGTGGTTCCTGGAAATTCTCGCCGTATAGGTATTCTCCTAGGGTAGCCGAGTATCTCATTATTTCTAAGTCTGATTCATGCATGTAGACTTTGACATTAGGGTTTTTCGATAACTCATCGGCATAAAACACATGGTCGAAGTGACCGTGGGTGAGAACTATGAGCTCTATTTCAACGTTTAATTCATCAATTGAACTGTAGATCTTATGTGGATCAACGCCGGCATCTATAATTAAACCCTTGTTTCCATGGTAAACGATATATGAGTTAGAGTAAAGGGGTCCGCCTACAAGTCTTCTGAAGAACATCATTTTTATTCCTTACATAAGTTATTTAATTCTGGCTTTAAATACCCGTAATAAGTTGAATTTAATCCTCGATTTTTTCAACATATAGCTTCAAACCCTCAGCTTTCAATACTCTTACCTTACTGCCACTTGGTATAGTGCCTCTAACTGAGTAAGCAGTCCAGTCCTCGTTTAAAACATAAACTGTACCGGGTGAGGTTTCACTTATATCTGTTTTTGCATATCCAATTAAACCTATTAGTTGTTCACGTAGAGTAGCACGCTTTGTTCTCATTGCTTTCGCTGCTTTGAAGCCGATGAAGATGAACAAGCTGGTTACGGAACTTAATCCCGCGATCAAAACGTAAATCAACTCGCTCATAGCTCCAGGTGGAATATTCATGAATGTTAATGCAAATCCTATCGCTGATAGTAATATGCCTGAGATCCCGAAGACCCCGAAGCCTGGGGTAATTAGCTCTACGATTATTAGAACTGCGCCGGCGAGAATCAATGATAAGTGTAGAATTTCGATGGGTAATAGTGTTAGACCGTATAGTGCGAAAACTATCATTAATGCTCCAGCTAATCCATACCCTTGAAACCCTGTTGTGAAGATTTCTATCATTATGAGAATCACGCCGGCAAAGAGCAATATCTCTGATATTAATGGATGTGAAATAACAGATAATAGTTTATCCCACGAGCTAGGTGAAACTACTCCTGATAAAGTTAAATTCTCAGCTTCTAATATACTGGATAAATCGTTTACACTTTTCGTTAATCCAAGTGAAACAGCTTCGTTGGTTGAATAAGATCTAGCGGCATCAACTAGTTCATCAACAATCCACGTTAAATTTCCTTTACCTTGTTTTTCCAGTAAGGATCTAGCTCTTGCCTTAACATATTCAATAACCTTGGGGTCTTCAGGTGATGGCTTAATACCTCCTATAACTGCTCCCGGACCCATGTATATTTCCTTACAGGATAACGCGATTAATGCAGCAGCTGAGACAGCGTATCCTCCAGGAGGTATCCACGATATGCAATATGAACCAGATCTTTCAATTATAGATATTATTTTATCCGCCGCACTTAAGTAACCTCCATAACTATTAATTTCGAGTATGTATATTTTGCCGGGATGGGTTTTAACAACGTTCTCAATAAATGATACTGCACCTCCATCAATATTCATCTCTAATTCCACGAGAATAGATTCGTTTGTAACTACCTGGGAATATTTGTTTATTAGAAACTGGGAGATCGAACCTTGTAGTAGAATTAATACTGCAAAAACCAGTAGTGTATTAAATAACTTAGTCATCATGCTCCCTCTATGTTGTAGTAGCTACTCTGATACTATAAAGTTTATATATGTTTTCAGCCATTTACTCCATATAATGGTGAGCGAGGAGATTCTCGTAATGCCTGTAGCTGAGTTAATAGTTGCAGTGGTATTTACTATCATATTGCTCGTGATCATATTAACGCATCTAAAAGTCATACCTGAATATAAGCGAATAGTGATATTTAGACTTGGAAGATTAATGGCTGTAAAAGGCCCTGGATTAGTGTTTCTAATTCCAATTATTGATCGCGGCGTTGAAGTTGATTTACGTGAATTCGTCTTAGATATCCCTCCACAAACATGCATCACTAAGGATAATGCACCGGTTGATGTAGATTTATTGGTCTACATGAAAATATTTGATCCACAACTAGCTGTTACAGCAGTTCAAAACTACATAGCTGCCGCAACCGGTATAGCTGTCACAACATTAAGAGCCATTATAGGGGACATGCCTCTAGACGACGTCTTAGCGAAAAGAGAATACATTAACAATTCCCTAAGAGCTAAACTCGACGAAGTCACAGATAGATGGGGTATAAAAGTTACAAGCGTTGAAATCAAGGAAATTAAACCACCAAGAGATGTCCAAGACGCTATGATAAAACAAATGGCAGCTGAGAGAACAAAAAGAGCTATGATACTTGAAGCCGAAGGAAAAAGATCAGCAGCTATATTGGAGGCGGAAGGTCAAAGGGAAGCAATGATTAAGAAAGGGGAAGGTGAAAAACAATATGAAATCCTTGTTGCTGAAGGCAAGAAGCGTGCATTAGAGCTAATACAGGAAGCAGCTGAAAAGCTAGGATCAAACGCTCTCCTACTACAATACCTCGAATCACTTAAAACAATTGCTCAAAGCCCCGCAACAAAGATCATTATTCCACTAGAGCTTCTCGGAACATTCAGCAAGATACTAGGAGGAATATCCACCCAGAAGAACAAGGAAAACGAACACACGATTGATCATTGAAACGAACTCCACGCGAATAAAATTACAAAAATTAATTTTTTAGTAAACCATTCAAATTAATGAACTTAGTGATAAAATGAAAACAGTTATTACAGGAGCAACCTCGGGAATAGGGCTTGAGTTAAGTAGAATCCTCTGCAGGGAGCACGAGGCTAAAATAATTGGTGTAGGTAGAAATACAGAGAAACTTCTCCAAGTTAGGAACGAACTAGGAGACTGTTTCTACCCTGTTACAGCTGATCTTTCCCGCTTGGAAAGCATTAATGAAATATATGTAAAATCAAAAACTATTCTTGGAGAATTGGATTTATTAGTGAACAACGCGGGATTTGGTATTTACAAAGATGTCCTGGAGCACAGCGATGAGGAAATATTATCTTTAGCAATCGTTAATTTCGTGGCACCACTTATTTTAACCAAGAAAATGCTCCCGTTAATGAAGGAGAATTCAACGGTAATATTCGTAATAACTGCAGGTATTCATGTATTAATGCAGCAGTTACCGGTTTATGGAGCAACAAAAGCTGGTCTACATTACGCTGTAAAAGCGCTTAGACGAGAATTAAATAGACGTAAAATAAATGTCCTCACGGTGTATCCCGGAGTTGTTAAAACAAGTTTTCACAGTAGAGCAGGCGGCGACGTAGATAAAGGACTAAGTCCGGAGCATGTTGCATTTGAGATAGTGAAAGCAATTAATAAAAGGAAGAAGGAGATATATGTTCCGAGATATTTATCCTTAAGCAAGATTCTAACGTATTTTCTTCCCCCAGTAAAAATACCTGCTCGAAGAAAAAGTAGTTAATGCTTCTCAGGGTATTTTTCAATATATCTTAGGTACATTCCCGAGATCTCTCTCGCGGGGCAACTCACTCCGCGCTTTCTCCAATAACCAAACATATTTACCTACATCTATTCTCATCAAAGAACACTCATTGAAGGGGACAAGTTTTCCATCAACGTATACGAGTCTATACGGCGGATTAGTTTTCGAGATGTATGATGGGGGCTTTAGGTATGATTCCCTTACTCTACTAAACCTTGATATTATTAACTCATAGGGATCAACTTGGCTTCTTTTCAGTTTTTCAACGTAGTAATCTATCACCTCGTGAGCGCCTTGAATACTAGATACCATTTCCAATGGACTACGAGTCCCCATGAGTTTGCCTAGTGCTTCTAGTTGCGCTCTCTTAACAAGTAATGGTGTATCCTTTCGAACAGCCATTATTCCCTTCAACTTGAATGAACCATCTGAAAGCAGACCGTAGTATTTATTAGCAACACTTCTTTCGTAATTTAAACTACGAGGAATATATAACCATGTATAATGAGCTTCGACTTTTGCTTTGAATCCCGTTTTCTTCTCTATTTTCTCCTTTAGGTACTCGCATTCTTCACTGGAGGAAATTCCCGTAACAAATATGCTATCAACTATTATGTGTATAACTCCGTATCCTTCCTTCTCAGCTACTATTTTAGCCTGACGCATGATTTCCCTACTAGTGCTGGTTACTACCTCATGAGCCATTACCGAGCCAAATAAACTATTCCTGTAGCCGAGGTAGCCAAAGCTGGCTACGAGTATCCACTTGATCGCTTTTTTCCGATACTCGTAGATATGCTCGCCGGTTTTCTTGAATAATTCGTCGTATAGATCCTTGAGGTAGATTAGCTTCTTAATACTAGCTGGCACTACTCCTTCTTCATCAAAGCAAACACTATGAGGTGTCCAAGGTAGAATAGTCCGTCTACTACAGTTTGTTTTATCAACTGTTTCACCTGATACATTGTACTTAACCATAATGCTTGGATATAGGCTTTTAAAATCTACTTGACACACGTTCCAGTAAAGACCGGGTTTAGGTTGATAAACAACGCCTCCTCTATCATTTATTAGCAATTGCCTCATTGTTCTCCATGGTTCTCTTCTCCCATGTGTTTTATCAACAAGAATTCTTCTATCTCTCGCGTAAAGGGCTTCTATTGTAGTAAGTATTTTCCCTATGGTAATATTGTTCATTAAGCTCAGTGGGGTATAGCTTAACCTGCTCCATTCAAAGTACTCAGAGGGATCAAAAGCACCTCCGGTAATCCATATATAAGCTGAGCGAGTAATTGCCGGCTCTACTTTAATCAGCTCAGTGTAAACATATGGATCAGCGAAACCTAGATGAAATTTTTCGGGTACAATGTAATTTACTATATCTTCCAACTCGCGGAGATACAGAGTTTTACTGCGCGTTTTAACCATGAAATACCCGTTTTCAAACCCCAAGACAACGTAATTTACTCCCGGATCTCTCTCGAAAGGCATCCATTCTTGTTCATTTCCGCTGGTTGTTTTAATCCTTGTTAAAGGCCGAATTTTCGCTCTGTATAATGCTTCAACAAGTGGATGGGGGAACGTATTAACTACTTTTATACCTTTAATTAAGCTACTCTTAGCTATTTCCATTAATAATCTATAACTCCTAGTTCTATAAACTACTACATCTACGGGTGCATCATGAAATGAAGGCGCTCTCCATTTTTCAATCCATGCATTCTCCACGCCATCGAGTTTATTTAACTCTCTTGAAATTAAGACAGGATCTTTTCCCATCAAGTATCCATGGAAGAACAAGTTTACATCCTTTTCCTCAAGACTGCCAGCTTCCTCGTCGTAGAGAGTTAAAATTACTTTATCTTCTCTAATAGTAGCATTCAGCAACCACTTGTTACTCAAACCACTACCCTACTTCCTCA
Organism: Thermoproteota archaeon; assembly: GCA_030550615.1. Lineage (GTDB taxonomy): Archaea > Thermoproteota > Thermoprotei_A > Sulfolobales > Desulfurococcaceae > UBA285. Next base: position 27,476 of record JAUQPA010000015.1, on the reverse strand, counting down.
AAAATAATTTAAACCTGAGTTCACCGAAACTACACGTTATGAAAACTCACTGTTATATCTACTTAGTTTACGAATTAAATGCACTACGAAAACCTCGAGTGGATCGACAATGCCTATATGCATACATATTGATAACGTAGAATCCAGGTCCTCCAAGTATTTTTCAAAGAAAGATCTTTCATTTGGGGGCAAAGCCTCGGCTATTTTCCTTAATCTACTAGTATATTCATTTACCACTACTCTTAATGAAGGCGTATTTCTACCCATACTGTATCACGAGTATGAATAAACCATGATCAATTTGATAAACCCGGGAGTATTATTGCTGAATACTTTCGGTAAGCTCCCCGAAATATAACCTTCTCCCTGCAAATTAGAGGAGAGATGGATGAAGGTAACAGGTGTTAAGCAAATTGATGAACTCTTAAATCCGCTTGAGAAACATTGGATTATTGAGTTTTACGGCGACTTCGACATTGTTACTAAAGTTATGCATTATACAATGGTATATAGAAGTTCTGAGAACACTGTATATGTTGTATTCAACTTAGAATTCGGCGGCATAGATACGCCGTATCTAATTAAACTCTGCAGGATCTTCAACTGTAAATTAGATAATATACTGGTTTCAAGAGCTTTTAGGTTAAATGATACTGTGAAAACGTTGGAGGATCTGGCCTCAACGAGGAACGCTGTTATTCTTCTTGCGTTTCCATATAACTATCTTCCTCGCGACCCAGCTAAGTACACTGAAGCAACAAAAATCACCGGTATTATCATGAAAATAGCTACTTTAAACCATGTAATGTTATTTAATACCGTGTCAAAATACGGGAATTACATGCCTGAAGGAGGGAGTTTTCACCACCACGTAGTGAAAGTAATGGTTAAATTAAAACAGAAAAAAGGAGTTATATTAGCTGAGCTTTTAAAACACCCGGTTAAACAATATGGTAGAAGAGTCTTTAGTGAAAAAACACTACAGCCACTCTATTTCTCACCGCAGAAAACTATACTGAACTGGGCTACAGGAATATCTAGTACTCCAGGTTGAACATGGTGAATTCTAGTATTAAGTGGAGGTTATGAAAGCTTCTCCCATATGTATTTTACTACTTCCTCGTGTGAAGGAACGTTGTGGCTTCCAAGCCTCTGTATTTTAAGTGCTGCAACAGCATTACCATATAGTAGGGCCTTTCGAGGATCATAGCCCTTTATTAACCCTAGAAGCAATCCCGACGCGAAGGCGTCCCCAGCCCCCGTTGTATCCACGGGTTTTTCAACTTTGAATGCCGGTATATCGTACTCTGTGCCTCGTATTAATGCATATACCCCTTCGCCCCCGCGTTTCACTATGACTATTGGTGGACCATTCTCGGATATGATGCGGGCGGCTTCTTTGTAGTCATCTAAGCCAGTTAAATTCCTGGCTTCTTTTCTGTTGACCAGTACTATGTCAACGTACTTCAGTAATTCCCTGAAGTAATCTAAGCCTTTCTCCGAGAGTCTTCTACCTGGGTCCCACGATACAATTGAATCATGTTTCTTCGCTGTTGACGCAGCGTGTATCGATGTGTCAACTCTTAAACTAGCTATGTGAACTGCCTTAGCTTTCCTAAGAAGATTTACATCTACTTCTTCTGGTTCGAGTTCCTCGGCCGCACCTTTGAACCCGTACATTGCTATTTTTCCTTCATTATCAATTATGACAACGCTAAAACCTGTATCTTTGAACGATACTCTTACTCCTGATACATCGACGTTCTCTTTCATTAGTTCCTCAATAGCTATTCGACCGAAGCTATCTAGCCCTATTTTAGCTATTATGGCGCTTTTTCCTCCAAGTCTCGATACACCTATGGCAACATTAGCTGCTGAGCCCCCTGTTCCTCTGGTTTGCGATATTATGGAGGCTTCTTCGTCTGGGCCAGCGAACCTACTAACTATGAACCTTATGTCTACAAGTATATGCCCAACTGTTACAACATCATATATCTTATCGTTCAAGGCTACTCCCGCTTCTGGAGTTTATTGCTGTATGAGTTTAACGGCCTCCTCTGGTGTTCTATCCTCGTAAACCACGGCTCTAATAGCGCGCAACATTCCACGTGGATTGGTGTGTTGGAAAACATTTCTACCTACTACTACTCCTCTCCCCCCAGCTCTAATTACATTGTATACATCTATGAGAAAGTCTAGATCAGTATTTCTCTTTGGGCCCCCACTCATTAATACTGGGACACCGGAGGCTGCCTCAACTACTTGCTTAAATGTCTCCGCGCTTCCAGTATAGTATGTTTTAATTAAATCTGCACCTGATTCCGCTGCAGCTCTAGCACCATACTTTACTATTTCAACATCATACATGTTCTTTATCGAAGGACCTCTTGGATAAGCTAGTTGAAGACATGGTAATCCATAGGTTTCAGCCGCGTTTCTGATGCTTATCCATTGCTCAAGCATTTTATCTTCGTATTGACTACCCCAGTACACTGTCGCTGCAACTCCATCCGCACCCATGGTTACAGCTTCCTCGACTAATCCGAATGGAGACTGAAGGAGCTTTTCTTGCTCAGGTCTTAGATTGGTTTTGCTTGTGACTTTAACTATTAAAGCAACTTTGTTAGCCCATATATCCCAGGTTAACTTCGCTATACCTGGGAGCATCATTATTGCATCTACTTCTCCCACAACCTTCTCTATTACTCTACGTGGGTTAATGGTTTCTGGTGTGAAATCTGATGGACCGTGTTCAACGCCGTGATCAAAAGCGAAAATAACAGCTCTTCCTCTACCGATTATGCGGTTAAATCTAATTTTCTTGCCAATCGCATTATATGTTAAATCACTCATTACAATCACCGGTATTATTAATTGCTTAATTCAATTAATACCTATTAAGTGTAATCAATGAATAACTCAGTAATTAAACGCATGTTTTAAAACTCTTTTCACGTCTAAAGCTACTCTAGGATGAAGCTTCATGAACAATAAATACAATGCTTTAATCAATGAACTAGAACAATTGTATCAAATAACACCCAAACACATAGATGGAAACATAATGGGCTCGATGACTACCTGGCCGCACCCAGTAGGTGTGAAAGCTTTCCTCAAGTTCATTCACGTAAACGGCAACGATCCATTCACTTTTCACGTAGTAGCTGAGTGCGAAGAAAAACTCATAAGAGAAGTAGGAGGTTTATTCAACGCCAAAGTAGGTTTACACACATCTGGTGGAACGGAATCAAACATCTTAGCTGTCTTCGCGGCAATGAAAACCACGGGAAGTAATGTGGTTATAGCGCCATCAACGGTTCATCGATCCATTGATAAAGCATGTGAATTAATGAACTGTAAATTAATTAAAATTACCACACATCCCTTGAAGCCGGTTGATCCCAAGATGATTAAAGACCACGCTGTAATTCACAAACCGAGTCTAGTGGTTATTACGGCGGGAACAACGGAAACAGGGATAGTTGACCCCGTTGAAGAAGTAGCTGAATTAGCTGAAAAACACGGTTTTCTTCTACACGTTGATGCCGCCTATGGTGGCTTACTGATACCTTTCCTAAGAAAACACGGATTAATAAACACGGAGCTTAAAATGACGCGGGGTGTGAGCAGTATAACTGTGGATATGCATAAAAACGGTATGGCACCTATACCATCAAGTCTTCTATTTTTAAGAGACGAGGAGTTAAGGGAAAAAAATATGCTTTGAAACGGACTACATGCCAGCTGGAAAATCCTGCGGCTTACTAGGAACAAGACCCGGTGGATCAGTAATAGCAGCGTATTACACTTGGAAAGCCGTAGGTTTAGAAGGGTACGAGAAGAACGCTCTTAGGTTAATGAAATTAGCTCGCAAACTATATGATGAGCTGCATGCTATAAGTGAAATTGAGGTTTATCCATTCACTCTACCTATTATAGCATTTAGGTCTAGACGTTACAGTAGCGATTACCTACTGAAAATTCTCGCCGAGAGAAACATATACTTGTACAAAGCACCTTCATTGAACGCGCTTAGAGTAGTATTGATGCCACATCATAGGGAGCACCACGTGAGCAAGTTAATTAATGCATTGAGAACAATACATTAATAAACCTTTAATTCACGAACTACGCATCATTTATCATATTCATAGTGCGATATAATTATGCAACAATGCATAGGATAATTAATCCATGTGGGTGAAAACGATGCCGAGAAAAACAAGTCAATGCACATACTCCAGGGAATTAATAGTATTAGTGTTCATTATAGGAGTAGTAGTTGGATACATAGTTACATATGAAGCACTTGTAAACAGAATTATTGAAACAACAAAAATAACGCAAATACCATTGGGTAATCTAGAATTTCTACCTGACAGGGATTACTATAGTAAACTTCTTGAGTTATTGAATAATACTAATAGAAGCGTCTACATCATAATGTACGTTGTTAAATACGATCCCAAGGAAACGCAAGATCCTGTAAATGTAATACTTAGGAAACTCGTTGAACTACATCTCAGAGGAGTAAATGTAAAAATCATAATCGACGATGAAACACTAAACAACTATCCTGAAACAATCGAATACCTGCTAGCAAACAATATACCTGTGAAACTAGATGAGAGCAAGAATAAAGTAACACATGCAAAGATGGTTGTAATAGATGAGGAAATAGTGCTTATCGGTAGTCATAATTGGACTGAGAGCGCATTATCATATAATCACGAAACCTCGCTACTAGTGCAATCCAGGGATTTAGCTAAGCAGGTTATAAACTACTTCAATAGCATTTGGAATAGCGGTAGAAGCATGTAATTGATTCTTCTAAGCAATGGAAATACGTGTTAACTCCTCAACAATCCGTTGATGGTTATGAATTATCTTCAGTGGTTTCAAATAGTATTTATTTATTTAAAAATTAAGAGACCTCTTCTACGCATTTTTCGAAGAACAATAGCATATATAGGAGTACTTCAGCGATTTTATCCTGGTTTGTTATAGCATGACCTATGCCTGGAATAACATGTAACTGGAATGTTTTACCGTGTTCCATTAACTTATAAGCTAGATTTAGCACGGGTCTAAGTGGCGTGCGCGTATCATTTTGAGGCTGAATAATCGCGAGAGGTGATTTTAGATTATGCAGTTTATGCAGCGGAGACCTCTCTTTCAATAGTTCTTTTTTATTATCGAACAATATGTTAATAAACTCCTTGAACACAGCATCGCTCAGTTCATACATTTCCTCCCAGTCAGCTACCGGTGCTCCAGCTACTCCGCATTTGAATAAATCGGGCTTGGTGAACATGGACCATAAAGTCATGTACCCTCCATAGCTATAACCCCAAATAAAGGCTCCCTTACCTAGCCCTTGTTCATACCCCCATTTAGTCACTGCTTCAACGTCCAATAGATCGCCCCCTCCTGGATCTCCTATATCCATTAATCTATATTTTTCGCCATACCCCGTTGAACCCCTGAAATTAGGAGCTACTACATTATAGCCAGCTGCAACAAGCACTATTACGAATGGGGACCATGCATCAGCAACCTCGGACCATGGACCACCATGTACGTAAACCACGAATGGTTTCTCCGTATCCCTCTTGTTTGTCTTCACAATATATGTTGGAACTTCGAGATCATCAGATGATCTGATCTTCGCGAATTCAACATTACCCAAACGTTCTTCGATCTCGCTAGGTAACTTCGCTCCTATAACCTCACTATTTACGGAATCGTGGTAAACCATAATTCTCATTGGTTTCGTGAAGCTTGTGAAGGTATAGTATACTCTATCATTGGTTAGATAGGCATTTAAGATCAAGCCATCGGGCGTTTCAATCATTTTGCCATCAACGAATATCTTTGACCTCCCATTTTTCTTACCTACTAGCAGTAGTTTTCCGTCGAATTCCCTATAGAATAAGTATTCCACTGGTTTATAATTCTCGTAATCTTTCCATGGTAAACGCAGTTTCGTGAATTCACCTGCCTCGAGATCAAGAACCATGAGATCCCCCGTATCGCCTGTGGTAGAGTTCGTCTCGAAAAGCACTTTTCCGTTGTTTAATATAACTGGGTTTTTATTAGTACTACCTTCTAATGGAGTATATACATGGAGTTCATTGGTTTTATAGTCATAGACGAATATCTCGGATGATCTAGGGTTTCTCCTTAGATGACCTTCACCTACTACAATTCCGTTAAATGCACTTGTTACTCTTACATAGGTATTGAGTTTTAGAAGTTTTTGAACAGATCCATTCGCCTCGGCTACATATAATGCTACATCCTCTGCAGAAGCACCTGCGAAAAATAATTTTCCTCCATCATCCACTATACCTAGAACTCTAACCGGAGTCATTTCTTCATATGTAACTTCTACATCCTTATTAAGGTCAATGAACCCTACTATTTGTAATTCTTTACCATGCGAAGTATCCCTAGTGAAAGGTATTCTTCTCCGGTCTCTAGATAATTCACCCAGCCAGTGTATAGTTATTTTTGAAAGTCTTTTCCTCATCCTCGTTTTCTCGTCGAAAGCCCATATGGAATTAAAACCTCCTTCCATTGATTGATAAATGATTCTTTTATTATCATCTACACCGAGAAGGAAATACGTAGGTGTATATACTATGCTCTCAACTATACGAACGATTTCCATGTGTTTAGGCATTAATACACCTCAAACATGGTTTTGTTATATTTGTGGGATAAGTTTATAAACTTTTCTCATATAATTTAGATCCTCATATATGTTGATAAATAGTAAGTGTATTAAACATGAAGGCTGTAGAGCATTAGTTTAAAACATTTATCTTACTGATCTAATATGTTCTCCGTCTTGGGTTTAAATACCTAGTTAGAGCATCACCTAGGAAATTCCATCCTAGAACATTTATAGTTAGGAACAATCCTGGAAATAAACTAATCCACCATGCCCTGAATATCAACTGCTGCCCCTCATAGATCATTCTACCCCAGCTGGGATAGTTTGGGTCTCCTAAACCCAGATAACTTAATCCTGCTTCAAGGAGCATGGCATTACTAACGAGTAGAACTGTATACGAGAGGGTTAATGGGATTACTGCTGGTAAAATATGTTTAAACATAATGAATTTCTCCGAAGCACCAAACGCGCGTGATACTTCAACGTATTGTCTCTCCTTGAGGGATAAAACCTGGGCTCTGATCACCCTCGCAACAGTTGGCCAACTTGTTATCGATACTACAAATATTAAATTATATACACTCGGCCTCATCACTACTGCTATTAGCAATGCTAAGAAGAACGTAGGTATCATCAAAAACACCTCTATTACTCTGCTTACTACTCCATCGACAACGCCACCATAAGCTCCGGCAATCATTCCAATGATTGACCCAATTAAGGAAGCAGAGAAAGCGGCTGCTAAACCAACACTTATACTTATTCTAGCTCCCCATAAAACTCTGCTTAATACATCTCTACCAAATCTATCTGTTCCAAACAAGTGCTCATAACCTGGAGCTATAAACGGTGTGAACTCCATCGCGTCTGGGTTGGGTATTGGTAATACGTTTACACTTAGTGCTATTATTCCCATCGAGAAAACAATTATTAACCCTGCTAAACCAGCTCTGTCTTTGATTAAGAAGCGAAGAGTGTTTATTAAGCTATTAATAGTTCTAATTGCTTTTTCAGCCTTGGAGATATTTATGTATTTTTGTGCTCTCTTGGAAACCTTAATTGCTAGCTCGCTCAAAAGATCACCCCTTTCTTATCCTGGGATCTAAGTAACCATACACCAGATCTACCACGATGTTTGCAACAACAACCATTGATGTGACGAATAGAAATATTCCCATGATCAACGGGTAGTCCCTTGCACTAATTGCATTAAGCATTAAGCCACCTATGCCAGGCCACGCGAATACGTTCTCTATAATTGCTGCTCCTGCAAAAGCAAATCCCAACTGCAAACCCAGCAGCGTTATAGCTGGTAACAATGCATTTCTCAATACGTGCTTATATAGTATTTTGAATCGCGGTAATCCAATCGCTTCTAGCGTTAACACGTAGTCCTCGGTCAATTGATCCATAACAACGCTCTTAGTTAAGCGAAAATACGCTGGGAAAATGCCGAGTGTTAGAGTTGTTATTGGTAATACAGCGTGTTTCAATATATCCAGGTAGTACTCTAAACTACCTGTTTTTCCAATTAACTGAGCACTGATCATGCCAGTAGCAGGTAGTAGTTTCAAGTTAACACTAAATATATTTATTAACACTATACCGAGCCAGAATAATGGAACTGAATAAAATATCATCGAAAGAGTAGTTAGCAGGGAATCGAGGAATGTTCCAGCTCTATAAGCTGATAAAGTTGCCAGCAGTGTTCCTATAAGAAACCCTAGAATGATGCTGGGTACAGTTATCATCAGTGTTGTAGGTATTCTCTCAAGAATTAACTTTGACACAGGCTCTAGGTACCTGTATGAAACACCGAGATCGCCTCTCAACACATTATACATGTATATAATTAATCTTTCGTATATCGGTTTATCTAGACCCCATTTTTTCATCATGTAATCCATGTATTCCTTGCTTACAAGACCTGTTTCTCCTCCCATGAATACAACTGGGTTACCAGGAGCGAGATTTACTATGAGGAAGTTTATTACGAGAACGGATAATATAACGAAAAAAGATCCTATAATTCTATTCAATATGTACGTTTTCACTTCCTACCCCTCTTCACCACGAAGAATACTGCAATTAGTACAACGAGTACCAAAATGCCTACCGCGAATCCTATTATAGTCATGTTTAATCCAGGTGATACAGGTGTAGATGTTGGACTTACAGCAATAGTTGTTTGTGGAGACGTAGTCTGGGTAGCTGGAGTCATTGATTGCGTGGTTGGAGAAGGAGTTGTTGGAGTAGTCTGCGAAGTCGTAACAGTTGTTGTTAGTGATTTGCCAAACCAAGCTCTCAGCCAGCTATTAATCGGCTCCATCCCGATGAGATCCCACGGCATGTTGTTCCAACCTTCTCTGTATATGAAGAAAGCCGGTAGATCAAGCAGTGGTATATATACTAAGTCGCTTGCAAATATTTCCTGCGCTTTAAAGTACAGTTCTCGCCTAAGGTTTGGATCAGCTGTTCTAGAACCCTCCACAACTAATCTATCGAACTCGGGATTACTGTAGTTAGCGAAATTAATGTATGCGAAGCTAGCGTACCTCATGTACATGTTATGAGGATCGGGGCCGTGGAATCCATCGCATAATGCAATGTCAAAGTCCCTGTTTTTAACTACTTTTGTTTCCCATGTAGCTATTTCGTAGACCTCTAGAGAGACCTTTAAGCCTATTCTCCTCAATTGCTCTTTGAGAACTTGCCCTATTGCCTCAGAGGTTGAACCCTGAAATACGAGTAGTCTTAATTCCAGGGGGGTACCATTAGGTAGGCTCCTGTATCCATCTGGACCTACTTTAAAACCTAGTTCATCTAGTATTTGTTTCGCTTTCTCTGGGTTATATTGTGGTAGAGTTGCATTCGGATTCCACCATGCAGCCATGCCGGGTAGCCAAGCTGTAGTTGCGGGGAACGCGTATCCATTGTATGCCTTCTGGTTTAATTCATCTCTATCTATACTCAATGCTATTGCAAGCCTGAAATTATAATCTTGGAATAATGGTTTTAACATATTAAAACCAATGTAATATCTACTCAATGTAGGTAGAGTTTTGACAATGATACCAGGAGTTTTATTTAACAATGGTATATCGGATATTGGTGGGGGATTTTGTAAAACATCACCTTCGCCGGCAAGGAATGTCTGCTCGGCGCTCGTAGGGTCTGGGACTATTTTATATACCACTCTATCTACACAAGGTCTACCTTTGAAGTAGTTTTCATTAGCTTCGAGAACTATGTGGCTACCTTTAACGTACTCAACGAATTTGAATGGACCTGTACCTATGGGTCGTTGTAGCGCAGGAATGCTTGGATCCATCCAATCAGAGTATTCCGTCTTATTATAAATGTGCTCGGGTAAAATCCATGTACCATACCATGCAAGGAACGATATGAATGCTGGAAAAGACTCGTTGTATATAAATCTCACTGTGTAATCATCTACGCAAACAACTTCTTGTAAACTACTCATTTTAAGATTACTATAAGCTATTCCCTTGAATTTCCTGATAGCTTCAAATGTCCATTTTACATCGCGGCACGTGAATGGTGTTCCATCATGCCATGTAACATTTCTCCGCAGGTGAAATACAAATTCAGTTGCATTTGGATCCATGGACCAGGATTCGGCAAGATCGGGTATTACATTGTACGCATAGTCCAATGCAACTAGTCTATTGAATATGCTTGGATTTATTCCATTTAAGGCATCGTCAACCTGGCTATCAGGATTCCAGCTCTTCGGCTCACCCCAGTATATTATGACAAGAGTTCCTCCTCTCACAGGACACGTATTTTGTAGTACTTGCTGACCCTGCGTATATATCACAGGTGAAAGTACTATAACAATTAATAATATTACAACATATGTGGGTATAATTGATGAAATTTTTTTCCAATAATTCATTATTTCACCTTTAATGCCTAATTAATACTACATGAAAGCTTATAAATTTTATATATAAACTCTCTCACACATCTGTTCCACCATGTAAGGTGAAAAATTGAATTTATTGATGAATATTTGTAAAAGCTTTATGGATTATGTTCCACCTATAAATGAGTTTCTAACAGTTTCCGAACTAAGAGAAAGCAGTATGAGATTTGTTAGGGAAAATAGTGATATAGCTGAACTAGTTGAAGTAGGTTTATCAAGAAGCGGTGATCCCATTGAAGCACTAATAATTAGAGGCGGGGAAAAGAAAAGAGTGCTTGCTTTTGGTTTTCCTCATCCAAATGAACCGGTTGGCTCGATGACTCTTGAAGTGTTAACAAATATATTCAGTATTAATAGGGATTTTCTAAGAAAAACTGAAGCAACATGGATTATAGTTAAAGTAGCTGATGTAATGGGAGCTAAGTTGAATGAAGGATGGTTTAAAGGAGGTTTTGATATTGTCAAATACACGTTGAATTACTATAGGCCGCCTGGATATAAACAGGTCGAATGGAGTTTTCCAATAGAATATAAGGAATTAAAATTCAGTAATCCTACACCTGAAACACTTGCATTAATGAAACTTATAGATGAGTGGAAACCTACACATATATATAGTTTACACAATGCAGGATTTTCGGGAACATACTATTATGTAACGAAAGATCCAGGGGACCATGTTCTCGATGTATTATATAAAGTACCGTACTCTCTTGGAGTACCAGTACATCGTGGAGAACCAGAAGCACCTTACATGAAAAAACTTCATGAAGGAGTATTCTTGATGCCTAGTACGAGTGAAATATATGATTGGCTAGAAAAATACCTGGGAAGATCTCCGGTGGAAGCAATTAAGCATGGAGGAAGTAGTTACGATTACGCTAAAAAAGTAAACCCAGATGTCTTTGAATTAGTAAGCGAAGTTCCCTATATATACGATGAAAAATTGAGTAATGATACTCCAATAGGTATACCGCGTAGAGAAATCCTCAGGCTAGGTATTGGGAAAGAGGAAGAATTATTGATGGATGTAGAGAAAGAGGTGGAGATCGTGGAGCCATATATGTCTAGTGATAATCCCTTCTTCGAATCCCTAACTTATTTCCTAGAGGTGGGTAAGAAGCACCTGGAGGCCGAGAAGAAATGGATCGAAGAAGATCCTAGTTTAGATGAAAGCGCAACGGTTGCTCAAGCATTTGATGCATATACTGTTCCAGTATTTTACGGGGGTTTACTAAGGTATGGTCTACTGTATAGATCAATAGTATTTGAGTCAAACAGAACTCGTCTACCGGAGAACATTATGGCGATAAGTCACGATGCATACGCGAAAATAATGAAATTAGCTGATGTATTTAAAAAATACTCAAGGTTCTACGTTGTTCCAGTTGATAAACTTGTTAGAATACAGCTTGCAGCAATAATCTCAACGATTCTAGGGGTATATTAATTGATATGATCGATATAGAACTAAGGATCTATTGCCAGTAGTTTTAATTTAAAGATTTGTTTAATCAATCTAGTGTCTAATAACCGTAAAGTTTTTTAATGTTTTTATTGTATGTTATTCTAGTATATAGAATTTCTATATAAGGTGATTAACGTTTCAATACGTACAGATCTATACTACGTGGGGAACATATACGATCTTGACAAATTAATAAGAATTCTTCGAGAAACATATGGTCGACGCTTACAGGGCTATAAATACTATGGTGGAAAAGTTACCTGGGGTGAAATAAATGGCATTAGTGATTTACCATTAAGTGTTGAGGACTATGTTGAACCTGGACTATATAGATTAAGGGAGGGTTATAGATTTAGGCATAGTTCTGTTTCTCCGAAATTATTTCTTCTTCCATCAAAGCAGATTTACATAGTGGAGTCAAATGATTTCAGTCAAGCTAAAGTACTTGATTATAATGTTTCAATTCAATATGTTTTATTCGGTATAAAACCATGTGATCTAAACGCGATCAATGTTCTTGACAGAATGATAGGAGAAAAGAACCCTGTATATGCTCATAGAAGAAGATCAATTTCAGCAATCATAGTAGAAGAGTGTTTGGAGCCTAATAATAATTGCTTCTGTGGAGTAATGAATAGTGGCCCCTTCGTGGAAAAAGACTTTGATATAGCTTATGCTAGGTTAGATGATAAACGAGTAATTTTCAAATATGGTAGTTCATTTGGCAGAGATGTTTTATCCAAGTTGGAATTAAGAATAGCTGGAGAAAAAGAAGTTTACGAATACTTAGAGAAAACCAAGTTAGCGAGAGAGAGAACAAGCGCTGTATTCAAAAAATCAATGAAAGAAATACAAGAGAGTCTTATGAATAAAGCCAGAGACAAGGAATTGTGGCTTAAGATATCAGAGAATTGTGTTGGATGCGGTAACTGCAATTTTGTTTGCCCCACATGTTTCTGCCTAGAATTCGATTATAGTATTAATGGGGAAGATCAAGGTGTTAAAATAGCCAACTGGACTGGTTGTTTACTGTATAGCTATGGGCAAGTAGCTGGAGGACATTTCAGGCCTGAACTATATACCAGGTACAGGCACTTTATATTACATAAATTTGTATTTTATCCAAGGCAAATCGAGAGACTTGGCTGTGTTGGCTGCGGTAGGTGCATAACGTGGTGCCCAATGAGTATAGATCTTCGTGAATGCGTCAATAACGCGATTTCCGGGTGAAGTAAATGCAGGTAGTTAATTTAATCGAGGTTCTTAAATCAAAGAAAGCGATTGTAGTTAGAACAATTGATGAAGCACCTGGCGTTAAAACTTTCGCGTTGAAACTGAGCGGTGAATACGATATTAAGCCCGGTCAATTCAGCATGCTTTATTACTGGGGTATTGGAGAAGCCCCTATTTCGTTGGCTAATTTGCCTCTGAAAACAGGATCATCAACGATAATTGAGCATACCGTGAGAAGTACAGGAGTAGTTACTAACACCATAGTTGAAAACGCCAGGATAGGCTCGGTCTTGGGAGTTAGAGGTCCTTATGGTAAAGGATGGCCTCTGGAGAAGCATGAAAACATGAACATAGTTATTGTTGCCGGAGGCATTGGATTGGCTCCACTTAGACCGGTTATAAAATACATTGAAAAGAACAGAGAAAAATACAAGGACGTTTATTTACTATACGGAGCGAGAACGCCCGCGGATATGCTATATAAATATGAACATGAGAGCTACTCCCGCATGCCGGGCGTGAAAGTCTTGTTATCCTCGGATGTTAGAGTAGAAGGCTGGAGTCATCACGTTGGTTTTGTAACGGACCTCGTAAAGTACGTCGATGTAAGAACAGAGGAGACTGTAGCATATGTTTGTGGACCCGAAGTAATGATGCGAGTTGCTGTAAAGAAGCTCCTGGATAAAGGATTCAGAAAAGACAATATATTTCTATCACTCGAGCGTAGAATGAGATGCGGTGTAGGAATATGTGGTACATGCCAATTTGGACACTACTTTGTCTGTAGAGATGGCCCTGTGTTTTCTTATAGTGAAATAGAGGACTATCTGTGGATTGAAGGGGTGTGAGTAGTGATTCGCGTTGCATTTCTCAAACTTACATCTTGTTCCGGTTGTCTAAATCAATCGCTAGTAGCGTTATTATCAAATGAAGAACTTCTAGGTAAATTTGAATTTGCGTATTTCACAGAGCTTGGATTACTTACCGAGGATTACTTTGATATATTATTTGTCGAGGGATCAGTTTCTAATTCCAAGCAGGAAAAGGAGCTACGGGAATTCAGAAAGAAGTCTAAGACGCTCGTAGCACTGGGAACTTGTGCTGTTCAAGGCGGTATACAATCACTTCGTTCAGGCGAAGACGTTGAGGAAGTTAAAAAAACAGTGTATCCTTTTCCAGATAAAATAGACATATATAGTGATCCTAAACCTATTAGTGACGTTGTGAAAGTAGATTTTGCCATCACCGGTTGCCCTATTAACGGTGATGCCGTAGTAAACTTCCTAAGAAAATACGATGTAGGCGGATTACCCCTTATTCTGCCAGAAAGCGTTTGCTGTGAATGCAAGAGAAATGGATTAACTTGCGTTATGGTTGCTCAAGGTACACCATGTCTTGGTCCTGTAACAGTAAGTGGTTGTGGGGCGCTTTGTCCTTCTTTCCAGCGTGGATGTTATGGTTGTTATGGTCTAAGAACATGGGATCTTGATAAAACTAGGTTGGAGAAATTCTTTGATAAGTTATTGAAACTCGGGGCTCCAGAATCAATGATTCAAGTTATTGCAAGAGGATACGGGTACAGATCATATAAATATGTGCGAAGGGGATGATAAATGAGCCATCTGAGAACACAACCTCTCGTAAGAGTTGAAGGAGAAGGTGAAATAGCTGTAGTTGTCGATGGCAATAACCGCGTTATAGACGTGGAATACCATATAACAGAGGCCCCCAGGTTCTTTGAGTACATAGTTAGAAACAAACACTTTACAATCGTACCGGATTTAGTTAGCAGAATATGTGGGTTGTGCGGATCATCTTACGAGCTCGGAGCAGCTAGAGCATTTGAAGTAGGGTTTGAAATAAATGTACCAGAGAAAATCGAAAAATATAGAGTAATGATACATCTGGCGGAAAGAATCAAAAGCCACGTACTTCACATCGGGTTCTTAAACCTACCTGACTTGATCGGCACGAGAACGTTCATGGATCTTGAGAAGAGGAATCCAGAGATATTTAGAATAATAATTAATCTTGTTAAGACATCCGAGTTCCTAATGAAAAGCCTTGGAGGCAGAATTCATAATGTTGTTCCTATACAAGTAGGAGGAGTTAGCAAATTAATCTCAAGAGAAGAAGCAGTTAAATTAGGTAAGTTGATGAGAGACGTGCTTGCTCCTAGTTTGGAGAAATTTGCTGATTTCATATTGAGCTTGGAGACTTATCCAGATGAAAAACAGGAACTAGTATTATGCACCGTGCTCGAGGAAGGATACCCCCACATGAGTACCATGATCGAATGTAATGACACAAGAATGCCTGCTTACGAATTCTATGAGAAAACAGTAGAAGTTATACAGCGAGATAACAAGACAGCATTGCTGTACAAACTTAATGGCAGACCATATGTTGTCGGCCCCATTGCTAGATTTAATAAGAACAGGGACAAACTGCATCCAATGACCATTGATTTACTTAGACAATATGGTTGGAACAGAAAACTAAATAATGTATTTCAAGGTGCTGTTGCGAGAATTGCTGAAACACACGATGCAATGATAAGGATCCTCGAGTTCTTGGAAAACTACGAAAGCATTAGTACTAGTGGTGTATTGAAACCTGTTACTGGGAGCGAAATGAATCTATGTGTAAACGCTATTGAAGCACCGCGTGGAATACTGTATCATCGATATACTGTTGACAAATATGGTTTAATTACTGAAGCTAACTTGGTTACACCAACAGCTCAAAATATAGCTGCATTGGAGGAAATAGGTAAACACATGGTACTGAACGAGGTACTAAATGAAAATATCCTCGATACTCTTCGAAAAGTTGCAGTAGCGTTCGATCCATGCATTTCTTGCTCAGTACACTCCATGCGAGTTAAAATTGTAAAGAAGTATTGATTTAGTTCGCAATAATTTAATTCATCAAATCTCTACTTGGAGCCCTGAGTTCATTTAGGTGTGTTTTTAGTTGAGTTATAAATAAGAATTCAAATTGGACAACTTACTTCTCGCATAATCTAATGTTTTCTTCGAGTTTTTTAATAATTTCCTTTAAACACATTAATACTTCGTTTGAACGTAGGATCCGGGGATTACCAAATCTAGCCCATATGTAGAGCTTGTAATCTAAGCATTCCTTCTCGCATATGGCTTTTACTATGACATCTGATATCGAGGCATTTATTCTACTAATGCGTGGATCTATTCTACTAGCATACCTAGCGACCATTATTCCTTTTCTCTTCAAGTAGAAAATTTGGTTTTGAAGTAGATGCATGTAGTTCTCGATATCTCTGGTTGAAGCCATTAATACTCCCACATCGTGGAAAACCACTTGAACCGGATCATATCGTTCAATGAGCTCATTTTCCATGGCATTTAATTCGGGTAAGCTATAAGCATATGGATTTATAGGTTTAACCACTATATTATTTAGTATTGTACTTAGTACTTCACTACTACCTGCATACATTTCAATTATTCGTTCAAATAGAGCTTTAATGCTATCTTCGGGGTACTTGTACGTTATGAATAAAACGGGTTTCCTTAGTTCATTACTCGCGAGGCCGAGCATGGGAATAAGTACACCTGGTTCCCCTACTCTGAAATGCGGGGGATATTCGTAGTAAATGTTCGCTGATTTCATCAATTTTGGAATGCTCTCGCTGAGATTGGTGCAGGGTACCTCTATGAACTCGCGTACTTCACTAATCTCTGATAATATAGGAGGCGGTAGGAGAACTATGCCTCGTTGAGGTTGTATTGAGAAAGGTATCTCTGCTAGAGTTAAATTATGTCCTCGAATCTTCCTTATTTCCATAAATCTGGCAATAAGTCCCCTTATAACTCGGTGCTTAAGAACAATAATCACGTCGCTAACGAACTCTACATCTCCCAGTTTTAATTGCTCCTCGCCATAAGGTAACTCAGCTATTAATATAACCGGTCCACTTATAATCCTCTGTAATTCGTAAAAGTAGTTCTGGAGATAGCTCCTGGCTTTTACATCTTGAGTCACTGTTTTTAATAATGGCGTTATAGAATCCACTACTATTACCCGTGGTTTAAACTCAGCAATTTCCTTCGTAATGGTATTAAACAGTTGTTCTAAGGTTTCTTCATCGCTCAGTAACGGTAGCTTAATGAACTTGAAGTATCCATTTTTCTCGTATTCCTCCAGGTTTAATCCCACTGCTTTGATCTCCTCATAGAACTTTTCTTTTGGTTCCTGGACATCTATACTCCTGCTGAACTGATGCAAGACATATTGATGAAGCTAGAGTTGTTTTACCTGAACCAGGGTGTCCTCCTATAATGATTAGTTTTTCCCGGCCGAGGAAATCACCAATGTACTTCTTAAGTTCATTAATAAGGTTTAAAACATGATAATTCAATCAACCACCATTAAAATCTCCGGGTTGTTTTCATCCTTATTTTTATTATTTGGTTTTATCTTTATAAAATAGTTAACTATTATCATGCCACGTGAGGAAATTTTCTATTTGGAATCAACAACATGGTGTTCTCGAATCTCGAATTACCTGGTATTTACATGTAATTACATGTTATAACATATTATAACATCATGAATTAAGCCTACAATATCCTAGTTCAATACAGGGGTCTACTGCTTATGAGCCGTGTGGAAATCAGCAAAATTGAATATGCGATTGAAACTGATGTATTAAGGCTAGTGGAAACTATTATTAGTAAACATGGTTGTAATAGAAGTAAGTTGATTCCAATCCTCCAAGATATCCAAAATGAATTAAAATATCTTCCGAGAAAAGTACTTGAAGTAGTTTCAAGTAAGCTTGGTGTACCGATTTCAGATATTATTTCCGTTGCTTCTTTTTATCATCAATTCAGACTAGAGCCTGTTGGAGAATATGTTTTTCAAGTGTGTTTTGGAACGGCATGTTACCTAAGAGGTGCAAGTAATGTTTACGAAGCATTGAAATTAGCTACTAGTAAAGTATCTATCACAGTTGAAAAAGCACGTTGTTTCGGGTGCTGTAGCCTTGCTCCCGTAGTAATGGTGATTAGCACTAGAACAGGCGAGAAGTACATACATGGAAGATTGAACACCAATGACGCGAGAAAAATCGCATTAAAATATTCCGCAACGATCCGCAAGTGAGGTAGTTTAATTGAGTAAATATTCATTACATGAAATAATATATGGGCACCATGATTTAAGAGTACATGTTCCTATATCAAGTTGTACTTTAGCTACGGGGGCACAGGAAGTATATAGAGCTATTGAAGATTACATTAAAAGAACCGGTGTTAGTGCTGAAATACACAGAGTTGGCTGTATGGGTTTATGTTTCCTAGATCCATGGATAATGATCGCCGGCAAAAACCTACCTCCCGCAATATATGCGAACGTTAAACCACTAGATGTCGAGAAAATATTAGATAGGTATCTAAGCGAAGATCTCTCAGGTGCATATGCTCTTAGATTTAGAATAGATGATAAAGACTATGGAATACCGCTGCTCGACGATAAACCAGAGTGGAAGTATCAAGTGAGGTTCGTCTCAAGAAACTGTGGAATAATAGATCCAGAGTCGATAGATGAGTATATTCGAACCGGCGGCTATGAAGGACTTAGAAAAGCGTTGAAAATGAAGCCGGAGGAGGTAATCGAAGTAGTCAGGAAATCGGGTTTGAGAGGTAGAGGTGGTGCTGGTTTCCCAACTTGGCTCAAGTGGAAAATAACGTATGAACAAAAAAGCGATGAAAAATACGTTATATGTAACGGAGATGAGGGCGATCCCGGAGCATTCATGAACAGGCTTTTAGCAGAGTCCGATCCCCATAGGGTCGTAGAGGGATTAATAATAGCTGCTTACGCTGTAGGAGCAACTAAAGGCTATATTTTTGTAAGAGCTGAGAAACCCCTCATGGCAGATAGATTAGAAAAAGCAGTTGTCGAAGCAAGGAAGAAGGGGTTTCTTGGCGAGAAAATATTGGGCACAAGCTTCAACTTCGATATTGAAGTCTATAGGAGCGCTGGAGCATTTGTATGCGGCGAGGAAACAGCGTTAATAGCCGCAATTGAAGGTAGAGCACGACCAAGGCAGAGACCACCATATCCAGCTGTGAGTGGATTATGGGGTAAGCCAACGCTCGTGAATAATGTTGAAACACTAGCTCATGTTGCAACTATATTTCAAGTTGGAGTAGAGGAGT
Source organism: Thermoproteota archaeon (assembly GCA_030550615.1). Classification (GTDB taxonomy): domain Archaea; phylum Thermoproteota; class Thermoprotei_A; order Sulfolobales; family Desulfurococcaceae; genus UBA285. The sequence continues at coordinate 7,941 of JAUQPA010000015.1, read as the reverse complement.
TCACGAAGTACGGAACAGAGAAATCAAAGGGAACTAAAATGTTCTGCGTAACTGGAGCAGTAAAAAGAACCGGAGTTTACGAAGTACCCGTGGGGACAACCATTAAAAAACTAGTGTATGAACTAGCGGGAGGACCTATTGAAGGTAGAAAAGTAAAAGCAGTTCAGGTGGGTGGACCAAGCGGAGGATGCATACCATTCAACTTATTTGATTTAGAATTAGATTATGAAACACTGCAAGCTTATGGAGCAATAATGGGGTCCGGGGGATTAGTTGTAATCGATGATTCAGGGTGTATGGTTAACGTAGCGAAGTACTTTACTGATTTCACATTAGCCGAGTCTTGCGGAAAATGCTTACCGTGCAGAGTTGGAATGAAAATAATGAATGATATTCTAGGAAGAATAGTGAACGGTGAAGGAGACGTATCTGATATTGAGGTTCTAAGGGATCTAGGCGTATCGATAATTAAAACTAGTTTATGCGGGTTAGGTGGTTCAGCACCAAATCCAGTATTATCAACTCTCAGGTATTTCGATAACGAATACAGGGAACATATAGAGAATAGAAAATGCCCTGCTAAAGTATGTCCAAAACTCGTTACATACGTTATAATCAATGAGAAGTGTCGTGGATGCGGTGTTTGCGCAAGGCAATGCCCAGCTAACGCTATTACGGGAGCAGCTGGTAAACCACACTACATTGATTCCTCGAAATGCGTGAGATGCGGTGCGTGTTTAATTAGTTGTCCTTTTGGTGCGATCGAGAAAACATAGGTGGTAACTGTGGTTAAAGTTAAAGTTAACAATGTGGAAATAGATGTACCTCCGGGTTCATATATTATAGATGCCATTGAAAAAGCAGGTTTCAAAGTTCCCTTGCTGTGTTATCTTCAAGATTTATTTAATGAAGCAACATGTAGAATATGTATTGTAAAAGCTAATGGAAGAATAGTGCCGTCATGTAGGTTTCCCGTTCAAGAAGGTATGGTCATAACTACGAGCGATGATGAATTAAGTAAGATGAGGAAAATCAACTTCGAGTTGGTTTTAGCAACACATAATATAATCTGCTGGAATTGCTACAGGAAGGGATCATGTTTACTTGTCTCACTATCAAAGGAACTCGGAGTTGAAGGTATACCAGTTTGCTCTGAGTGCTCTTTATACGGCGATCTATGCTTGGTAAAACAAGGTATCCCGTGCTTAGGACCCCTCACTATTGCAGGATGCGAGGCTGAATGCACCAAGCAGAATGCTCCATGCATTGGGTGCAGAGGATTTGTATCAAGTACAAGTACCTGGAGAAACGCGCTTCGATTTTACAAGGAGAACAATATTAAAAAAGAGGATTTAGAAGCAATTACGAGAATATTTTGGCCAATTCTTCCAAGTAGGTTTCAGAATCTAATTCGAGAGGTGTATATGCAGTGAGTGATACTCGATTAGAACTTGAACCTTACAGGGTGGCTGGCGAATCGAAGATCACGTTGTACTTAAAGAATGAAGAAATAAAAGCTGAGTACTCGGGATTACTGAGCGAAAGACTATTCGAACGCTTAATCATTGGACGCAACTATAAGTACGCACCGTATATCGCAGCGAGGATTTGTGGTGTATGTAGTCACGCTCATTTCTGGGCATCGAATTTAGCAATTGAAAACGCTCTTGGAGTAGAAGTCGATGAAGTTACAGCTGAGTTGAGGGATATATGTAATAAACTTCAAATAATAGAAAATCACTTAGTGCACTTAGCGTTCCTTGCGCTACCTGATTATAAAAACCTCGAGCCGAGAATCTTATCCAATGTTATCAAGGCTAGGGAGATATTAAAGAACTCCTTAAATACACTATGCGGAAGATTATCGGGACCACAACCATACATGCCAGGTGGTTTTCTCAAAGAAATATCAAGGTTAAACATTGAGAGAACAATTAAATCAATGGAAAATCTAGCTCCTATTATTGATTTAATTGTGAACTATGTTTTAAACAATATTAATATGCCTTCAATGAACGATCCTTCCCCCACGTACTTAGCACTATATAACTGGCCTGAGAGAAGTGTTCCAACAAAGGAACCATATGTTTTAATAAGTAATAATACAAAAGTTAATATTAATAGCGAAAACTATTTAAATTACTTCAATGAAACTAAACCAGCATATTCCAACAGCAAGACTTGTGTTTTCAATGGCCAAGTTTTCTTCGTCGGAGCAAGAGCTAGAATTTTAGCTAGGAAATACGTTGATTTAAGTAAAGGATTGCTCTACATGTTAAATAATCCATATGGCAACATAGTAGCCAAAGCTATAGAAACTCAATACCTGGTAAATGATGTGATAAATAAATTGAGAAGTATAGCTGGTAAATCACCTAGGAGAACGCTACCCAGCTACAAGAAAGGAAAAGGATTATCTGTGATCGAAGCACCGCGTGGATTACTAATACACTACTATGAAATCGAAGAAGATGGTAGAATAAGCAATGTAAATATTCTAACACCGACTGTTATGTTTACCAAACACGTAGAGAAATCCGTGGAAGCTCTTACAAAGCAACTATATGTTAACCACGTTGAAGTTGATAAGATAACCAAGTATGTTGAGATGCTGGTGCGTTCCTACGATCCATGTATACCTTGCGCTGTTCATGTAATTAAAATCTCATAGGGTCGATTCACTTGAAAATAGCCTTCATATCTCTTACGGGATGTGAAGGGTGTTTTTACAACGTAGTTAATGAGCAATTGTTCAAATTACTGGAAAAATACGGTGCGGAATTGGTTGATTGGCGGCTGCTTGGAATAAGAAAAGGTGATGAATACGACATCGCGGTTGTTGAAGGATCAGTCGTTAGTGATGATGACTATAAGAAGCTTCGATTCGCAAGGGAGAGATCAAAGATCTTAATTGCTATGGGTACTTGTGCTCTTCACGGCGGCGTTCAAGCTGGACTACACGATGAGAATGAAAAACAAAGATCCAAGCCGTTAACTTACTACATCAAAGTAGATTACTATATCCGCGGATGTCCAGCTAGAATAGAAGAATTTCTATCGCTTCTCGAAGATATTTTGAAGGGCGAAAAACCATCGAGGTATGAAAGAAGATTTGATCTTGTCGATCGCCCGGTAGTTAAAATAAGCGATAATGAAGAGTTCTTGATACTAGACTCATCCAAGTGTATAGTCTGCGGTAGATGTGTAGAAGTATGTAAAATTATGCAGGCAAATGTACTAAATTACGTTAATAGAGGTATATCAACACTTATATCTACTCCTTACCAAGAGCAATTCAGCAATATTGATTGTCACTACTGCGGGTTATGCGTAGCGTACTGCCCGGTTGGTGCAATTACATATAAACTTGAACCCGAAAAATTAATCAGCAGTAATACCACGGAGATCTACATCGAGCCAGAAGCTCTCGCATCATTAGCTGAGGCCGAAAAAATGGATCCTTCACAGATACTTAGCGCTCTACGAGTACTCGGATACTCTAAGATCACGATATACTCCAACGATACACAGGCGCATCCGGGCAGAGTTTACGCCAAAAGCCCTGTTGAGTATCGATATCTTAAGAAGAATTACCCAGATCTCAACGTAGAGCTACTTGTTCCAAGAATACCGAGTAATGCGATTTATATAACTCAATGCGTCGCTTGGAGAAAAACGCTAAGGAATGCTTTAACTAGCAGGGAACTGCAAATATTGCTGAAAAATACTCCAAGAGACTCGTTGACAGCTGAATCCACAGAAAGACTAGCAATTAACATAGATCCCAATGTGAAATATGTCAATGCTTTACACGAAATCGAGAGTTTGATGAATAAAGAAGTGGACCATGCGGTGATCTACACGATGTGCCCCGGAGGTTGTTTAATGGGTGGTGGGCAACCATTGTCCCGAGATAACTTATGGCGCGTCATATACGAGGAAAGAAAAAAGATATTATATAAAATAACACGGGGTATCTGAATTTCTCAATATTTGAAATAACCAAGAATAATAAAAAGAACTCTACATAATTACTTACTGAGGATACCTATTGTTACTCAATTAATCTCAGTTAATGGTGTTTAATCTTGAGCATTGAAATTAGGAAAGTTATAAGAGTTGGTAAGCAGTCAAGTGCTGTTGTAATACCCTCAACATGGATGAAGCAGCTTGGAGTAAATGTAGGAGATCAGGTGAAATTAATATATGATGGGACTAGAGTAATTATGACACCAATCAAAGAAAACGAATTGCTTAGAGGACAAATAATGATTGAAGGTACAGATAAAATAGCGTTTGCCAAGCTCATAGCTGCATTCATGGAGGGTATTGGTAATATTAAGTTAAAGGCAGACTACGAAAAAGCTGTCAAGTTGCTCAATGAACTAAAAAAGGAGGTTCCCTCCCTTTTATTTGTAACAAAACCTGATGCTAAATACCACACGGTTATATTTCCCGACATTAAAGTTGATTATAGTGAGCTGCTCGCTAAGTTCTGCGAAGTTTTCAAAAAAATAATTAGACGCGAAGGCGAGTTAAACGTACTATTATCAGATTTTAAATATACCCGGTTACTACTGGTAAGATTACTTAAAATCCGATACTACGAGGATAGTTTAAATGTACCGGAAGCACTGGATATAGTTCTCTTCACTAATACACTTAGCGAAATAGTTGAATTAATTGCGAAAGGAAACATTGAAATTAGCCAAGAGATAAGTGATGCGATCTCCATTCTTGTTGACCAGTTTTATAGCAGTGATTTAGATACAGCAGTGAAAATAGGCGGTAACACCATAGTTAAAGCTGATAAGTTTCCGCCAGAAGTACAAAAACATATTCTGACCCTGGTTGAATTAATATTCAGGCGGTGCATTAGAGATAAAGCATGCAGATGTAGACACTTCTTTCCAAAGATCTAGCTCAAGAAGTATTCAGCTTGTTAATAAAACACAAGAAACTATAAATTATGGGAATAAAGTATTAAGTGATGGAACACAACTCTCTTTCAGAGAATATCTTGGCCAATGCTATAAACCCCTAACCTTCTCTCATCACAAAGAGCGAGCTCTCGGTTGTAAACTAGATTGAATAAATACAAGTACATTTCAATGTACTCTGTTTAACAAACCAGGAACATAAACGAAGTACTTATCGAATACATTATTAACATGTGCTTGCTTTATTCAACATGGATTGCAAGGTGTCAGACAAATTGACAAAAGAGAATCACATGAAACTCATAAATGAGCTTGAGAAACACATTGGAAATGTAAATAAAGAACGATTGATTGTTATTGCAGGTCACCCCGGTTCAGGTAAAACAATTCTAGCTTCATCAATTTGTCTTGCTTTCGTTTACCAAGGATTAAAATGCTTATATGTTAGCTTTCAGGAGCCTAAAGAGAAATTTCTTGATGAAACAGCTGGTGTTGGATTAGAATTAGAAAAATACGAAAAAATCGGTTTATTTAGATTCTTAAAATTGCCTGTTGTTACGGATGGTTCATCCTTGAATCAAATAATAAACATCATTAACAAAGAAGTAGCTAATTACTCACCTAGAGTAGTAGCAATAGACTCTATTTCTTCTATGTTAAAGACTTTATCTGCAGATATTGAAATTAGAGGCTATTTGCAAAACTACTTCTATGAATTGCAGAAGATGGTAAAAGGACCGGTTATACTCATAGCGGAGTTGCCGTTCGGCATGGAGACGATCGAGCTAGGTAACATAGAGTTTGTAAGCGATGTTTTTCTAATATTAAAGCATAGGATCACGAGAGGGCTTCTAGAGAGATTCATGGAGATTAGGAAAGTACGTGGACATGAATTAACAGTTGCTGAAATACCTTTTTCAATACGATCCAAAACCGGGATATCACTGTTATCACCACCTATTTTATCTGAAATCAGCGAGGTTGAAGAATTCGTAGAGATGCCTTGCGAAATTCTACGTAGCAATATCCCTCAAATACATAAATCAACCCTAATATATTACGAATACCCAGCTAAATTCAGACCCTGGGTACCTTCTATATGCATAGCATTGCTTGGTTTACATGCATATAACACGCTTAAGCCAATTCTATTCATAACATACAAATATCCACGAAACGTGGTACAACTAGCATTTAAACACGTGATCGAGAGATCCACAGGTTGCAAAGAATGCGCTGACTTAATTGTTAGCAAGCTTATCATTGAACCAATAAATCCATATGCGTATAGTTTAACTGAATTGAATGCTCTAGAAAACGAATTGGTTGATAAATTTGATCCAGGAATGATCATAACTCACGATGTTGGAATATTGATGAACTCCACAAAGAACATAGAGGACTATATGCATTTGCTTCAAAACCAGATCTTTTATTTTAAGAGAAAAGGAATTATGATGGCAAGACTCGCTAGTAGAATAACCCCCTATGTTAGCAAATTAAATAAGGCTATATCGGATTTAGTAATGGAAGTTAAATGTACTAATGAATGTTTGGATTACGATATTTACATATGGACTCGGTTCAATGATCCCATATTGCTGAAGTCTAATGAATTACGAGAATGCATTAAGGAGGCAACGTACAAAGTAGTCAATATAATGAAATCAAAGCATTCATCTCGCCTTGATCAACGAGGATGAGACCCGAGTCCCTGAAAACACATTACAGTAGAATTAAAGGCGTTAAACCAATAGCTATCCGTGGATCCGGCTACATTGATTTAATTGCACAATTGTTTGTTAATGGAGTAATAGATAGACGAGGAAAGTTCCATAGAAACATAAATTCACCATACGTGAGGGAGGGTTCCGAGGGATATGAATACGTTGTGGTTCCAGCGGAGGAATCTAGTATTGGACGAGACATCGTGATCACCGAGAAGGATATATATAATCTAATTGACGCTAAATCATCTGTCTGTGCAGGTATATCCGTTCTCCTCAGAAGAATGCATCTAACAGTCAACGACATCAGGAAAGTCTACATATGTGGAGCTTTTGGTAAATACCTCAACATAAATAGCGCTATAGCTATTGGCATGATACCTGAGTTCCCAAATGCTGAGATAACCTATATAGGGAACGGATCGCTCGGCGGAGCGTTCCTAACACTAGTTTCGAGAACAAGTATGTATGAAGCCGAAAGAGTCGCTAAGAACATGGCTGTCGTGGAGTTAATGATGGATTCAAACTTCTTGGATGAGTACGAAGCAGGATTCATTCTACCAGGTAAACCTGATTTGTTTCCGACTTGGTATAGAATGAGTATTAGTATAAAACCATGGATGAAAAATAAGTAAGCATGAATACAATTTTACAATGAGAAACGTGAAGAAAATGCGCAGACCCTTCATAGCATCAATATCCGGAAAGGGAGGTGTTGGAAAAACAACATTAACAGCTCTGCTTCTCAAAGTTTTACTTGATGAAACAGTTGATGATGCAATACTAATTGTCGATGCTGATCCAGCGGCTAATTTACCAGAGCTCGTTGGAGTAAATTATTTTCGAACAATAGGAGATATCGTAGAAGATTTCAGGAGAAAAATAAACGACATCAATAACTCGGGTTTGGAAAAAACATCGTTGCTTCAATACCTAATTATGAGGGATTGCCTCGTTGAAACAAAATCATTTGACTTATTAGTTATGGGTAGAGGCGAAGGAGAGGGATGCTACTGCTTCGTTAATTCCATTTTGACACATATACTTGTAAACCTATTGAAAAACTACAGCGTGATACTAATGGATATGGAAGCAGGCTTAGAGCATTTAAGTAGACGTGTTGATAAATACGTTAATACATTAATAATCGTAATTGATCAATCAATAATGAGTCTAAGAACAGCCGAGAGAATACTAAGTGTCATGAGAGAAGTAAACATCAACCCCGAGAAAGTATACGTCGTGGGCAATAAAATCTCAAATTCGGCTTTGAG
>JAUQPA010000014.1 GCA_030550615.1 Thermoproteota archaeon | reverse complement strand
TATTACACTATCCCTGGGTTGCAATGTACCCGGCGTGATGTCCACTCGTGCATCCCCTAATTACTTTGAGAGATTGAAATTAATTCTATTAACTCCATTCATACCGTGCCAAGCAAGACTGATTGTGTTGTTAGCGATTGCTACAGCGCTAGGAGGGTTCGCTGGATCAGTTCTCGTGCCGTTTGTTTACCTAGTTGCTTTCTCGGTTTTCCTAGCATTAAGCTATATTATACACGTGTTTTTCGAAAGAAAAAGGAGTGTTGAAATCGAGCTATTACTAGAAGTCCCGCCTCTTCATAGACCATACCTCCGCGTAATTTGGTGGTTCACGTGGTTTCAATTAAAACACTTCTTGATCAAAGCGGGCACAGTGATCTTTCTCGTAAGCATAATTTCGTGGGGATTACAACACTTAACTATTCATGGAGCATATACAGATAACGTCGAGGAAAGCATTATAGCAGTATTCTCTAGAAGCATTGCACCATTTCTGAACCCCATTGGAGTAACTGGTGAAAACGCGTGGATAGTTGCTTATGCAGTTATATTGGGCTTTTTAGCCAAGGAACTAGTGATCAGCGCAATAATTACAACAACGAGAGCATTATCATTCGAGGAGGCGTTTAGGTACATTGGTTTATCAACACCCTCCGCGGTGGCGTTATCACTGTTCATTGCTCTCTATATTCCATGCGCTCCCACGATTATAGCGATATATAGTGAAACTAGGAGTTTAAAATACGCTCTAACATCTCTTGTATTAATGCTTACTACAGCTTATCTACTAGCAGTGTTCTCATACACCATAGCTATGTTACTGACGTAAAACATAGACATGGGGATCAATTATAGAAATATGTTTCACTCGAAGTAACTAAACACGTATTGCTTATATACCCCTAATTATAGCTCTAAAAACTAGGATGAGTCACTAGGGCCCGTCGCCTAGCCAGGATAGGGCGCCGGCCTCCTAAGCGCCGGCGGGTTCGAAGACAGCCGGAGGCCCCGGGTTCAAATCCCGGCGGGCCCGCTACCCTAGCGAAGAAGACCTATTGTGGAAAATTCGTTGAGTAATTTGCTTTGAAACCAAATCTAGATATATGTATCCATTCTAGCTAAGGAGATTCACCCAGTTGAATAAACTCACCCATGAATGTTTTAATTATATAAATACCAACAAGTAACCCCAATCCTGTTAGAATCAATATTATAGATGCATAATAGTAAATAGCGTATTTTGACCCAGGGTTTACTGCATATAAAGCTAGTATATTAGCAATACTAATAGTAATTAGTATCAAGTTCGTTAGCAACGCCAACTCAGCTTTACTTACACTAAAGAAACTTAATATGCCATAGAACTCACCGGGTATAACACCTATAAAGCTCTGAATTAACGTGCTGAAGATATCTATGAAATTGGCTAGCTCTAGCGAAATCTATTATGCTATCAAGCTCCTTTAGAACAAGAAGCTTACCCAAGTAACTGCTCGATGCTTCGCTGCTCATCACCAGCATCAACCTGTTTATTCATTTCATGGTGTTTGTTTATAAGGAACGTGAGGCTCGGCGTTGTTTATAGGTATATCTTCATCAAGCAAGGTTAACGTATGCTTATTTCACAACTATAACTTATATTGTACTATGAGCATAGTAATCAATTAGAAGCCTAGTGTCGGGCTACCATATGAGCAGAATCTATAGTGAAGCCATTTTAGCAAGTAAGGGTTATAGCTATATAAAAATCGTTGCACCTTCATCTGAACCACAGTACATTGAATTAAGATTCAAGGATATAGTCCCGGAGTTCTCCTCCATAGAACTGGGTGATCTTAAACTCTACAAACACCAGTATGAAGCTTACTCAGCTTTAGGAAAAGGATTAAGTATTGTTCTGAGAGCGGGAACAGGTAGTGGTAAAACAGAGGCATGGGCGCTATATTTTCTCGATGAAGTTAAAAAGCGAAGTGATTTCCACGTTTTAGCTCTATACCCTACTTTAGCATTAGCCAATGATCAAATCAAACGCCTCGAAAAATACTTGGGTTTAATAGGTAAAAAACCAGTGCAACTAGATAGTGTTAGAAAAGAAGAACACTTGAAGAAGAATAATTTAACTACTCTTAGACTAAGCATTGCTTCCTCTAATTTAATAATAACTAATCCAGCTTTCCTACTACATGATTTAAAGAAGTTCTTCGTGAAGAAGGAGGCCGCTTACTTAGCACCCATATACAGTAAGCTTGACTTATTAGTAGTAGATGAATTGGATTTCTATGGACCTCGTAGCTTAGCTTTGTTACTGGCAATGATCTACCTGCTCTCGAGTATTAACGAGAAAAAACTCCAAGTCGCCATATTATCAGCAGGCATCGCTAATCCAGGTGATCTGTGCCATTTCATTAGGGAAACAACGAGCGGGGAGTGTAGAATAATAGAAGGAGAACCCTTCAAAGTCGAAAACCACACTTACATAGTGCTCGGTAAAAACCTTGAGTTAATTTGGCAGAGTATCCGCAATCAGTGGAACACTATAGTTAGCAAACACCCTGAGCTAAATTCGTTCACAAGTATTATTCACAACTTCGACGAATTCAAGAAACAAGCATACAAGGTAACCTCCATTCTTGAAGGTCTTGGATACAGTATACCAAGTATAAGTATTGATCCACATGAACTCATCTCAGAGTATTTCAATGATGAATATGTAACCCTAGTGTTCACCAGGAGCATAGGATCAGCAGAGGAACTTGTTAAATCACTAAAGATGAAATACGGTGAAAAAGCACCTATAGCAGCACACCACCATCTTGTTCCAAAGAAAACCAGGGAGGAAATAGAGGAAAAAGCGAGAAAAGGAGAAGTAAAGGTCATAGTGTCTCCTCGCACTCTCTCCCAGGGGATAGACATAGGGGTTGTAGCTAGAGTGATTCACCTAGGTTTACCTGACGACGTTAGAGAATATTATCAACGAGAGGGGCGAAAAGGAAGACGTAGGGAACTAGGGTTTTCTGAGACAATTATTGTTCCTTATTCAAGGTGGGATAAGGAACTATTAAGCAGCGGGTTAAGCACCTTCAACTCCTGGCTTAATCTTGGATTAGAGAAAACACTCGTTAACCCGAGAAACTTGTACATGTACTTATTCACAGGTGTAATTAAACTCAAATCCCCATGGTTCAAAATGGAACTAAACAACATGGAGATCGATGCCCTCAGAAGCGCAGGTGTTTTAACATCCGAGAATAAGGTAAATGAAAAAATGCTCCGGGATTTATTTGAAAAAATAAACTTCTACGAGTATGCTCCACCATACGGTATTAAAAGATACCTGGAGAAAGAAGGAGCTCTCATCCCACTAGAACCCATTGGACACGTTGACCTCGTGGAGAAGTTTCAACCCGGGTGCATAGACTATGGCGAAGAAGCTATTGTCACAGCACTTAACTATGGGAAATCAACTAGATATGTAAGAAGCGTTGTTGAGAAAAGGATACGTGACATTGACTTTAGAGCTAATGATGCATTAGCGCAGGCCCTCGAGGAATATAGATATATTAAATTGAAATGGAACGAAACACCGAGTATAATACGAGATCTGCTCTCAGGTAGAATTACGAGCGAGGAGCTCTGCATCGTATATACTCCTAGAAACGGCTTCGGCAAATACATTAAAATACCCGAGAGGTGTATTTGGACAATTCGATCCGAAAAACCCAAGTATATGTTTACAAGAGGTGAACCAGTTGTCTACTACGATAAAAGAACAATATACGTTCCAACGCCCACTGGCGGCGAATACCGGGATTTCACATATGGATATACATACTCTATTGATCCGAGGGAAAACCCGGAGCTACTGAGACTTGCTCTATCATACCTAGTTGTTCTACTAAGACGGTATCTTGGAATACCATTATACACAATACTCTACGATGTAGTTAAACTCGGCGAGTACAAGTATTTCTCACTACATGAACCGGAAGCAGCTGGGATCATAGAGAACTTGGATTGGTTAAATATAAGGAGAATTGTGGAGCAACATTCTCCAAGCGACCTCGATAGGATTCTGATCTCCGAGGTAGATGATATAGCGTACTCTACTTTAGTGACAATTGAATTCAACTGGGATCTCGTGAAAACATATGCAATAAGAGCTATTGATTACATACTAGCTCGTGATAAAATCAAGGCGTTGATTCACGGTAAGGAATTATATATTCCTCGTCCTAGTCCAGCATTAAGGATATTATCATATGTTATCGTGAGTGAAGTAATAGATGAGGAATCTCTTTCGCCAACTCTGATCACGGCACACGGCTTCTTCGATGGCGAAAAGTTCCAAGGATCAGTCGACTTGTATCCCCCAGTGCCTTTAATTAAACCACCACAATCCCTGCTAGAACTCGAGAATTTGATTATAGATAAGGTTTTCTACGAGGAGTATAAGTTGCTCGTGGAGAACAGAGAAGTTACCCTCATGCAATTGAAGCAAGCTAATCTGAGGAGACTTATCTCTCTCCTGGAGAACAATAGGGATGCTGTAATAGATGCTTCAGTATTAATAGATAAATACGGAGTTAAAGCTCTGAGCATCGATGAAGTAGCCTCAGCTCTAGGTTTAATGCCTTCCGTGAACTATGCAATTATATCCAACGTGTTCAGGAAAATAGGAGAGCACAGGAAGATCCTGGATAAAGAGAAGGAATCAATATTGAAATACCTCGAGGAGAAATCAAAAATGCTCTACATAGCCCACCTTGCTTTAAATGAACTTGTAAAGCAATAATTCTCATCATAAGAGTCCTTAGAACTAATCTTGCATAGCTCTGTTTTCTCGAGTGATCTAGGGATACTATTTCATAATTCATACCCCCGAGTTCAAAAGAGAAAAATATTAAATCTTTAAAGCCGTTGAAAGCAACCAGGGAGAATTAAGAAAAACAATTAAGAATACTATTTTGAAGCTAACCCCACTTCTGCTTCTTCATATGTGCTTCGAGTTCAGCTTTTATTTTCTGCATTGTTATTAATGCAAACCCCTTTTCCTCCGTGAAGATCCTGAAGCAACCTGGATCCAAATTATCCTGTATACCTTTCTCAGCTACTTCGAGCAATTCTTGTAGCAAAGTATACGCTTTCATATGTAGGTAGTTTGAATACCTGGACCTTGTGACTAGTTTTTCTTCGTCTTCACTTAATTTTCTGAATTTCTCTTTTGGAGCACCACACTTAGGACACTTCTCCGGCGGCTCGGTTCCTTCATATATTAATCCACATACCTCGCATTTCCACATCGTCAATTTTTACACCCTTATCTTCATTAATTACAATAATAAATCAAAGCTTATAACCTTAATGTTAGAAAAATAACAACATAAGAATACAAGGTGCTGTAAGCAGTGTTCAATCGTTAAGCTGATCCCTTAAATCATGCTCCGATACCCCAGGTCTTTATGATGCATAAGATCTCATATCGCTGAGTAGAGTTTATAGATTTTATAATAAAACCGAGAATTCTTAATTGTTAAGAGTAGAGAGAAATATTGAATGAGGCAATGGTCAATGAGCATTGGTTTGAGTGAAGGGGTTTTTCTGCTCAGTAGACTACTAGCAATACTGTTAATTACAGTGGTGTTTATACACGCTTTATTCGACTCAAAGAAAATAAGGCTGATAACATCAACAATTCTAGTGTTGATCGGGGGTTTACACTACGCTGTTCTATTTAGTATCTCACAATATGTAGTTATCACTATTTATCCATTGATAATTGTGGAGCATTCAGACGCGGGTTCCGCCTTCTACCTTGATTTTGGACAGCTATCAATAATTTTGCTTCTTATACTATGGCGTGATAGAATTAAACCGGCTATTAAGAGGTGTTCTTCCACTGGCGGAGAGTATACCGTTAATGAATGATCTTAGGTTGCATGAATGCATTATTATTGAGAGAACCAGTTTATTCACGGTAAAAGTACTTGTGAACAGTGAACACTATACCGCTTACATCAATAACACCGGTAGACTTAAGGGTGTTCTCGAGAAAGGAAAACGAGGTTATTGTATTGAAAATAGAAATGGTAAATTAAAATACAGGATCATAGGAGTAGAGAGTGGTGATTACGCTTCACTTATAGATACCAGGCTCCAAGAACAAGCATTTCTAATTGCACAAAGAAATAGATTACTCAATTGGCTTAAAGACTGCCGATTATTCAAGAGGAACTACAAGCTATCATCGGAGACAATAGATTTCGCGTATTTATGTGGGGGTCAATTGGTTCTAGTTGAATTGAAAAGCGCGGTTATGAATCTACCTGGAAACTATGCTGGTTACCCAGATGCTCCAACACCTAGAGGCAGAAGACAAATTAGGGAACTAGGAAAATACGTAGAGCGGGGAGGAGTTGGAATAGTAGTATTCGTAGCTGGGATACCTAGGTCAAAAGGATTCAAACTATACTGTAATGAAGATAAACTCATAGGTAGAACAATGCAGGAAGCTCGCTCGAAAGGTGTTTTATTCAAAGCTATGGGAGTATACCTAGACCCGTTCAAAGAGGCAATATTGCTACACAGCCCTGATCTACCGGTTGATCTCGATTGCCAGGACACCTATTCACGCGATTAAAAGACTTAAAAATCCCTTAACGCTAGTGAATTAATGGAATGCCGCCGTAGTATAGCCCGGTCAAGTATGCGGGCCTCTCGAGCCCGTGACACCCTAGGCACCGTGGGTGCGGGAAACCCGGGTTCAAATCCCGGCGGCGGCATCCTATTCTTTAAGAATTCCTCGGAGTCATCAACACAACTGTGCTTTATCTTTACTACCATGCAGGTAGCGTTGATATTCTCTCTGCAGAGAATAAGGTAAAATCACCACTACAACTATATTTTGATATGTCTTGAATATAGAGATATTGAACTGTATGTATATATATTGTTTATATTATTTCCTCTTTACATAATATAACTAGTGATGATGCCTGAAAATGGTGTTCAAGAATGCATTTTTCTCAAAGTAGCCAAGTAGAGTTGAATAGAACCGATAACAAGAAGCTGGTTCTGGAAAAGTTATCGAAGTACATGGATGATGTAAATCTTGAAAAAATATCCCGTATCAATAACTACGAGTTATTAAAGTGGATTCTCGAAGTAGTAGAGCTGGTTAGACCGAGAAAGGTATTTGTTGTAACAGAGAACCCCGAGGACTTAGAGTACATTCGTAGAGTTGCCGTCGAGAGAAAAGAAGAATATCCTTCTAAGTATAATCCAAGACATACGGTGCACATGGATGGACCAAGAGACCTTGCAAGAGATAGAGAAAACACCAGGATACTTGTCACAGGATACGCCAAGATACCGATGATCAATACGAAGGAGAAAATGGAGGGATTAGCTGAGATCAGGGAAGTACTTAAAGGAATTATGGAAAACAAGGAAATGTTCATAGGATTATACTGCTTCGGACCCAAGAACTCGCCGTTCTCCCTCTATGGTGTTCAAGTAACCGACTCCGCATACGTTATTCACAGTAGTAATATTCTATATCGAATTTGCTATGATGTATTCACGACACGCAACAATATACAGTTCATGAGATTCCTGCACAGTGCCGGCGAAAGAGATGAAAACGGCTGGTCTCGCAACATTCATAAGAGAAGAATTTACATAGATCCCGAGGAAAACATCGTGTATAGCGTGAACACACAATACGCAGGTAACACCGTGGGATTAAAGAAACTATCCCTAAGGCTATGCGTGTACAAGGGTTACAGGGAAAGCTGGCTATGTGAACACATGTTTATCATTGGTGTAAAAGGACCTGGAGATAGGATATCTTATTTTACGGGGGCTTTCCCAGCCGGCTGCGGGAAAACATCTACAGCATTAATAGCAGATACAGTAGTTGGGGACGATCTCGCGATAATTAGGAATGTAAATGGAGAAGCAAGAGCTATTAATCCAGAGATTGGAATGTTCGGAATAATAGATGGCGTTAATCCGAGGGATGATCCCGAGATATACGAGATCCTCACGAGCCGGGAAACCGAGGTCATATTTGCAAATGTTTTGCTCACAGATGATGGTGACATATGGTGGAACGGCAAACCATACCCACCCAAACCCGGTATAAACTATGCTGGAAGATGGACTCCTGGTATGAGCGATGAAAACGGAGTTGAAATACCGCCTTCCCATCCGAATGGTAGATTTACAACGAGCATCTTCTACCTAAAGAGGGTTGATCCTAGAATAGAAGACCCTCTAGGTGTGCCCGTGAAAGGAATGATATTCGGTGGCAGAGACCCAGATACGTGGGTTCCCGTAGAAGAATCCTTTGATTGGGACCATGGAATAGTAACAAAAGGAGCCTCTCTTGAATCCGAGAGAACAGCAGCGGTTCTCGGTCAAGTGGGTAAAATGGAATTTAACCCATTCGCAATGCTAGATTTTCTCTCAATATCACCCGGTGCTTTCGTGGAGTTGCATTTTAGATTTGGAAAACTACTAAGAGAAAAACCACGAATATTCGGAGTCAACTACTTTATTAGAGATGAAAATGGAAAGTACCTAACCGATAAAACAGACAAATTAGTTTGGCTTAAATGGATGGAACTGAGAGTAAATAACGATGTTGAAGCTATTGAAACACCAACAGGCTTGATACCAATATATGGTGACCTAGCAGAATTATTCGGCAAATATTTGAACAAGGAGTTTAGTGAAACACTATATATTAAGTTGTTTTCAACGAGAATAAGCAAGCATCTTGAAAAAATAGAGAGAATATGGAAAATATATGAAGCAATTAACGATACTCCGAGAAAGCTGTTTGAAATCCTCATGTGGCAGAAAAAGAGACTAGAAGATGCAAGAATGAAGCATGGAGATGTAATCAATCCCTTCAGCCTCGATAGAAAATAGAATTTAATCGATTAGTACAGGCATAAACTCTACAAATAGGTCTTTTCTAACTTCAATTAAATCCCCTGTGATCTTAGCTATAATGGCCTTCAAGGTCGAGTAATAGAAACGTGGAGACTACTCTTGTCTCGAAACTCACCTCAACCGGTAGGTAACGGGTTTCTCGACTACTAATTCGTTGAGTTATCATTGCTCCGATAGGCTCAAAGGATCAATTATGAAAACCACATTGATGAATAAACCCAATAGTTCGTGAACCATCACATGCTGAAGCCGTATCTAGAACAGTAATCGATATCCTTAGTCCGGTTTAGGTGGCGTTACATTTACTTGCCCCTGGTACTTGCCGCTGTAGGGTCTGTAAACTGGACTACTAGTTCTCAGGAAGACTACGTGGAGAAACCTTTGTTCAGGATATACTTTAACAGGGTGTGGTCCTCCTATAATCTCGATGGTGATATTGCCTTTGAATCCACTATCAATAACTGTTGGTGGGATGAATGTACCTGCTCTTGCGAAGCTACTTCGCAGGTTTACTAATCCTACCAAATCATACGGTAGCTCAATCCACTCAAGTGTTGTAGCTAACACGTGCTCGTATGGTTTAATTAGAAACCCATTCTCTTTATCCACATCTATACATTCTAGTACATCTGGTACATTCATAACTCTTGTATCTACAACAACTTCACCGCCCCTAAACCGGCAGAACCTGTAGCCGAACCTTAAGTCAACACCATTCTCTCTCACGGTGTCATCAAACAATGGATTTATAACAAGCAGTTTCTTCTCCAAGTAAACCCTTATATCCCAGTCGCTGAGAATCATAGCTAAGCCCTTAGTTTCAATACTACTAGAACTATTTATAAGCTGGCCTCCTCCCCGCCCTAAAGAACTGGGCTTTCGAGTTGCGAGTTCTTGTACTCTATATAACTAAAACCTAGTACTATGAAATTTTAAAGAGATTACTATAAAGCTTCATTGATAAATCTCGAGACAAACATTTTTGTAATTATAAATTCGTGGATTGTACTATTGAGTAATGCTTTTGATCTTTAGATGTATTACTCTGTTCCAGTAGAAATGTATTTAACTATGATAACGTATTGAATTAACTCCCTCTAATTTTAACCCTATTAGACTTCGCATATCTATGTGTTTTGCTAACGCTGAAATCATCTCGCAGGAAAATCATCGTGACCTATGGTTATTGAAATAGCGTGTTTTACCCTAGAATCCAGGAATGGTTTTAATTACTATTTTACTGAAGCCCTTTGATTTCAATATGTCTACTAATGTTCTCACCTCGTTTTCACTTACATTGCAATTTTCTCTACACCAAGCGGGATTCCTAGGCTTAACATACGGCTCTCCTAGAAGCGGGTTTAATAATACTAGTGTATTGTTTACATTCAATTTGTTCTCTACTTCATTAATATACTTCTCTAGTACACCCGGCGTCAATTTCCTCGATACAGGGATTCTTAGCTCCAGTTTAACTCCATGTTCTCTAACCAAGTCGAGTGATTCTAGAAACCTTCTCCAATATATTTCCACTATATTGGGATTTAATCCATATAGGTCGATGGGTGGGATCTTCAGGTCCGTGGCGACGTGATCTACTAGCTCTTCTTCCAGCAAGTATCTTAATTGTGAGGGAAGTGTTAGATTAGAGTTTAAACTGCGCTTAATACCCATAGACCCTGCTTCGCGATATAATTCTCCAAGTGCTCGGTGTTGTAATAATGGTTCACCACCAGTTACATGTAAGTAGTCAACTAGATGCTTGCTTGCCTCCAGCTCCTCAACTATTTTACCAATATTTATCTCTCTACACAGGGAGGGGTCCTTCTCGGCTAACCTATAATTGTGGCAGAAAGGACATCGCAGGTTGCATCCACATGTCCATATCGTGAAGGACGTGTATCCATATACATCTATTAACGAAACATTTTTCCAACCAGCCGTGAGAAGATTCAATTAAAACACACCAGATTAGTGTTAGGAAGTAAAGCTACTTAAATATTCTATTTTTACCGCTGTATTCATCTGTCTTCTATTACTTTTAACAAGCTCTGCTTTAAGTTCTTTAGCTAACGTTGTGAACGATGCGCCGTATGTAGCTATGTTCTCACTAAGTACTAATGAAAAGCTTGAATTAAGTACTTATCCTGGTTTACGATTTGTATAACTTTTTCTTCGATGAGACCTCTAAGTATAGTCAGCAGTATCTCGTAATCCATTTCTTTTCTCACCATCTTCTTCCATGGAGCATTGCCTTTAAACGACTAACATTACCACTCCAACCCTATGGATCTCACTGCGAAGCCTTCTTCGACGCTGTTCGTCCTCCAAAAGCTTACCCCATTTCCCGAAGCATCTTCTAGTTCCTGCCCTCAAGTAAGTTTGAGGCATACAATCTAATTGTAATATAGTCATCTGCAATAAACTTATAATTGAATTTAATACAGTAGTGAGTTCTAAGATACGTTATGAAAAACTATTAACGAAGAAGTAACTGTGTTAAGTATCTTTCTATATTACAGAAGATATGTAGTGTCTCCTCGTCCAGAACTCTCTTCTTCTCTGCGGGTTCCAGTTTCTCAGTGGGCGGTAGTACCCGATTATCCTGCTCCATATGTCGACGTTGTTGCTTCCGCATGATGGGCAGGCCTGGTATATGCCCGTGTATGTTTTCTCGCAGTTGTTGCAGTGCGTTATAGCCGGCGTGTAGCTCCAGTAGACGAGCTCGGTGTCCATGAGCTTCTTTGTAAGGGATGCTAGCGCCTCCGGCTCAGCTTCCTCACCTAGGAATATGTGCATCATGACGCCGCCCGTGAAGTACTTCTGAACCCGTTGCTCAACCTCCACCCGGTCAGGTAGCTCCATTGGAGCATAGTACGGGGCTATGCTAGTAGCGTAAACGGGGTTACCGGGGTCCGGCAGGTACTCGGCTAGCTCAGGGTACCTCTTCAAGTCGAGCAACGCTAGCTTGGGCGAAGCAGATTCACCGGGGACCTCCTCCACGTTCCAGGGGACTCCTTCTTCAAGCATCCACTTCCTAGCCGTCTCCGTCGCGTGCTCAACAATTCTCCTCATGAGCTCAGCGGCTCGAAGCCAGTCCTTCCTGGCGCCGTCCAGCCATAGTTTTGGTTCACCCATCAGTATGGCGGACGCCTCCGGTAAACCAATCAGGCCAATCGTGTTGAAGTGGAATGCCGGGAACTCGGGCATGTACTCGACTATCATAGCGTAGAAGTTCGGGTAGTTCCTCATGATGCTAATATACCGGTTTCTAAACCAATCCATAGCCTCCTTGACGATCTTCAACGCATCATCGTATAGCTCCCAGAACCTTGACTCCTCTTTCCTCGCTTCGAGAGCCAGCCTCGGGAGATTAACATCCACAACGTTCACGCTACCGGTTATATCGGGCATAGCCCATAATCCACCGAACCTCTGCCTCTCAATGGTTTTCCAGTACTCTTCTCTAACGGCTTCGAGGTCTCTCTTCAGGCTCAGCGTGAACTTCGAGTTGCTGTACGCGTAGCCTAGTTCATCCATTCGCACAGACAACCTACAGCACATCGCGTAGGTAGCGTCCGGGTCCACCATCCTCGTGTTCAACCAGTAGAAGCTACCCCTCTTAGCCGCGGTTTTGAACACTGCTTCATGTATCTCGGGGTCCTCCCATATCCACTTCGCCGTAACCATCAATGTTGGAATAGGGAACGTGAAGGGTTGCCCAACGCTGTCGCCCTCGTAGTAGAGCTCTGTAAGCGCCTTGAAGAAGGTTTTCGCCTCCTCCTCGTATGCGCCGAGGGGCTCTACCTCTACACCACCGTAGACTGCTCTATCGCCCTCCAGCATTTTCCTCGGTGCATTCATAGTTACAGTGAAGTTCGTGAAGCATGTTTGCATTCCTATGCGAGTAGGGTAGTTCAAATTATACAGTAGCCTCTGTATTTGTTGCTTGATTTGCTTATACGTTGGCTTATCGTTCCTTATGAATGGGCCAGCGTACCATTCAACGCTGGATAAAGCCTGTGCGCCGGTGAAGTAGTGCTGCATCGTTATCAGGAAGTTCGCCACGTGGTCTACGAACGTGTCGAAGTGCCTGGCGGGCCTTGAAACAATCGTGATTGTTCTAAGGCCTTTCTTAAGCAATCTTGAAATACTGTGGCCTGTGCAGTAAGGTATGTAGACGCTGTGAGGCAACTTGTGAACATATATTACTCCATCCAGGTGAGCTTTAAGCACGCTGCCCGGCAACAGGTTTAATGAATCCTGCTCCATATACTTATCCAGTAGCCAAGCGAAGAAGCTACTTGGACCTTGATACCTGTTAGCGTTCTCATTCACGTCAAGTCTATTCCAACTAGCATATTCCCTCAAGGGGTCATGAGTGTTTAAAATCTTCTCCAATATGAATACCCTGTGCAATTTGATTCTTCATTAACACTATCTTATTAATCATTTTTAAAGAGGGGTTGTTATGTTTAATTAAAGGTTCATGGAATGATTCACTAATTAAACTTTCCGTTACTACAATTCTAGTATATTTAACAGTCTCTCGGTTGAAGCCAGAATTCTTGATACAACTATATGCGTCGTTAGAGACCCGCTGTAGATTGAGTAACAGTAGTTCGCATGCTTCATTGTTTCTTCCTCGAAATCCCCATGTGGAAAAGCCCCTATGCCGATGGCTAAATTCTCATTTAAAGCCATCGCGGAGACCTCGTGTAGTGGTTTATAGCTACATCTCTCACTTAGAATAATTAATCCATTAACATGGATCTCTTCAAATAAATCCTTGAGCTTAATTGTTCTAAGAAATATTAAAGGTCTCTCGCTTCCGGGGGGAACTCGGCCGTGCTTAAACAATTGCTCCATTAACCCAATGAACCTGTTGTAGTTCTTTGGAATACGTGTAGATGGATCTATGAATAGAACATGGCCTTCAATAGTATACACGTAGACGTCGAGCATGCCTTTTCTGCACAGCGGGCTTTCTAGTGCTTCAAGTAAACTTACATGAACAATATCCGGTCTACCGCGTTTCTCGATCTTCGGTAGCTTCTTCATAGCATGGTAGTGTAAACTAGAATCAAGTATTATCTCAGTTGGTTTCTTACCACGCCTAGCTGCTGATTTAACGACTGCTGGGTGGCTGGCAATAGATGGTGGCACGGTTTCTAATGAAGCCTCCAACAGTATGATCTTCAACTTGCTATTCACAGAATACACCTTTGTTGCTTAATCACCGAAGTCTATATTTAATTCCAATTAATGTAATAATAACCAACGTGAGAAAAGAATGAAGAGAAAAGAATTATTGATGAAGAACATTGCGCGGGAGAGGATAGTACTATTGTTCAATATGGCTTTCGAGAAAACAAGAAAACACGACTTTGAATTAGCTAAAAGATATGTTGAAATAGCGTTAAGAATAGCTGGAAAAGCTAAAGTTAAAATTCCCTTAAAATATAAAAGAAGCTATTGCAGAAAGTGCTTCATACCTTTAATACCCGGTTTAACACTTAGAGTTCGCGTTCACAGTGAAGGCAAAGGCTCAAGGGTTGTATATAGGTGTCTCCTATGTGGATGGACAAGAAGATTCATGATAAAAACCTCGAGAAGAAAGTTAAGGAAAGAATCGCTGGAAAAATAGATGTTCAGCTAGGTAAAAGCGGCATCACAGATGGATTTGTAAATGAACTTAAAGCTAGGCTTAATAAACACGGCGTTGTAAAAATTAGGGTTTTAAAGTCTTTTAGAAGAAGTTTCACGGGCGATATTGATTCATTAGCAAGTATTTTAGCTGAGAAAACAGAGTCAAGGGTTTATGAAATTAGGGGCTTTACAATCATACTTATAAAGGAAAAATAGTCTAAAATGTTTAGGTACACTAGGTCTTGGTGTTAAATAATGGTTACAGCGCTAGAGGTACCTGCGGATAAGTTAATTGAGAAATTAGCGGCATACATAAAGGAGAACATACCAGAAGTGAAGCCGCCATACTGGGCCAGGTTCACTAAAACAGGGTGCTTCAAGGAAAAACCCCCGCAAAACCCTGATTGGTGGTATTTCAGAGTAGCAAGTATTTTAAGGAAACTATACAAAGCAGGTAAACCAGTAGGTTTAACTGAGCTTAGAAGAGAGTATGGGGGTAGAAAGCGCCGCGGATCAAGGCCCGAGAGATCCTATAGAGCTCCCGGTAATGCTATTAGGAAAATGCTACAACAACTCGAGCAGGCTCAACTAGTTAGGAAAACCAAAGGAGGGCGAGTATTAACACCCCAAGGTAAAGCTCTCCTTGATCGTATATCAATAGAAATAATGACGGAGCTAGTTAAAGAACGGCCGGACTTAGCCAAGTACCTCCCGCCATCACTAAGGCTCAAAGCTTATCCCGAGCAGAGTGGTGCATCATGAGCGATGAATACACCGAGTACGATGAGGAGCTCGAAGCTATTAGAATGCGCAAGCTAGCTGAATTAAGGAAGAAAATGGAGGAGGAAAAAGAGAGAAGATCGAGAATAGAGGCGTTATTAAGACAGATCTTGACGCCTGAAGCTAGAGAGAGATTAAATAACTTGAGGCTTGTTAAACCTGAACTAGCTGCTGCTCTCGAGGAGCAATTAATTCTCCTTGCCCAGAGTAGGCGGGTACCCATACCCATAACAGATGATTTTTTAAAGAAGCTATTATCAGAACTATATGAGCAGACTCGTCGCGAGACTAGAATCACTTTCAAAAGAAAATAAGGGTGGTCATGTATGGCAAGAGCTAAACATGTTGCTCGCAAATTAAGGCTTGCAGCCGCTCATAATAGTAATAAACCTGTTCCAATCTGGGTTACATTGAAAACGAGATTAAAGGTTAGGAGGACATTTAGATTAAGACATTGGAGAAGAACAAAACTAAAGAACATATAAGGGTGGTAGCATGAGCGAGCGGCGTGGGGTAGATGTTGATGTTCATGTCATTCCACTAAAACGAGTTTACTTCGGACGCAGAGCGAACCGTGCAGATAGGGCCATTAGACTCGTGAGAAAGTACATTATGAGGCACTATAAAGAAGCGGAGAAAATAGTAATTGATCCAGCCGTTAATGTTCACATATGGTCAAAAGGACGAGAAAAACCCCCTAGGAGAGTTGTTGTAGAAGTTAGGTTTGATAAGGAATCCAGGACCGCGAAAGTCTTGCTCGTAAGACCCAGTAAACACGGGCGTAAGTAGTTAAGGAGGGGTTTTATTTGGTTGAAATAACTAAAATGAGTTTTTTCGGCAACCCGAATATTGGAATATATGCTTATGTAAACGATAAAATCCTAGTGGTTCCACCTGGTATAGGAAAAGATGATATTGATGAAATGAACAGCGTGTTGAAAACGATACCTATCGAAGCTAAGATCGCTGGAACAATTCTAAATGGAGTTTTTCTAGCGGGCAACAACAATACCATAATTGTACCTCATATTGTCTTCGAGGAAGAATTAGAGCACATAAGGAAATCGATTAAAGAACTAGGATTAGATGTAGAAGTAGTGGTCTCAGAGAGCAAATACACTGCTCTAGGTAACTTAATTCTATGTAATAGCCGCGGATGCATCGTAAGTCCTCTGATTGAGGAAAGTGAAGTTAAGAAACTCGCGGATATCCTAGGTGTGGAAGTACTAAAAGCTCGGCTCGTAAACCTAGATGTACCTGGAAGCGTTGCCGTAATAAATGATCAGGGGGGCGTAATCCACCCGGATGCAAACGAAGATGATTTAAAAATAATAAAAAACGTTGCAAAAATAACTGTTGAATATGCCACGGTGAACGGAGGAATGCCATATGTTAAAAGCGGCTTACTAGCAAATAATAAGGGAGTGGTTGTTGGTGGAAATACTACTGGTCCGGAGGTATTACGTATAAAAGCGGGGTTCGAAGGAGGTGGGAGGTAATGAGCGGAGAGGTAAAGATATATAGAGTAACCGGGTACATGTTGATAAATCACGATAAACTCCCAACATGGCAGAAATTCGCACAGGAAGTAACTGCATTAAGTGAAAAAGATGCACTTGAGAAAGTATATTCACTCCTAGGTAGTAGGCATAAATTAAAACGATACCACATTAGAGTAACCGAAGTCAGAACTATTACTCCCGAGGAAGCAACCAAGCCTGAAATCCATAGATTACTGAAAGTCGAGAGGCTTGTTAGATAATGGACACGAACACGCCTATTAAAGAGCAGAAGAAGGTTATTAGCCTCGAAGAACTTGTAGCTAGAGTAAATGAGCTAAGAGAACGCATAGAAATACTTGACTCCACATTGAACACTTATTTAAGTCACTATAAGGAGCTACAATTAGCTGTGGAAACAATAAAGAACTTATCGAATAAATCAATTGAGGGATACGTAGTCTTAGACAGGTTGTCAAGCCTGATGATCCCCGCGAGTATTAGTGAGAACTGGTATAACAATATCCTAGTAAACCTTGGATTAGGCTATTACGTTAAATTAAATAAAGATAAAGCTATCGAAATTTTAACTAAGAGGATTCAGGAATTAGAGAAAACAATAAATAGTGTTCAAGCACAACGTAGAACTCTCGCCGAGGAATACGTGGGATTGCAGAGAATATTAAGTCAAGCTATTGAATCGCAGCAAACACGTCAACAAAGTTGATAAGAATTGTTTACTAAACTAAGAGATGTTTTTAAAAAATTTATTGACACTACTTCTTCTCTGCTTACTTCGAAAGAAAAACTAATAGAATCCGTTGAGGAGTTTAAACTTGGATTAATAAGTAGAGATGTAGCATTTGAAGTGGCAGAGGATATTTCAAGCAAGCTGATTGAGTTAATCGAAAACAAAGCAATTAGAGACAAGAAACAACTAGTTAAAACACTACGCGAGATCATACTTAGCTATTTCAACGAAGCAGGTTCGATAAATATCAATGAGCTCGTAAAATCCAGGAAGCCCTATAAAATAATGTTCATGGGTGTAAACGGAGTAGGTAAAACAACGACAATAGCTAAAGTCGCAGTATACCTCAGGAAAAATGGATATAAACCACTCATGGTTGCAGCAGACACCTTCAGAGCTGCTGCACAGGAGCAATTAAAGAAACACTCGGAAAGGACACAAATCCCTATATTCATGGGTAAGTATGGTGCTGATCCCGCCTCCGTAGCATACGATAGTATTCAATTCGCTACTTCAAGAGGCTTCGATGTCATATTAATTGATACTGCTGGACGCATGCACACAGATATAGATTTAATAAATGAATTACGCAAGGTCGCTAGAGTTGTTAAACCTGATCTAAAGTTGCTCGTCGTAGATGCATTAACAGGTAATGATGCAGTGGAGCAAGCTAAGTTCTTTCACGAAGCAGTAGGAGTAGATGGATTCATAGTGACGAAGTTTGATGCATATGAGGAAGGCGGTGTACCTATTTCATTAGTTTACGTTGTCAAGAAACCAATTTTATTCGTTGGTACAGGTCAAGATTATTTAGATTTAAAGCCCTTTAATCCCTTAGAATACCTGGATAAGGTGCTTCCAGCAGAGAACTAGGTGTAAATTAATGAATTTAAGAGAGTTGATTGATTCGTGGAGAAGAATATTTCAAATATCAAGTAAACCAACTAAGGACGAGTATCTAGCAGTATTTAAAATTACAATGCTTGGTTTACTAATTATTGGTGTTGTAGCATTTATTATTAGACTCTTATTTTACACATTACTATTTCCGTACATGGGTTGATCAAACATGGATGCTGAGCATCAACAACCATCAGTTTTCGCCGTGAGAACAACCTCCGGGAGAGAACTAGACGTAGCATTCATAGTTGAAAGACGAGTCCTAGATAAGATCAGCAAAGGAGAGGAAACAGGAGTAACTAGTATTCTCGTTGCACCTGGAGTTAAAGGCTTTGTTTTCATAGAGACAAGTAAACCCGCAGAGATTTATAATTTGCTATCAAATATAAAATACACGTCAACTCATAAGTTATTAAAGGTTTCTTTTAATGACCTTTTAAATATGCTTAAACCAAAATCCGTAGCCGAGGAGATCAATGTGGGAGACGAAGTAGAAATAACAAGAGGGCCGTTCAGAGGTATGAGAGCGCGAATAGTATCAATTGATAAAACCAAAAATACTCTTACAGTTAATCTATTAGAGGCTACGTTTTCCATACCTATAACTATACCAATTAATTATGTTAAGAAGAAAGGTGGTTAAACATGGTGAAGAAAACACTGAGGTTCATAGTGGAAGGAGGAAAAGCTACACCCGGGCCGCCCATAGGTCCAGCCTTATCCCCCTATAAGTTAAACGTAGTAGAAGTTGTAAATAAAATAAATGAAGCTACCAAAGACTACGAGGGCCTGCCTGTTCCAGTGGAGGTGATTATTGACACCGATACACGTAAATTCGAGGTTAAGGTTGGTATTCCAACAACAACTGCATTATTAATGAAAGCAGCTGGAGCAAAGGAGCCCACGGGAGACCCTATTCACAAGAAAATAGGGGATTTAAAATTCGAAGAAATAGTTAAGATATCTATTCTCAAAAAAGAGCAATTAACGGCTAAAACACTTAAAGCAGCTGTAAAAACTATTCTAGGAACAGCTCGCTCTATTGGTATAACTGTTGATGGAAAAGACCCCAAGGAGATTACTCGTCTCGTTGAGCAAGGGTTTTACGACGATGTTATTTCCAAGTATGAGGAGGAATGGGAGAAAGCGGGGTGATTGAATGTCTCTACCCAGTAAAGACATATTAGCTAAGTATATTTCGAAAGCGATTGATCTAGGTAAAGGCCGAAACTTTAAACAAAGCGTGGAGCTAGTAATAGTACTAAAAGATGTTGATATAAAATCACAGCAGTTAAAGATAAGGGAAGTTGTTTATCTACCTAAAGGTAGAGGTAAAGAAGCAAAAGTATGCGTAGTATGTGATCCGGACATAGCGGAGGGCGTTAAGGAAGCCGGGGCTCATAGAATAATACTGAGCACGGAGCTACGTGAACTAAATAAGAAACAAGCTAAGAAAATAGCATCTGAATGTGATTGGATATTAGTTAAACCAGACTTAATGGGGACTGTAGGAAGAGTACTGGGTCCCGCTCTGGGACCTCGGGGTAAAATACCTGTGCCTTTACCTTCAGGTGGTGCTGTGAAAGCATTGGTTTCAAGATATAAGAACACTGTTCTCGTGCGCATAAAAGACCAGCCTGTAATAATGACAATTATAGGCTCCGAGGATATGAATCCCGAGGATTTAGCAGAAAACGCCATAGCCGTTCTCTCAGCTATTGAAAGTAAGCTGCCCGCTAGATTCGCGAATATAGGTAAATTGATATTTAAAACAACCATGGGTATACCAGTAGAGGTGTCTCTTTAATAGAGGTGTAATAAATGAGTATGGTTAAAGCACAGCATAAAAGAATACCGGAATGGAAGTTAAAGTTAAATGCTGAACTAGTTGAATTAATTGAGAAATATCCAACGTTTCTAGTTGTTGATTTAACTGGAATACCCGCTAAACACGTGCAGATGCTTCGCAAGAAACTAAGTAAAAGTGCTGTTCTAAAGGTAGTTAAACCCAGAATAGCCCTGAAAGCATTTGAAGCAGCTGGATTACCGGTGAAGGAGCTTGAACCATATATGACTGGCCAAGTAATGTTGATATTTACAAGTATGAATGCATTTGAAGTCGCTGATATTGTTCAAAACTTCACCACAAAGGACTTTTATGGACCCGGAGAAGTAGTAGATAAGGAAATAGTTATACCTGAGGGAAACACCGGTCTCCCCGCTGGCCCTGTTTTAAGCACGTTCGGCAGATTAAAAATACCTACGAAAGTTCAAGGAAACGTAATACACGTAGCAAAAGACACGGTGGTGGCTAAACCAGGTGATGTAATCTCATCTGATTTAGCTGCATTGCTACAAAAACTCGGCTTGGCTCTCAAGGAAATTAAAGTTAAAATCAAATGTGGCCGGGACGGCGGTTTAATAATACCGGGTGATAAATTAAAACTGAATATTTCAGAATACATGGATATGATCAAGCTGGCTGTTGTGGATGCATTGAAGCTAGGCGCCGAATTGGTTATACCCGAGCCGGTAGTCCTACAAGTAGTATTTACAAGAGCATATAAGCATGCACTAGCACTGGCAGCAGAAGCAGGTTTCATAACAGCGGAGACAGCCGAATACGTGATACAAATTGCACAGGCGAAAGCCCTAGCACTCGCAACCGAGCTTTCAAAACATGCTCCGGAGCTAGGGTTAGAAGTAAAACTCCCAACACCACAAAAACAGGAAACCAAGAGAGAGGAAGAGAAGAAGGAGGAGAAGAAGGAAGAAGAATCAAAAGAACTAAGCGAAGAAGCACTCGCAGAAGGATTCTCAGCACTATTCGGCTAAATATGAGTATTTAAAAACCTTTTAACACATCTTAACCTAGAGGCTTAGACTAGGGGTGATGGATATAGAGTACGTATATGCAACATTATTGCTTTACAAGGCAGGTAAGGAAATAAACGAGGAAAACCTAAAGCGAGTTCTCGAAGCCGCTGGTATAACCGTAGATGATGTACGTGTGAAATCGCTAGTAGCAGCTGTGAAGAACATTGACATAGCTAAAGTTCTTGAACAAGCTCTTGTGGCACCCGTAGCTGCTGCTCCAGCACAAGTTGCTCCAGCTGCTGAGCAACCAAAGGAAGAGAAGAAGGAGGAGAAGAAGGAAGAAGAATCAAAAGAACTAAGCGAAGAAGCACTCGCAGAAGGATTCTCAGCACTATTCGGCTAGTGGTTTCACCGAGAAATCCTCTTAATGAAGAAAACGAGGTTTTTAGTGATTTTCAATC
The DNA here is from genome assembly GCA_030550615.1 of Thermoproteota archaeon. Classification (GTDB taxonomy): domain Archaea; phylum Thermoproteota; class Thermoprotei_A; order Sulfolobales; family Desulfurococcaceae; genus UBA285. The sequence goes on along the minus strand of JAUQPA010000014.1, from coordinate 12,907 downwards.
TCTAGCAATAATCCAGCTTCCTAGTTGAACAGTTGAGTTTATACCCCATAATTAAATAATCCTTGTATCTATTTTTAGTTTAGGTCTCAGCACTGGTGACTACGTTGAGAGTCGACGTTAATTATGAATACTTGAGTAAACAATATGGATACGAAAGATATAGATGCAAAATCTGTGGAGAATACTTTTGGAGCAGGGTTCCAAGAGATACTTGTCCAGATAGACCTTGTAGTAAATATGAATTCCTGTATAAAGACTACAGGGGGGTTAAACCCTTAAGCCTCGCTGAAGTTAGAGAAAAATTCCTGAATTTTCTGAAGAAACGTGGTCACGAAATCGTTGATCCTTACCCTGTTCTAGCCAAGTGGAGGAACGATCTTTACTTGACAATCGCTTCCATTGTTGTTTTCCAACCGGAAGCAACAGACGGCCTCGTTGATCCGCCTCATAATCCTCTAGTAATAATACAGCCCTCCATAAGGCTAACCGACATAGATAACGTGGGGTTAACTTTTGGAAGGCATTTATCAAGTTTTGAAATGGGAGGCATGCATGCTTTCAACAAAAACAACAAGATAATCTACTGGTCAGAAGGAATATTTGAAAACACTATAGATTTCTTCACTAAGGAAATAGGTTTAGATCTCGATGACATAGTATTTAAGGAAGGTTGGTGGGAGGGTGGGGGAAACGCGGGTCCTGCGCCAGAGGTATTAGTAGATGGTATGGAGGTTGCTACACTAGTACATATGGCTTATAAAGTTATCAACGGGAAACACGAATTAAATCCCGTGCTTGTCGTAGATTGCGGCTATGGGATCGAGAGAATTACATGGCTTACTCAGAGGGCGCCCACGGGTTTTCACAGTATCTATGGAAAATTAGTTAAAGAGTACGCAGATATCTTAGGAATTGATGAACCACCACATGATGTACTAAAGAGGATTGTCTACCTGCTGAGCGATAAAGAACTAAGTGGAATCAACGATCTCGTTAAACAAGTTGAATCAACAGAGTTCAGGGGCTACGTGAAGGAACTAGTGAACTCTGTTTACCTATACAGCACGCTCGATCACATCAGAACAATTTCCCTAATGTTATCAGATGGAATAGTTCCCTCAAACACAGGTGAAGGATACTTAGCTAGATTGGTGATAAGAAGACTGATTAGAAACCTAGTTAAGCTAGGAGTAGAGTACCATAGGCTACCTGATTTAATCATACTACTCGTAGATAAACAAGTAAATCACTGGAAAGGAGACTATATTTATGGTAAATTCGAGAAGAACAGAGAATACATCGTGGATGTTTTAACTACCGAAGTTAACAAGTTTGTGAATAACGTATTGAAAGGAATCGAGGTAGTCGATAAAGTAATTAAAAAGAAAAAAACTATTGGAGTCGGGGATTTAATTGAACTCTATGATTCGCACGGAATACCCCCCGAGTTCATCGCCGAGAGAGCATCCCAGCAAGGTGTAATCATTGAGATCCCAAAGGACTTCTACTCACTAATTGCTTCAAAGCATTCATCTCCAGGTGTTTTAATTAAATCAAGGGAACACGAATTCCCCGATGATATTGTTAAGTGGACTATGGGATTCAAGGAAACCCGTAGATTATTCCATGAAAATCCATATATTACATCAACGTCCGCAGTTGTTCTCGGAGTAAACGGTAAATACGTTGTACTAGATAAAACAGTTGCTTATCCATGGGCCGGCGGCCAGGATCATGATGAAGGAGTCATTATTCATGGCTCAAACATATATAAAATAGACTATGTAGGTAAAATAGGCGATGTCATAGTTCACGTGTTAGATCGAGCCCCTGAATTTAAACCCGGAGATAGTGTTCTCGTTCAAATTAACTGGGATAGGAGATATAAATTAATGAAGCATCATACAGCCACGCACGTTGTTCTCGCAGCTGCTCGCAGAGTCCTGGGCGAGCATGTATGGCAGGCTGGAGCCGAGAAAACAACTGAGAAAGCTCGGCTTGATATAACACATCATAAACCATTGACACCTGATCTCATCAAGAAAATCGAGGATGTTGCAAACGAGATTATTAACAATAGAATAAACCTTGAATTCAATTACTTAGATAGGTTTAAAGCAGAGGAGAAATACGGTTTAAAAATACATCAAGGAGGAGCAATTCACACTCAAACATTGAGAATAGTGGAAATACCTGGATGGGATGCACAAGCATGCTATGGAACACACGTATTTAACACCGCTGAGATAGGTGGAGTAAAGATAGTGAACTACGAGAGAATACAGGACGGCGTCGTTAGATTAGAGTTCATAGCTGGAACACGACTAGTTGATTACATCAGGGAACTCGAGGAGCAGAAAGCAACAGTTCTATCAATCATCAACGCCAAAGACCAGGATCTAGTGACAGCTATTAGAAAACTACATAGCGAACACCAGGAGCAGGCAGCACTAGTGAACAAATACCGAGAAGTCACGGAGAAATACCTTATTGAAACTGCTTTAAAAGAAACAATGAACATATGCAACGTAGATGCATCAGTAATAGAGCTTCCACTACGCGACGAGAAGTTAATTAAATCCTTGTTGGATAAAATAGTGTTCGACTACAAGATTCTAACCGTGGTAATAACAGGCGACACGGTTGAGATCTCAGTGGATCCGTTGAAAGCTCGCGAAATAAATATTGATCTCAGAGAAATAATCAAACCCCTATCCATACACGGGTTCAAAGGAGGTGGTAAACCAGACCACGTAATCCTTAAAGCCGCTGGGACATTCGATAAGAACACCGTATTGGAAGCATTAAGGAAAATCCTCTGCAGGCACTAGCATAAATACTACCTAACTACCTAAGTTTTTATTGTATACTAATTTATATTCTAAAAGTTTTCTTTCGATAACATAGAATCCAGTACTCTTAACGTAAAGTTAACAAGCCGGGATGAAGCGGGCCCGCCGGGATTTGAACCCGGGGCCTCCGGCTGTCTTCGAACCCGCCGGCGCTTAGAAGGCCGGCGCCCTATCCTGGCTAGGCGACGGGCCCATTTACTCTAATCCCTTATCCTTATGAAGTTAAGGGAGGTTTATATTTTATCTTGATGCGAATTTGATTTACCTTGTGGAATGTGCTCTCTTATGCTATGTTTTTTATTATAAGCGGAGATATGTATAACAGATAATATAGATGTAAGAATATTTAGTGGTAGATTGTTTTGGCTAAGATAAGTATGCTTATAGCTGGTGGAGGAGATACTGTTGAAACTTTATTGAAGGACCCGGTGCTTCGGGATCTCATTGATCAAGTTGTAATTATCGAAAACGACCCTGATAGAAGATTAGCACTTGAGAGACTAGGTGACGTGCTTGTCATCGAAGGTAATGCCACGGATACGTCCATATATGAAAACATAGATATGAGTGAAGTAGATGTAGTTCTAGCTCTCACTAGTAAAGACGAGGTTAATTTCCTGGTATTAGCTATTGCAACACAGTTCAATGTACCAATTAGGATAGGTGTTTTCAAAGACGATAAAGTAGCGGAGATAGTTAAGAACCTGAAACTAGGAATACCCGTTATTAAACCAGCTATAACCGCTGGAGTTATAAAACAAATGCTTACATCCCTAGTAAACCCCCGCGTAGTAGCACAGCTTCCAGCTAGTGAACTAAGGATATATGCTGTGACAATAAGAGAGGATGATCTAGCAGCATATACGAAGCTTGAGGAGCTTCATTTAGAAGAGGAAAACGCCCAGGTTTTAATGGTGTACAATGGCAAGGAGATAGTGCCAGCGCAACCGGACATGGAGCTCGTGCCTGGTCACATATTGTTTATTCTAGCTCAAGATGAGAAATTCCTAGGTAAAATCAAGGGAATAACTCCTTCGAGTTAACATATCCTCTTATATCGAAAAACGTTATTTCATCAACATGGATATTTACCCATTCACCATAGTTTAAGCCAATATTGTTCTTAATTACTATTGGTATATAATTATCTAATCTTGCAATCCACGTGTTTGTTCTCTCAGTTACAAAGCCGTTGACAATTCTATTAAGGTATTTTTTCCTCACTTTCAATCCAACTTCAATTATAACATCGAGTGCTTTCTTTAACCGCTCCTTTTTCGCAGCTGTATTAATCTGGGGCATGGAAGCAGATAATGTGAGAGGTCTAATGCTATAGCCAGCTAAGTGTACTCGTTCAAATTCCAGTTCCCTAATTATCTTCAATGTTTCCTCGAAATCTTCTTCATCTTCCCCTGGGTGACCAATTATAATGTCCGTTGCAATACTCACATCTGGAATATGCTTCTTTATTTCTCTAACTATTTCTCTATAATCGTCCACCGTGTACTTTCTATTCATCAACTTCAAGAGCTTATTGCTCCCAGATTGAAGTGGTATATGAAGGAATTTGTATATTCTACGTGAGTTTTTAATAATGTTTACTAAATCATCCATTATTTCCACCATGTGCTCTGGGTTAATCATTCCTACTCTGAGCATGTAGTTTCCTTCAACATCCTTTGTAATTCTCTCTAGAAGAGCTGGTAGACTTCTCCGCCTGTATAAGTCTACTCCGTAGGCACCTAGATCCATGCCTGTAAGCTCTATTTCCACCGCTCCTTCTCTAACCGCTTTTTTAACAATATTCACTATTGCTTCTATGCTATGGCTAACAAGCTCCCTTCTCGCATGTTTCGTTATGCAGAAGCTACAGTTACTTAAACACCCCTCCTGTATTGGAATAGGAACCACGCTGCTACCCGTGGCGAGTCCTATTGCATCTCTTGTACGCCTGCCTTCTAATAGAAGTACTCTGTTTGAGTTCTCAACGGCTAAGTATACTTTATCAGCGTTTTGAGGTGAAATAAGGGAAGCTTCTGGCGCAATCAAGCTAATGGTGTAGGGATGGGTTTTAGACATGCATCCCGCTATTATTAATCTTCTACCCGTTCTCTCACAGTAATTCCTTAATTCCTTTATTCTATGAAGCATTCTGTACTCTGTATCTAATCTAACAACGCAAGTATTAAGTATAATCACATCTGCTTCATCAATAGAGTTAACTACCCTGTGTCCTCTTTCTTCCAGCTTGGTCTTCATTAATGCTTCATCGCTTTTATTTAGCGCACAACCATAGGTCTCAATGTATACTTTGAAAACCATGTCTCCTCGCTCCTTCCTCCCAGCGAGTAACTTAATATAATAGTCCCTATTTAGTTAGTCATATAATAGACTCTAGACCAAGGTGTACTCATTGAAGAACATCAGCGAGTACAAGTACGAGGATCTACTCAACAGAGCTTTTGAAAAACTAGCTGGGAGAAGAGGAAGCGCGGAGGTATTTGAAATGCCCAAAGTCAGCGTGCTTGTAATAGGGGGAAAGACAATAATACAGAACTTTAGGGATGTAGCGCAAATACTGAATAGAGAAGAGGAGTTGTTAAAAAGATATTTCATGAAAGAACTAAATGTACCAGGCTCCGTGAACGAGGCAGGTCAATTAGAGTTGAGAGGAAAATTCAATGCAGTAGCTATAAATCAATTATTAGAGAGATTTGTTCAGAAATACGTAAAGTGCTCTACTTGTGGTTCTATTCACACGAAGCTTACAAAGAAAGGGAAAGTATTTGTACTAAAATGCGAAGCATGCGGTGCTGAAACAACTTTCCAAGCATTCTAGTGATCGTAATGAATGACGAGAGAGACATATATGTAAAAATATACAGTGTAGAGAGGGAAACTATTGTTGCTGCATGTGACAAAGAAGTTCTCGGATTAAAACTCGAGGATCCTCAGCGCAACATAAGCTTCTATATTGATCCAGCGTATTTTAAAGGAGAATTAAAAGATGTTGAATCGCTCGTAGAGATACTTAGAAATGCTACTTGTGCTAACCTCGTGGGGAAACGCGTTGTGGAAGCAGCGTTAAAAGCAGGTTTTATTCACAGGGAAGCCGTTGTAGAAGTAAAGAATATACCAATAGCTTTTTTCACGAGGGTCTAGAATTTGTGGTTTTGCATTAAGTGCGGAAAACCCGTTAAAAAAGAGGAGTTGATTCGGGGATATTGCTTAGATTGCTTTAGAAAAAACATTAATATTTTTAAAAATATACCTGAGCTAAAGATAACAATATGTCCAATTTGCGGTTCATGGCTTTATAGAGGAGACTGGTGGCCTCCTGCTTCAGAGCCCGAGATCCTCGAAGCATTAATCAACCATGAAGTACAGAACAATCTTATTGAAGGAGCGAAGTTGCTTGAAACATATGTTAATGACTGGAAGTACATTGATTCACGTACGATAAGTGCTTCTGCTGAATTAGAAGTAAACATAGATGAGAAGCCCTTGGCGTATACACGGGAATTTACAGCTAAAATTAATTACCAAAAATGCCCCCGGTGCACAGCTAGAGCTGTAGGTAAACATAGTTACCTTGTTCAAATAAGATTCACGAGCAGGAACTACCCGCCGAATTTATCCCACGAGGTCCTGGGCATGGTTTTATCGGGTGTTCAAAGGGACTCCATTGTCAACATCAAGGAATTACCAGAGGGCATTGACATAGAGCTGGATGATGGAACAACCGCGAGGAGGATCATCGAAGTATTATCCAAGAAGTACTCAGCTAAGATAAATACATCGTTTAGGTCAACTCGCTTCGATCCATCGCGTGGAAAATGGATTGGGGTAACAACGTACGTTGCTAGAATACCTGTATTCAGGGAGAACGATATCGTCATATACAAGAATACTGTTGGTGTCGTTAAACTAGTTGATAAAAATAAGCTAATGATAATGCACTTAGACACTGGTTTGCTCGAAGAAGTAGATGTAAAGATGTACTGGGTGAATAAACTAAAACACCCAACTAGAGTTGAAAAAGAGGAATTTATTGTAAAAGAAATAAAGAACGATAACTTAATAGTAGAGAGCATGTCCACGGGTGAGACAAGAGTACTAAAAGCAAGAAAACTATTGAAAAACTTAAAGCAAAACGATCATGTTATATTAATTAAGGTTGATGATATAGAAACCATTGTACCTAAACAAGAGGGGGATTAATTGGTTAAAAAGAAAGAACCAGTAGAGGAAAAACCATCAGATATACCTTTACCCAACCCACAAGAAGCAACAGTAATATGTGGTGTTATAAGGCATTTAGGCGGAGACTACTTGTTGGTTAAATGCCTAGACGGCTACGATAGAAAAGCGAGAATACCCGGTAAACTAAGGAAGAAAGTGTGGATCATGGAAGGAGACATGGTTCTCATAGGATTATGGGCCCCGGGATCAGACAAAGGCGATGTAATACACAAGTATAGTAGAAGTGAAGTAAATAAACTAGTTGACCAAGGAATTATACCAAAAGAATTCATTGACGCACTAAGTGGCGCTATATGAAGCTAGATGAAATAGAACGACTTGTTAAAGAAGCAACTAAGGACTGGGAGGAGAGGATCAAAGATAGGGATTTATTCGAGGTAGTTGACGAGGTTTTTGACTACTCAACAGTAATGACTATAATTGAATTATATAGAAGAAGCATTATTAGAAAAATAAGCGGTGTAATAAGCTCAGGTAAGGAATCCAAAGTATACTTTGGCTATGATAAATCAGGAAACCCTCTCGCTATCAAAATATATTTAATTAGTAGTGCAGAGTTTAGAAAAAGCATATATAAATACATCATAGGAGATCCTAGGTTCGAGGGTTTGAAACCAAAAGATATGAGATCACTTATTCTCGCGTGGGCACGGAAAGAATTCAAAAATCTCGTTAGAATGTATGAATCGGGTGTAAAAGTCCCAAAACCCATAGCGTGCTTAAATAACGTATTAGTCATGGAGTTCCTCGGCGAGGATAGAGCCAGGTATCCTCTCCTAGTTGAAGCATATAGGGAGTTAACTGAGAACGAACTTTACACAATATACGAGCTTGTCGTAGGTGAACTAGAAAAAATTGTTTGCAAAGCCAAATTGGTTCACGGCGACTACTCAGAGTACAATATAATGGTTAAATCCGATCTCGAGATCGCAGTAATAGATGTTAGTCAAGCAGTTGATATAAATCACCCTAATGCATATGAGTTCTTAAAGCGCGATGTTGAAAATATACATAGATTTTTTACCAAGGAAGCTGGGCTTACACTTGAAAACCCGGAAAAACTGCTTGAAAGGGTTGCACCATGCCTGGAGAGGAAAAAGGAAGGTTTATAATGGGTGTAACGAGACTATACGAGAAAATACCAGTTGAACGCGTCGGTGTATTGCTGGGAGGTGGTGGAGCAGTTAAAAAGGAGATCGAGGAAAAAACCAGAACAATGTTAACAATAGATCCAACCACGGGTTCAATAATAATTGAACCAGCCTTCCCCAACACTACCGCGCTGGAGTTAATGAAGGCGCAAAACATCATCAGAGCAATAGGATGTGGGTTCAGCCCCGAACGAGCGTTTAGATTACTTGAGGATGATCAAATTCTAGAAGTTATAGATGTTCGACAATACGTAGGTGATAAACCCAATCACCTGAAAAGAGTACTGGGAAGAATTATTGGTGAAGAGGGAAAAGCTAGAAGAACTTTAGAGGAGCTCACAGGTACTTACATATCCGTTTATGAACACTACGTTGCTATTATAGGTGACTATGAAACAGCAAATATAGCTAAAAAAGCTGTTGAAATGATAATTGAGGGTAGAATGCATTCAACCGTGTATAGATATGTGGAGAGAGAGATGTTTACATTGAGAAGAAAGAGAATAACTGAACTATGGAAAGAGCAGAAAGAAGGTATAAAGTAACGTGGAGTAATCATACTTATTAGGAGTAGTAAAACATATGTTTTATCAAAATCCCGATGAAGAAAGAACCCGGGTTAGAGACCGCTGATACTATAATGCTGATAAGGCCCGCATCATGAGGGTTTAAGCTGATTTCTCCACGAGCATTCACTAGTAATCTAGTGATTCTCAATGCTTCAATGAAAAGAGGAGTTAAGTGAATAATTCGTTTTAATCTTTAAGTAAACAACAATTTCTTTTACTTATTGAAAATTATTCTAACACTCTGTGAACCATTAAGACTTCTACTTGGCTTACTCCTGGAATACTGTTAATTAGTTCCTCGAGCGGCTCTGTTCCTCCCTCGGTTTCCTCCGGCATAGTTACTAGTATTCTAAGTGCCTTCAACCCGAATGCTATTGGTTCCTCATCCCATGCTTTAAGACTATACTGCTCTGGTAGTTTTTGCTTAATGTTTTCAACTAATTGTTCCATGTTAATTGATACATCTTCGGGTAGTACTCTTACTACTACTGCTACTTTAGCCATATTCACACCTCATGGACCCTTAAACCCGCAGTTTGGGCACACGTATTCGACTGCTAATTGCCTGCATTTCTTGCATCTTCTAATCACGCTTTTATTACAGTTTGGACATATGAATTCCACTCCATGCTCTCCCGGAATAAAGGGCTTTTTGCAACTAGTGCATGTTACCATTACAGCTGTTTCCTGTATTTTAACTTCTTCTCTTAGTGTATATGTCAAAGCACATAACACCTTTTTTATCTAAAGGGTTTACATGTTTAAAGAGCTTATAAATATACTGATCATTCCATGTTGAACTAACGTTGAAATTTTGCGTCGTTAAAACTATATCCCGAGTTTAGAATTGCAGATTCAAGGTGATTGCTTTGAAGCAGGTGATTGTTGTTAGAACAGATTTAAACATGAGTAAAGGTAAGCTAGCAGTTCAAGTTGCACATGCTTCAGTATCAGCTGCTTTTGAAACCTACAGGAAGAACCCTGATTGGTTTAACGAGTGGTATGCTAGTGGGCAAAAAAAGATTGTTTTAAAAGTTACAAGTGAAAAGGAACTTCTCGAGGTATATGAAAAAGCCAGGAGCTTTAATTTACCAGCAGTACTAATCATTGATGCGGGATTAACGGAACTACCACCAGGAACATCCACGGCTGTGGGCATAGGACCTGCTCCCGATGAAAAAATAGATAAAATAACTGGTCATTTGAAAACTCTCTAATGGTATCAGGGTTGATGATATATCCACATCCATTAGACTACGTTACTGGAATAAAATACACGGTAACCAACATGAGATTACCACTTGAATTCAGAATTACATCTGAAAACTTTTACGTGAAAGAACTTGTAGATTTAAATAACATGGGCTTTAACCCGGAGAAAGGAGAATACGCTGTTTTGAAAATACGTAAAAGAAACCTCGAAATGTTCAAAGCCCTTGAATTAACCGCGGAGAAACTAGGCGTTCCTGTTTCCAACTTCTACTTCTATGGTGTAAAGGATAAAAATGCAACCACGGAATCATACTTATTCATTAAATCGAAATTAGTGGATAAATCTAATTTTCCATTAATTAGAAGAAATCTCGAAGTTGAATTAATTGGATTCACTAGTATTAAACCGCGGAGAATTCACTTTCGAGGAAACTACTTCAAAGTCGCTATACATAGTTCGAATGAAGAGCATTTATTAATAGTGAAGAAGATAATAAGCGAGCTCGTTGAGAAAGGGCTACCCTCATACTACGGTTATCAGAGATTTGGCTCCAGAAGGTACAATTCGCATATTCTAGGTAAATACATTCTCCTTGGGAGGGAAGATCTGTTCTCGGAGCAATTTCTGAAAACAATTTATTTAAGAGAAGACATTGAACCTACTATTAGTAGGTTCCTAGGGAATTATGATAACTTAATCTATGAAAAAACGTATGTTAAATCACGCGTAGGACAGGGAGTTAGAGTAGTTTTGAAGAAGCTGCATAATATGTTAATAGATGCGTATGCTAGTTACTTGTTTAATTTACTATTGAATTCCTTGATAGAAACCAGGGGATACCATGCTCTTTCCTCGAAGCTACCGATGCCTGGATGCGAGGAAAGTGTAATTTACTACGAACCGGTGATCTACAGCGAAGGATTAAGTAATTCCATCCTTGGTGATCTTCCATGCTATCATAGAGTGGGTTTATTTAAGCCGCTCAACAACGCTGTGAATAAGCAAAATGAATACTTAGTCTACGAATTTCAATTAGAGCCCGGTATGTACGCCTCAGTGGTTTTGAGAGAAATATTTAAAGATAAATTGGTATTTGGAGAATAGTGATATCATTCAAAAACTATTCTAGCTTTGATTCCACTTATTTTCTCTATTAATTCTTCGTATTGATCCTTATTCTTCGCAATATATTTTCGATCTCTCCTCGATATTCTCACGCTTACTATTTCCTCGCCTGTCGGCAACCATATTTTGTTTATTCCAAGCAGCGATGCTGGAGCTATGATTTGTTCTATGAGTTTCTTTAAGTCACTTACATGTTCTATTACTTTAATTCTCTTGCCAATAATATCCGATAGCTCTTTCTCCAACATCGCTAATTCCACTTGTTCAAACCCATTTTTAATTAACACCACCATGTATTCACCTAGATCTATTGATTTAACGTATTCACCCTTCTTCAGAAACTTTAATTTCTCCTCGAGGTTAACGAGAGCTTGAAGTACCTTTATGTCATCGCTTGTAACAACACCTGATTCTATTTTACGTTGACATGATGGGCAAAAAACACCGCTCTTTACACATATTTTATCTAGTGGATATTTCAATGTACATTACACCGTTATCTAAGCACTCTTCTTAAACTACTAAGAATTTAAAGCTTTTTAATACCTTGTTACCAGAGTCTATTATTAGATGACCTGCAGTGGGCCCGTAGCTCAGCCAGGCAGAGCGGCGGGCTCCAGACACACTATGGGTCAGTCGACCAATCGGGATGAGAGAAGTCTGGAGGGGGTGACCCGTAGGTCGGGGGTTCAAATCCCCCCGGGCCCACTGTGATAACTCTGTGTTTCATTCCGACCAGTTAATTGTAGTTATTTTTAAACCCATATGTAATGTTCTTAGTTTAGTAGGGCCCGTCGTCTAGCCTGGTTAGGACGCCGCCCTGACGAGGCGGAGGTCCGGGGTTCAAATCCCCGCGGGCCCATTATGGTCAAATTCTCGTGTAATCGAAGTAAGTGTGAAAATCCATGTTGAAGCAAATAAGATTAGCGCTTAGAGTAGAAGAGTTAAATAATGAAAAGAACATTGGTGTTGCAGAGTTAGATCCCGAGATAATGGAGAAATTCGGGATACTTCAAGGTGACTTGCTACTAATTGAAGGTGAACATGAAACTGCCGTTATTGCAGATAGGAGTAGTAACGAGGACCGGGGGAAAAACATCATTAGGCTCAGTAGAATCACCATGAAGAACGCTAAAGTAGATGTAGGGGACATTGTGTATGTTGAGAAAACGGAACGTAAATACGCTAAAGTCGTAAAGCTTGCTCCACTGAATTTCCACGCACCTGTAGATGCAAACGTAGTTAGTAGAATAAAACATAGCATTATTTCATCGCCTGTTCACGAAGGAGACGAGGTGGTAATTAAAATAGAAGGTATGAGAATACCCTTCAAAGTTGTTTCAATTAAACCAAAGGGTCCAGCCATAGTCTCCGAAGAAACCGAGGTAATAGTGTTCGAAGAACCTGTAGGTGAGATACCCAAAGTAACCTTCGATGATATCGGGGGACTAGCAGGGGTTATTGAAAAAGTCCGCGACATCGTGGAACTACCATTTAAATACCGCAAGGTATTCAGCAAACTAGGCATTGAGCCACCTAAGGGAATTCTACTCTATGGTCCACCTGGGTGCGGAAAAACACTACTAGCAAAAGCGCTCGCTAATGAGCTAAACGCTTACTTCATAGTTATAAACGGACCGGAAATAATGAGCAAGTTCTACGGGGAATCCGAGCAGAGATTGAGGGAAATATTTAAAATAGCGAAGAAAAAAGCAAAGAAATATCCAGCTATAA
>JAUQPA010000013.1 GCA_030550615.1 Thermoproteota archaeon | reverse complement strand
AGTTTCTTGTGTTTTTTCGTCACTTTCTAAAACCCGTTTAATATATGATACATAAGTAACGTTTAAAGCAAAATATCTAGTGAAGATATATAAGCTCTTCATAATAAGGTATAATGTTGGGTGGGCCCGTAGCTCAGCCTGGTAGAGCGGCGGGCTCTTAACCCGTAGGTCCCGGGTTCAAATCCCGGCGGGCCCGCATTCCTAAAAATCCGAGATGTCATCTAGGTATTAATTAATTGATCTCAGCAGGTTAGAATAAAATGTTAAGGCCCATAATGAAAAACGTTAATGGATTGCATCTAGTTGTTGGTTCTCCCTTTATTTACATAGAAAACTCAAGTACATTAGTAATGGCTGATCTACATTTCGGGTTTGAAGAAGCTGCATCAAGAGGGTTAGTCTACAGTGTGAGAAAAACAAGCGGATATTACGCTATATTCGTTCCCAGAATACAGTTTAGGAAAACAATATCTTATCTCGAGAGAACTCTCGATAAGTTAAGAGTTAAACGTGTAATAATAAACGGTGATTTAAAACATGCATTTGATAGATTGCTTAGACAGGAGAAAGATGAAGTTGTAGGTCTCATTAGATTTCTACGTGACAACGGAGTGAACGACGTAATTGTAATTAGAGGAAACCACGATAATTTCATCAAACCTGTTCTAAGAAAACTTGATGTTGAATTTGCTAATTCTATATCGACGATTGTCGACGGCAAAAGGATTTTACTAACCCATGGTCACGAAGAAGTAGATATATTAGAACACGACCTAATAATAATAGGGCACGAGCACCCGAGCTTAAAGTGTTTTGATACGTATAGATTTCCGTGTTTCATGAAGATCCCGATGAACGATGATAAATTAATAGTAGTAATGCCTGCTACTGGACCATATCATCCGGGAGTTGTTGTTACCCCGTTTCCAAGCGATTATTTATCCCCTCTACTTAGGAAAATGAAGAGCCTAGAGTCAACATCGATAATAACATGGATTGATCTAGGGGAAGCATCTGTGCAAGGTGCAAATCTTCTTGAATCAATGGAATCAAGCAACTATGTAAATATTGAAAGATTTATCGTTAGCGATAGAGAGTATGGTGTAGTAGAATTCAAAAACTACATGGCTGTTCAATTACTATGTCAAATATAATCAGTTAATCGACCCCTCATCAGCGAATCAGGTTATGTCGGCTTCATCACTTCATATAGTTAAATAAAATTCAATTTATCTATTTATCTTTACATTGATTAATTACTGCAGTAGAGCTTATTATTTCACACTAATATAGGATTTACTAGAAACTAATGATTCAATCTACCACGGTGGAGTATTTGCATATTACAAATAACGAGAAATTAGTGTTCTTGATTATTTTGCCTATTATTGCATGGGCTTTGTCAACTTATCTTCACGATCCATCAACGCAGGTTCTAATGGGTAACTTTGGTTTTAAATACTCCGATATTGTTTATGGTTTATTTTACACAATATTCAGACCTGGAAACATTGATAAATGGTATAATGCAAGTACATATGTAAATTTCCTTAATTCGCAGTATAAATGTCCAGTACCATATGTTGATTATAAATTTGAATACCCACCTGTCATTGGGGTCTTATGGTATGCCTCAACGTGCATAGGATTCATGATCAGCAGTAATGTGGAGTCTTCTGCACGAGTTCATTTCTACATTAACTCCTTTGTTTTGCTAGTATCGTTTATTTTAACTTCGATAACACTATATAAGATCATCACGAAAATTCATTCAAGCGGCATGAAAGAATACCATAAGCACCTGCTACTTATCACCCCAACTACGGTAATCTACCTGGTGTATAATTGGGATATTATTGCAGCTTTATTTGCCGTTCTTGGAGTATGGTTTTTCATAAATAGGAAGTATTTCAAGGCAGGAGTTTCTCTTGGATTATCGTTTTCGACCAAGATCCTCACAGCAGGACTTATATTTTACTTTCTAGTTAAACTTTTAACAACAAATGAAGGTAATGAACATAGATTAGTAAAGTATTTAATTGGACTTACTTTAACCGGTATTGTTCCGTTTATGGCACTTTACATTATAACACCACAGGGTTTTACTGATTTTATAAATCACCATGCTTCATGGTACTGTGAAAATTGCCTCTATTTACCTTTGTCACGAAATATCTACTCTGACTTAAATCGTAGATTGTACTTCTCAATAGGAACATGTTTAATGCTAATAATTGCTACGTTGCTAGCTCCATGGAAAAATATTGAATTAAAGCAAGATACATTATATTATCTGGCAACGATAATGACACTTATTATCTTCAACTATGTATTTTCACCGCAAATGATGCTCATGATAACGCCGTTTGCTATTCTAGCTTTGAATAAACCTTTCCTATATGTGTATTTATTAGCTGATTTCTTTAATGCTTTAATAATTATACTCTTCTTCACAGAGCCTAATCCCTGGGTGTTCGGATCAAACACGCAATACGTTGCTTTTGCAAGAAACATTATACTCTTGTTTTTGTTAGTATACGTACTAGTTGAAATAATCAGAAATAAATTGAATACTTTAAACACCACGGGTGAGAGCTATTGAAAAAAACATATATAAACGTTCTATTGATACTGATTGTAATAGCTGTAGCATCCTATTTCCTGATCTACACTGCGTGGGATCTCTACGAGAATGAAATTAAACGAGGTGGCAGAGGTTATGTTACGGATGAAGTATGGTATGTTTCTGCAGCAAGAAACATCCTGGTTAAGATATTCGGAATTCAGCCGAAACAAGGCGAAATACATGGTGCAACAGTAGTTTTTGCGAGTAAACCAACCGATTACTATTCATTAGCAAAGCTGGCAGGTGAATTAAATGTAAGTTTAAGAACAGATTATACGAAGCTTCCAGCAATATATGTTAATGGACCCAGAGATAGAGTATTTGAGTTTTTAAATATAGTTAGAATCAATTACAGCGTAACCGACATTGTACCTGGCTGGCAACTACCTGATAACGAAGGCGTAAATAATTATATTAACTGGGAGCATCCGCCACTGGGTAAATACCTGTTTGCTTTGTCAATGCTTCTAGCGGGCGATCTCCCCATATACTGGCGTCTACCAATTATTATCTCGGGTATACTGGCATCGGTACTTGTCTTCGTGGTATTGAAGCACATATGTCAATCTGAAGTTATTGCGTTAGCTGGTTCATTGGTATTTATTGCTGATACTATTTCTCGTGCTATATTCAGTATTGCTATACTTGATGGTTACGTTGCCTTATTCACATTACTAGGTCTATATTTCATCATAAAGGAAAGATATCGTGAGGCTCTTATAGTGGGAGTTATAGCTGGTTTATTTAAAGCCACTGGATTATTTATTACGATTCCAGTTTTAATTTTACTGGCTAGAAGAATCACTAAATTTATTAACGGTAATTTATTTGATTTCATTTATTACTTAATTGCTTATGGTTTACTTACAGCTATCTTATACATTGCATTGTTAACTATAGCGTCTTTTCCAATAATAAACTTCATGGGTTTTTCAAATTGGTTTAGATACGCCCTGCTGGGATCCATCGAATGGCATCTAAGTGCTAAATGTACTACCCAAGGCTGCCCCATTAGTTCAGCTCCGTGGGATTGGTTCATTGGGTATAACAGTTTTCCGCTATATATTTACCCCGATGGGAAAACTCTGTCTGCCGAAGGATTCTATCCCCTGTGGTTTACTTCACTTGTTTTAACCGTACTATCTACTCCAATTATTTACAAGAAATATGGGAAGTATGGTCACAGCATAGTATACTTCCTCGGAGTTCTATCAGGTTATATAGTAATATGGATTCTAGGAAGTAGAACTCAATATAGTTTCTATGCTATTCAACTAGCACCCTTAGTCTACGTTAACTTATTCTCTATTTTACATTTAACGATAAATAACACGAGTGTCCAGCTGGAAGTTTTGAGATCCTGGAGAAGCATAGTTAACAGAGTTATTGATTTATTGGAGAAACTACTGTTATTAAAATCGTAGAATAAAGCTAATTACCTCGTGGTCAATAGAATAAACGAGGAGTGAACGATGACTCTACGAATACTAATAGCTGAATGGCCTAACAATCAATTTTTTAACTTAGCTTTCGAAGAAGCAGTATACAGAACCGCAACAATACCCACAGTTAGATTTTGGAGAAATGATAAAGTAGTAGTTATTGGTAGGCTTCAATCGCCAGTATTAGAAGTAAACGCGCTGGAAGCAATGAGAAATAACGTCAAGCTGGTTAGGAGATTTACAGGTGGTGGAGCCGTTTACCACGACCTTGGTAACATCAATTACGCTATAATAATACCTCGTACAACAATGGGTATCGAAGAAGCATTTAAAATGGTAGGAGAGATTGTTGTTGATTCACTTAAGATTCTTGGCCTAGGTAAAGCGTATTATAGACCACTCAACGACATAGAAGTAGATGGATTAAAAATATCGGGACTTGCAGCAACCAAAAGCGCTGACAGAGTGCTTGTTCATGGCGCTATGCTTGTCTCGAGCGATATAGAAATACTTTGGAGAGTGTTGAAAATTTCAAAGGAAAAACTATTAGATAAAAAACTAACGCAGAGTAGGGTAAAACGTGTTATAACACTACGTGAAGCTCTTGGAAGAGATATTAAACCAGAAGAAATCTACGAATCAATGATTGATGCAATAAAGAGAAAGCTAAAAACCGATGTTTTTTACGATAACATAAATAGAAATGAACTTGAGCAAGCTATTAAACTATATAGAGATAAATATTCTAGACTCGAATGGAATTTAGCGTTCACAGATGAATTAAAGGATCTTATATCAATAGAAGAATACAACGCACTATGCAATATAGGTCAACCTAGCTCATGGCAGAATAAAATCGTGGAGGAACTTGAGGCGAGTATATATGCCTAGTAAAATTATTTGCAACGAGAAGAAACACCCAGGCGGAAAACTAGTTAAGGTATGCGTAAACATTCTAGATAATGAGGTACATGGAGTAGTATTAACAGGCGATTTCTTCGCAGAGCCCGAAGAAGTTATGGAAGAGGTTATCAAAAACCTCCTCACTTTAAAATGTAACTTAAGAGAACTCGAAGAAAAAGTAATTGAAATAATAGAAAGAGCTAATGTGAAAATAATAGGTATTGATAAAGAAGATATTAAAGGAGCTCTTACTGGTATTCTTTCTACGTTAGCTACTAGTAGCTCGACCGAAAATGAAAAATAGAGAGGCCATTATTCAATGTTAGTGAAAATAAGCAATCTATACTCTTATATATTGCTTTATGTATTAATTATTTTTAATGGTGGACTCCATGGACAATCTGACTATTAGTGAATTGATGAATGAAGTTTTATCAACGCCAACGGGAGCTATTGTAACATTTATTCAATTTCTACTGGGATTAGCTTTAGGTTACATAACAGCCAAGATTTTCAAATACATATTAGCTATTATCGCTATATTAGTATTAGGTTCTCTTCTTTCAGTTTGGTCCATTGGATCAATCTCCAAAGAAACTTTAACAAAACTTGGTATAACTCTTGAAACACTGAAAAATATCGTTGTGGCTTTTGCAACATTACTTGTAGGTCCCATAGCCGTGGGATTCATAGTGGGCGCAATTATAGGATTTTTGAAAAAGTGATCATGGAGTGATCTCGTCAAAATACTGAATTAGTATTACTGAATTAATTTTTAGATTAATCATCACGAAGTCATTATTTTTTAAACCTTATGTTTACTTTTTTAAATTCTCATTTCGAGAGGAAACATTTTTAAAAAACTTTAAATCTAAAGCTCTCTTGAAGATGGTGGTAGAAATGCGGTTCATCGTTGGTTTCATTGTGCTGGCTATATTAATGATCACGTCTACGATAAGTGTTGCAGGAAACTTGTTTGAATATAGTTATGTAAAAAATGTTACTGTTTATGCTCCCGCTGTATCGAGTAGTGGGCAAGGAGTTTTGTCGAAAATGATCCTGGCATTAGCTTACCCTGGAAACGGTAGAGTTTTCTTCTCTGCTTTACCGTACACGGAGGTTGAAACACAAGGAGCTGCCCGAATAGCTGCTTACATAGCTACACTAGTAGCTAATGCTGATTTTTCAAGTTATGACTACTTTATACTTATTGAATCAAACACACCTTTAATCGGCGGACCTAGCGCCGGCGGCTTAATAACTGTTGGTTTAACAGCATTACTATTAAACGCGACAATAAGTAACAATGTTACAATGACGGGGATGATAAATCCAGATGGTAGTATTGGATTCGTGGGGGGACTCAAGGAGAAGCTAGATGCAGCTAAGAGCTTTGGGTTTACCACTTTCCTTATCCCAGCTGGACAAAGAATATATAGTTACCCTGTTTACGAAGAAATTAGACGCGGACCATTTATTATTAGAACAGTAAGATATGAATCCATAGACCTTGTTGAGTATGGTAAGCAAATAGGTGTAAATGTCATTGAAGTAGCTGATATTGGTGAAGCTTTTTACTACTTCACTGGAATTAATATATCTCGTTCTAGAATGATTATTGAACCTAGGAACACTTATTTTGATAAATTAAACGAGGCATCAGCTGCAATTGTAGGTAAATTATCCAGGTTGCTAGCGGATTCAACCAGTATTGCCCAGCAACTTTCAAGTAGCTACTATAGAAGTTTATACTTGCAATCAATAAGTAATTTAAATAATACAATGAATCGTTTAATTAACTTGATGAATTCATATCCAGTTTACGTGATTTATAATTTATTGGACATATATCAATCCGCCTTACAGTACTACTGGAGTTTAAGCATAGGGACAAGGCTAAGCACACTTGAAGACCTAGCGAACAATGTTAATGAATCAATAATTAGAGCATATAATGAATTGCAAAGTAATCAATGTAACTTAGCTAATAGCGTTGTACAGTTTGCACTATACTTAGCGTGGTTATATTACAATGGCTTTATTAATGCAACTGATTCGTCTGCAGCGTTGAATTATGCTAGTATAGCATTGAAATACGTTGAGTTAAGTAAGCTATTTAATAGCCTTAGTAATGGAAGTACTGTTCTCGACTGCGGAGAAGCAAAACTCCTAGAGCTTTATTCACATGCATTAGCAGTATATACTTACACCTTGAGTCTAGTGGAACAAGCTGGACAGCCATCTACACAGCTGGGTGAATTAAACTACTATGTATCAGCAATTCAGTACATGTATGAAAACAAAAATGTAGGTGTATATGCAAGTACAGCTTTCATATTGTGGTATTCAGCAAAAAGCATTCACGAATTAGTGGGTTCTCTGAACAATATTGTGAATCGCGGAGAGCGACTCGTTAGCTTATACTGGTTTAGTAGTGAAGACCCGGTAGTGTCATTTTACCTTGAGCTCTTAAAAGAAAGCATGCAATTAAATGACATGAATACAGTTGCTATTTCAATGTTCACTACTGTAAGCCTCTTACAGGTACTTAGAGTCGCTGAAAGAAATGCAATTAACCCAACGTATATAACTCTCCAGGAAACAAGCACCATGACGACAAGCACGAAAATACAATCTTCACAATCTTCGATCGATACCACAATGAACACGAACACTAATACTACTACAACCAGTATTCCTAGCGCATCCCCTGGAACACCATTGAAAGTGGTTGATTTAGTAGTTTTAATTATACTATTTGTTGTATTATTCGCAATCGTAGCGAAGCTCAAGTGGTTTAATAAAACTCAGTAAGTCATAAACAACCGCGGTTGTTACAATGAATAAATTTAATAGGATGTCGAGTATTATGTAGATTATAGTATGAAAAGGTGATAATGTAATGTGGTTGTTTTATGATCCATTCACCTTAATGTCTTTGATGCTAGCCTACATTATTGGGTTCGTGGTATTACTGATTGTAGCTGGTTACGTAGCTCCACGAGTAGCTAGGAAATTCTCAAACAAGTTCTCACTGCAAACATCAATGGCTATAATAGGGTTGATAATTGTAATAGCAGGCTTCGCTGGAGTAGGGATTACAGCATATTTATTAGCCGGCTTGCTTGGGATGGAAATAACCGCTGGATTTGTTGCTTCAATTATAATGCTGATTCTAGTTTTAAATATTATTTCATATTTGATTTCACCGTTAACGATCAATTTAATGTACAATGCTAAGCCGAACGCCCAATTGCAAGAAATAGTAAACGATGTTGCGAGAAGGCTTGGACTTGGTAAACCCCCGAAGGCTGTTTTAGTTAGCGGACCGCCAAACGCATTTGCATATGGAAACTTCTTATTCGGAAAATACGTTGCTGTAACCAATAGCCTCATGGAGATTGCTAATCCAGATGAATTAAGAGCAATTATAGGACACGAGCTGGGACATCATAGACACAAGGATAATTCAATAATGTTATTTATGGGATTGATTCCTAGTCTGCTTTACTTCATGGGCGTGTTTCTAGTAAGAGCTGGGTTCTTATCCGGTTACGCAAGGGCGTATTCAGAGAGAAGAAGGGAAGGTGGAGGATTATTACTTGTACTTGCAGGAGTCATAGCGATAATCCTCAGCTTCATAGTCCAAGTCCTGGTGCTCGCGTTCAGCAGGTTACGAGAGTACTATGCTGATGCAGCTGGAGCATTTGCAACAAGCAACAGATCCATGCAGAGAGCACTTGCAAGAATACACGTATACTACAACGCTAATAAACTAGCTAAAGAATTCGTATCGGGTAGTAAGATAAAAGCATTATTCATATATGCATTTACAAACGCATATGCTGATCCATTCTATCGCTATCCACCAGTTGAAAGAGAAGTTAGAAACATTGACGTAGATAGAGTAGTTGAAGAATTAAAGAAAATGGAAGCTGAAGATATATCCGAATTCTTCTCCACGCATCCACCAATACCCAAGAGAATAAAATTCCTAGATACACTAGTATTCCGGTATATGGAAGCACCCTAAGTAGCTGGCTGAATGCTTATTTAAAAATTAACATTAATTTTTCATCGTTCTCTTAGGTATAAGGTCTCATACGTAGTTCAAAAAGATATCCCAGTAAACATCCGGAATGTCGGTAATGATATGACTATATTTCCTTAATTCTTGCAGGAATACTGTCGCAATATCGTTGCAATTATCACGACATAGAAGCATTACCTCTGGTTTATCGATATGCCTATCATACAATACGACAACCCTAGAATCCATAGTATAGTCCAAAGTATGAGATAAATTCGCGAGAAGGCTTTCATTAATCTCTTTCAATCCAAGTGAATTCACTATTTCCACATAGAAGTCTTCTCTATGAATATGTATCATTGATGACTCTGTTTCTTTTTTTAAATCAACATCCTTAGCAAATTCCAGGATATTGTATAATTCTATCGTGAACTGCAATACTTTAGATAAATGCTTGTAGGAGACAACGTCGTTCGTGCTTAGTTTATTAACGAATTTCATAAACTCGTTGATCATGTGACTTCCCACGGTGTTTATTAACGTGTATAAGTCTTCGAGTATTTGTAATTGCCATTGATTTTCCAACGAACCGGGTACTTTACTTCTAACGTACTTGACTGCATCATATAAATTTAAACCTTTGTATACTAGGTAAGCAGATGTCGTTAATCCACTTCTTCCGACTCCGCCATAGCAATGAACAAGTACTGCACCTCCTTCTCTGATATGTTTTTCTATAAATAATATAGCTCTGAGAAGATCTAACAAATCAACCGGGTGATGATCAAAAGTTGGTAAATGAAGAACATCCAACCCGTTCTCCAATAGTTTATCAATGTAAATTAATGGCATTTCATGTTGCATTGTTAGAACAACCACTCCTGTAAAGTATTTACTTAATTTATTAATTTCGGATAGGTTTGGGAGTGGTGATTGTGCTAGTTTATTTTCAATAATCCAAGTATGCAATTTTAAACCCAATGATTTTTACATTAAGCAAGTACTAATATTCTTCCTCCACCTCTACGCTTAATAGCTTTTAGTACCTTGATTGCTCTGCTCCTACCTGGAGTTCCATGATACGCTTCTCTTCTATTTCTAGCAGGTTTTCCAGTAACATAGTCGCATATTACAGCTATTGATATTGAAACTCCATGTTCTTCGACTTTCTTCTTTAATTCCTCGAGGTCTTTAATAATAGATGATAAATATTCATATCCAAACGGTATTTCTATAATTGCTTCTTCTGTCCCCCTATCGCGATCTAATCCATATATAACCACTCCTCTGTGTTTTACAGCAAATTCCTCAATGAAGTTTGTTAATTCACCTGTTATAATATTCGGCTCGTATTGGCTTAATCCATGTTGCAGAACGTATTCTTCGAACTTATCCAGGTCCATGACAATTACTAGTCCAGGTACAAATGGGTTATCAGATTGAGCATTGAGTTCTTCATTCCACTTCATGGTCCAAGAGGCTGCCCGCCTCATCACTACTTAGATTAATGCTATATTAAGGTATTTATGTTTTACAATGGCAACATGCATAAGTAACTATTTCTCTATGTAAGGTCTATTTTAAGTGATAGCGTCTTAAAGTGCCCCGGTAATACTTTTAAATTTCTACTTACTTAAGAAATCACGTGGGAGCATGAATAAGCCTCACGTAATTCTACTACTCGTTCTAATAATATCAATCATTACAGCACCTATAGTACTCTACAGCAATTCTGTTAACTCAACAAGTAGATATAGAGTTGTTATTTTAAGTGCTGATGCAATGAGGTTTGATCATCTTACTAAGTTAGCTAGTGAAGGAAAATTACCAAATATATCTAGAATGATGAATAATGGAGTATACGCAGAGCTTGTAACTGTATATCCAACTGCTACAGCTGTCGCTCACGCCGCCATATCCACCGGCGCACCACCTGGAGTAAACGGAATTACCGGAAACTCTATTCACTTACCGAATACCCCTGTAACGTCAACTGTTTCAGGATTTAGTGGATTATATATGGTATCAGAACCTATATGGATAACTGCCGATAAAGCCGGGTTAAAAGCAGTAGTGGTGTCTTTTCCTCAAAGCACTCCGCCAGCTTGGAACGTATCTCGCGCTCTACTATTCAACATATATGATGCATCAGCAGCTTTTACATCATCAGCTCTCTACACCACTAATAAAACAATATCTGGCGGAACCTATATAGAGTTCAAACAAGCCACGGACTGGATTAACGTAGAAAAAGTACTGGGGACAGTTTCATCTGCACTTGAATCATCAATTAAAATCGGCGACACCTCATGGTACCTTTATCTAGCTGATTTAAACGGAGACGGTAAATATGATAAATTAGCTATCACACCAGTGAAAGACCTATCTAAAGCATATGCTATATTAAGTGAAGGTGAATGGAGTAAACCAATTAATACAACCATTGTATATGCAAATAAAACTTATACAATAGCTCCACTATTTAAGGCACTAAGACTAAATCCAATCGATGATTTCCGGCTGTATAGAGGGCTAACGAGACCACTTGAGGCTCCTTGGTTCAATAATGAAACAGTTGCTCGTGATATATGGAACAATGTTGTTGTTAAAACAGGAACTTTTACTGATGGAGATTACACGGGTTTATCGAGAGGGTGGTATGATGAAGAAACATATATGGAAACAGTATACTTTACTAATCTCTTCTTCATGGAGTTCACCATTTATATGATCAAAAATTATGATTGGGATTTAATAATGTCCTATACCCCTGTGGTAGATAATGTTTATCATCAATTCCTCGGATTAACTGATCCTACAACACCATACTATAACCCAGAGAAAGCCAGCTACTACTGGAGTCTGATTGAAAGAACCTATAAAATGATTGACGAATTCGTTGGCAATATATTGAACAACGTTGACTTAAGCAATACTGTGGTAATGCTGATATCTGACCATGGACAATACCCGGTTAAGAAAGTAGTATACGTAAACGGCATATTATTAAATAACGGCTTTATATCTGTTGATACCGCCTTTAGAGTTAATTTAACTGGTACACTTGCATACGTTACATACCATGGACACATATTCGTGAACCTTATTGGAAGAGAAACAAACGGTACTGTATCACCCACCGATTACGATAACGTAGTTAAATCAATCATGGAAATATTGAGATCATATAGAGACCCCGATACAGGTGAACACGTATTTGACTTGGTTATAACCAGGGATGAAAGCAAAATCATCGGTCTAAGTGGCATTAGAACGGGCGACATAGTATTTGCTCTGAAACCTGGCTACACTAGTTCAACTGCTCTCAGACAAGATCCAGCTACTGGTAAAGCAATTGAAATAGAAACAATCAAACCGTATGTTTCCTCAACGGGAGATCATGGCCCGGTATTACCATATTACAGAGAACTAAAAGCAGTATTTGTTTCAACCGGCCCAGGTGTTAAAGGAGGATATCTAGGAGAAGCATCGGTGCTTCAAATAGCTCCGACAATAGCAAAAATACTTAATATTAATCCACCAAGAGATGCTAAAATGCCACCAATATTTAGTATTTACGAGATCACAGCCACGAAGACTTTAACACAGGCAACAACTATAACTCAGCTACTTACACAGTATAGTACAGTAACACAAACTCGAACTTCAACTCTAACGCAGATTACGACAAGTTCATTAACATATATCTCTACAAAAACCGAAATATCTACATCAATAGTTAGGGAGCTGGATATAGCGACCACATCAATAATAGCTATAATTCTATTGATAGTAGGAATACTAGTAGGATATTTTGTTTTTAGAAAAACCAAGTAACTGATTTTTTCTCTCAAACCCCTTTAAGATCTATCCACGAAATGACCATAAATACCACCTCATGTAATTCAGTCTAACTCTGATAAATCATCGTTCATACTTGCCGGGTTTTCATCATCTAACTATATTATCATTAACTAAAGGGATTATTATTCCATATGACCTATATCATCAAAGATAGAGATCATTAAGGATAATATCCCGGCTTCTTTTAATTAGGTTTAACACTATATTTATATTTGAGGGTATGCGTATCATGGTTGATATGCCTCTTCGTTTACTCGCTGAAACTATGGATAAATTAGAGCTTATTACAGCAAGAACCCAGATGGTTGCGTTACTTGTAAATTTATTCAAGGCTACTCCTCCCGATATAATTGACAAAGTAGTTTACCTGGTTCAAGGAGTTTTATGGCCTGATTGGAGAGGAATGCCTGAGTTAGGTGTTGGCGAAAAGTTATTGGTTAAAGCAATATCCCTAGCCTGCAACGTGTCTGAGAGAGAAGTCGAGCAATTAGCTAAGCAAACAGGAGATCTGGGGAAAGCTGTTGAGAAGCTGAAACAACAACTGCAATCAAAAGCAACTGGAGCTACCTTATTTGCTTTCACACAAAAAGCTTCGACAGAACTAACTGTTCTTTCAGCTTACAATACACTTGTGAAAATAGCAACAACGCAGGGTGAAGGAAGCAAGGATCTTAAAATAAGGCTTACAGCTGGTTTAATAAGAGATTCTTCACCGAAGGAGGCTAAATTCATAGTTAGATTCATTGAGGGTAAACTCAGAGTTGGAATAGGCGACGCAACTATAATGGATGCTCTAGCTACAACTTTCGGTGGAGGAGCTTTCTCCAGACCGATTATCGAGCGAGCATATAATCTTCGGGCGGACCTAGGGGAAGTTGCAAAAATACTTGCAACACAGGGATTAGAAGCAATTAAAACAATAAAACCCGAGGTCGGTGTACCTATAAGGCCAATGTTGGCTGAGAGATTAAGTGATCCAAGGGAGATACTTGTTAAAGTAGGAGGCGAGGGATTCGTTGAGTATAAATATGATGGAGAGCGGGCACAGATTCATAAGAAAAACAACAACATATGGATCTACTCGAGGAGGCTGGAGAACATAACGCATCAATATCCCGATGTCGTGCAGAAAGTGATAGATCATGTTAAAGCAGACGAGGTAATAATTGAAGGCGAGATTGTGACGTATGATCCAGAGACTGGTGAACTCAAACCATTTCAGGAATTAATGCACAGGAAGAGAAAACACGACATACACCTGGCTATTAAAGAGTACCCAGTTAAAGTCTTCCTATTTGACCTTCTCTACTTAAACGGCAAGGACTACACCGTTGAACCATTACCTGAAAGAAGAGCTACCCTCGAGAAAATCATTGAGAAATCAGATGATTTCACAATAGCTGAATACGTTAAAACGAACACGCCGGAGGAACTTGAAAAGTTCTTTCTCAAAGCAATAAGTGAAGGCGCGGAGGGGGTCATGATAAAAGCAATACATAAAGACGCTGTATATCAAGCAGGTACTAGAGGCTGGCTCTGGATAAAATATAAACGAGACTACAAGAGCGAAATGGCAGACACAGTTGATCTAGTCGTTGTAGGTGCTTTTCACGGGAAAGGTAGAAGAGGAGGAAAATACGGTGCATTACTAATGGCAGCATACAATGAAGAAAAAGACGTGTTTGAAACAGTATGCAAGGTTGGATCCGGTTTCAAAGATGAAGATTTAGATCGCCTGCCTGAATTATTAAAACCATATATAAGAGATCGAAAACACCCAAGAGTTGTAGCTGAAATGGAGCCTGACGTGTGGACTGATCCAGTGCTCGTAGCAGAAGTAATTGGAGCAGAGCTCACTCTTTCACCAATACACACTTGTGCAAGAGGAGTGATCAAATCAGACGCAGGTATATCAATTAGATTCCCAAGATTTATAAGATGGAGACCCGATAAAAGACCCGAGGATGCAACTACTAGCCGAGAACTAGTTGAAATGTACAGCAGGCAGTTGAAGAAAATCACAATTGAACCTACAACAGAGCCTTAGAATCGAAGCATTCTATTTACAGCCATGAATTCATCTTTCGATCAAAAACAATGAAGAGTAGATAAGAATAAGGGAGCAGTTTTGCCAGCAGTAAACGTTGTATTTGTTGGGCCCGCCGGGTCAGGTAAAACCAGTTTAGTCAAAGCATATGCTGAATGGTGCAGAAAAAAACTCTTGCTTAAAGTTGCACCCGTAAACCTAGATCCTGGGGCTGAAGAATTAGGGTATAAACCTGTTTTTGATATTAGAAAACTATTTACTCTCAGAGACATAATGGAACGCTACAACTTAGGCCCCAATGGAGCATTTATAAAAGCATCTGATTTAATCGCAGAGAAAATAGATGTAATATTTCAAAATCAGCCTTTTTTGAATCCAAGTAAGTGGGATTTAATACTAATAGATACCCCGGGTCAAATGGAGGCATTCTTGTTTAGACCTGCAAGCAATTTGTTTCTATCAAAACTTAGAAACATAGGGAACACTGTGATTGCCTACGTTATTGATGCATCAGCTATTTCAAAAGTCACGGATGCTGTTTTCTTATGGTTTCTATATGTGTTAATACAGATCAAAACGGGATTACTTGCTGTTCCAATAGTTAATAAGAGAGATATCGCCATGAATATAAAGCTTCTTAAACTACTCATTGAAAATCCATCGAAACTTATTCATGAAGTAGAAAATGAAGGATTAGCAACTGATATTATTCCAGATCTCGTGGAAATAGCAACTAAAACCAAAGGACCTTTTAGAGCTGTGTTGATTTCTGCCATGGAACCTAATGATATGGAACAACTACATACTATTCTCCACGAAGCATTTTGCGCATGCGGTGACTTAACGTAGTTTAGGAGATATCCCCATATCGTTTTAAGTATTTATTCCCTAATTCTTGAATTAATTATTTTCAGTCAATGTAGAGCTTCAACTACCTAGTAAAATTACTGGTGAATATCGTGGATATATATAGGCCGAAGGCCATAGTGAGCAAGTATTACACAATATTGTTCACGTTACCTAATTGGCAAATTCTAGCTGCAATTCTAATGGCAACAGGGCTCGTAGTTGTTCTTTCGATGGGTAAGTATGCTTTATTAATCTTATTGAATAGTTTACTAGTATTTGTAACTCTACATGTTTACTCCAAGATCTTCAAGCAAAGCGTGTTCCACAAAATTAAGCGTTTAATAGGCATGTCTCTAGCAATTCTTGTTTACACATCTATTTTCTCACTGTTAACAAACAAAGTTCTTGTAGCTATTGTTTCATCAGTAACAATGCTCGCTGTGGTTGTAATGGGTTTGGATGGCACAAGTTCATTGAGAATAACTATACCAACGGCACCCCCCTGCATTACTTTACTTGTAGCTTATTTTTTAGGATACTACACAATATTTCAGGTAGTAGTTGGTTTATTATTGGTATTTGCTCTCGTCTTCCTCGACTTACTCATCTATTCATTTATGTCCAGGCGTAAAATTGATCATTATTCACTCCCAGATCTAGGGACATTATTTCTACGTAACTGGCTTGATAGAAGAACTGATATTGAAAAAGCATTTGATCAAATAGGAGAGATCCAATATGTTAATCCACGAATAATAGAACTAGGTGATCTAGCTTTAATTTACACGGATGTACACTATGGACCATTTTCAAATATAGGTAGTAGCAGGCTTCCCATAGTACTAACGGATGCATTCAAGAAAATTGGCTACAGGAACATATTGACATTACATGGCCTTGGATCGCATGATAGAAACATAGCTTCCTCCTATTACACAAGTAAATACGTTGAAGAACTAGTTAAATCACTAGTAAGCAACGATGGTAAACGTTTGCTCTACAAGGGCGCTTTTTCAGTAAAAAATAGTGATTGGCAACTAATAGGCATCGTGTTCGACAAATTATCGTTTATAGTAGTTTCAAGACCAGGTAAAGGAATAGATGACTTACCATATGGTATTCAATTAGAATATGAGTTAAAAGCTCGCAATAGAGGTCTCGGCGACATTGTGATACTTGATGCTCACAACTGGGAGCTCCAGGAGGAACCTGATCTCGATGACTTAAGGAAATTACTTGACATTACATTAGGTAAAATCGAGGAATACCAGAAAAGGGAACCCGTTGAAGTTCTATATAGATACAAATGTTTCGAATCAAATGCACCTGGATTAGTTAGTGGATATGGATGTATAGTTTGCATAAGTGGTGAAAACAGAGAGGAGGCATGTATACTGTATCTAAGAGGAAACAATATGAAACCAGGTGCTAGAGATTCCCTGTTGAAAGCCATGAAGAACATTGGTACAGCTTATGTTGAGGTTATAACTAATGATGAGCACAGTGAGACGGGTACAAGAGCACATATCGCATACATACCTGTACATGATTCGCGTGATCTAGTGCGTGATGTCGAAAACGCATCCATGGAAATAAGGAATATTAAACCTTTAACAGGTGCTAGGATCTATAATTGCAGAATGAACCTTAAGTTAATGGGTAACAGCGTGGATTTGATTAAGAAACAACTGAGTCCTAGCTTAAGGGAATCCAGTGTTCTTCTATTGTTCTATGTATTCGGTACCCCGCTTATTTTATCTTTTTTGATCTAGTTTTAAAAGTATATCCTTATAAACCCCTTATATTTAAATACAAATGATTTTAAAAGGGTGTTGAAGAGTTGACGTTGCCTTCAACAAAGCCAACTTATAGAATAGAGAATATCGTGGCAACAGTAATTCTCGAACATGATATAGATATAGACTTGCTTGAAACAGAGCTCCCGAACCATGTATATAAACCAGAACAATTCCCCGGCGTTATTTTCCGGCTTGATAAACCAAGAGCAACCGCCCTCGTATTTAGATCCGGTAAAATGGTTGTAACAGGTACTAAGAGTATTGCGCAGCTCATAGAGGCTGTTAAAAGAATAATTAAAACCATAGATAGAATTCTTAAAAAATACGGTGGAGGTGTTAGAGGAAAGCCTAGGGTTCAAATACAGAATATTGTAGCAGGAGGCGATCTACACGCATATGTAAACCTCGAGAAAGCTGCTTATTACTTAGAAGACTGCATGTATGAACCGGAACAGTTCCCGGGATTAATACATAGAATGCGGGATCCTCGCGTAGTCCTACTAATATTCAGTAGTGGAAAAATGGTTATTACTGGAGCTAAGGAGGAAGCTGAGGTTGAAAAAGCAGTTAATCAAATAGCTTATAGTTTACATGAAGCAGGATGTATTATAGGACCGAGAGAAGAGGAGCTAGAGGAGTTCGAGTAGGAAGAGTTCAACACGAATAATGTATAGGAGTTAATTAGAATTATTTCTTTTACAATATTCTTGAACTAGGTTTTTAAACCCCAGTATTTATGTATAGTACTCATGTAACGTGGGGGGTCCCCGGGATGTTATTTAACTAGATTAAATAAAAACATAGAATTGGATATATTTGAACCAAGAAAAATAAAACTAATTAGCTGGATAAAACACATAAATGAAAACGAATTCCTCATATGGGATACAAAAAAAGCAATAAAATTAAAGATGAAATGTAATGCAAAATCCCTTGAATCGCTCCCCTGCGGTAGTCTCGTCGAGATATATGGATATATAGACAACGGAGAAATGTGTGTCGAGAACATTAAAGTTGTTCATGTGCCGGCCCGAGGCGAAGTTGCATGCATAGAATCAGTCCCGGAAGATCCCGTTGAGTACACTATTAATTACCCACTATACGTTAGACATCCCAGCATTACTCGTAACATACTAGTATACTTCTATACCGTTGAATACACAAGAAGATTCCTCTTGAAAAAAGGATTCATAGAATTACCTACTGTAGTAGTAGGGGTATCCAGTGATCCTGGGCTGAGAGGTGCATCAAAAATACCGGTTGAAATATATGGAAGAATCTTCGAATTGCAAAGCAGCATGATCATGTATAAGCAACTATATGCAAGCATATTTAACAGAGTGTTCTATACTGCCAGGAACATTAGGCTTGAACCCGTTGAAAACACCAGTTCCGGCAGGCACCTAGTGGAATTCACACAAGTAGATATCGAGTGCGCCGATTGCGGCAAAGACCACGTTGTTGAAATAGCCGAGAAAACACTGTACACAGTAGTTAAACGAATTATTTCTAAGCACAGTGAGTTGTTCCCAGATAAGGAAATCGAAAGACTTGAAAGAGAGATAATAAAACCACCATACCCTAAGCTAACATATGACGAGGCATTGAGAGAAGCTAGATCAATGGGCTTCGATGTTAAACCAGGGCAGGAATTGAGTTTCGATGCAGAGGTTTCTTTGGTAAACAAGTATGGTGTACCAGTATGGGTAGAGGGTTTTCCAGTTGAGAGTAGAGGTTTCTACTATATTGAGAACCCAGAGAAAAAAGGATACAACTTAGATTACAACTTACTACTACCTGGGTTAGGTGAGGTTTTAGACGGTGGATGCCGCGAGTATAGATATAGCCAAGTACTAGAGAGAATTATCAAGAGACATAGAGAAGATCCAGCTAAATATAAGTGGTTTCTTGAGCTACTGGAAGCAGGATTAATAAGACCTACGTGTGGATGGGGTATGGGAGTTGAGAGATTGGTGAAATATCTCTGTAACTTGAAACATATAGCTTACGCAACACCGCATCCAAGACTGCCTGGAGTAATCGGACCTTGACAACGTGCTGGATACGAAATCAATTACAAACATAATTTAATCGATTTTAATATCGAACTACTCATTGCTATATACTTTAATACCGCCAATATATGTTTCTAGGATTTTTATATTTTTCAACTGATGATCTGGTGTTTCAAGGGGGTCCCTATCTACAACTACGAAATCAGCATATGAACCAGGCAGCAATGATCCGAGGACGTTCTCCTCGTGAATAGCGTACGCTGAGCCATATGTATATGAATGTAGGGCGTCAATTACATTTATTGATTCGTGTTTTATATCATCATAAAACGCTATATTATCGTATTTTCCTCTGGTTACAGCAGCGTAAATGGTTTCCCAAGGATTCACTGGCTCAACAGGTGCATCAGTAGAGAATGCTACTGGTATTCCATTATCTATCATTGATCTAAATCTATATAGCCATTTAATTCTCTTTGATCCCAACCTGCGATCAGCCCACCAATCCGAGATAATGAAATGAGGTTGAACAACGGCAACAGCACCTAGTTTAGAGAATTCTTCGAGTTCATCATCTCTAAGAACTGAAACATGTTCAATTCTATGTCTTAGATGTTTAATATTCTTTAATTCCCGGTAGATGCTTAGTACGGTTTCTATTGCTTTATCGCCAATCGCATGTATTGCTAATTGTAATCCTAATTCATCAGATAATTTAGATATTTTCCTGAGGTTATCTGGTTCGAAAGCTGGGTAGCCATTGGTTGATTGATCATCCTCGTATGGCTGAGTTAGCCAAGCTGTTCTCGCCCCCAACGAGCCGTCTGCAAATAATTTTAAACCCATGATCTTTAAATATTCATCACCAAATCCTCGTTTTAAACCTATACTTCTAAGTAATTCAACTAAATTCAACTCATTATCAAATGGATTAACATATAATCTCACTCTTATCTTTAATTCACCTCTAACCCACATTTCAAGTAGAGCTTTCAAAGACTTTAAGCTACAGCTAACGAAGCCTACTGTTGTGATTCCATGTGAAATTAGATAATATTGGGCTTTCTTCAATAACTCCGTTAGTTCATTAATGGTTATAGATTCCATGAATTTTCTTGATGCAATTTGAACAGCTTCCTCGTAAATTAGTCCAGTTGGATTTCCACACGTATCTTTTTCAACTTCTTTTTCATCATAAGCCGCCAGGCCGGTTAATTCGAGAGCTACTGTGTTCAATACAGCTACGTGTCCACATGTTCTGATAAGTATCACGGGTCTATCTTTAACTACTTCATCAAGGTCGAGCTTTGTTGGATACCTTTTATCAATGAATAACTCTTGATCCCATCCCCTACCTATAATCCATTTAAACGATGAACTCTCCGAGTATAGCTTCAGTTTTTTCTTTAATTCATCTATGCTTTTAACACCGCGAAGATCAAGCGTCACAAGACTTAAACCAAGAGAATCAAGATGTAAATGTGCATCTATAAATCCAGGTAAAACCGTTTTACCTTTCAAATCGATAACATTTCCCCCAAGATCCCTAGTTAATTGAACGACATCCGTGTTGTTGCCGGTGTATATAACTTTGTCATTAAATACTACGAATCCTTCATAAAGCCTCAGTGGTTTAAAAAATGCGTACACTCTAGCATTAATAAAACCCATTACATTCAACTAGGGCACCCTATAATCCAAAACCACATAGTCAATATAATCCTCTGCACCGAATTAACATTTATTCCCAGAAAATAATTAAATTTCAAGAACGTGAAAAACCATCAATAACAAAAATAGAGCCAAACGTGTTATCATTAAAAATAAATCACAACATTAAAATACGTTATATTCAAACTTCATTAATTCACGTATAATTAATTCAAGCAGACAAGATCGCTACTATATTTTCTCTAGATACCATATTGCGAGGATCACTATTGCGCTTAACTAAACTAACACTATTCACGAAAATCCATAGTATCCCCATTTAGAAACTAAAACCAAGCAGTAATCAATATTCTTCTACATAACAAACAAGAAGAAAGAAAGCTCGTTTACCCCCGGTATTAGAGTAGATATGTAATTATATTTACATAACACAGCACTCGGGTTCTGAAGCACCCCGAACGGTTATCCCGTATCAGGGTAGCCCCAGACTCCGAGCCTGTGTTATGTAAATATAATTACATATCTACTCTAATACCGGGCTGGGCCGAGCCATTCTATTATTTTGCTTTGTTTTTATTTAAGAGTTTGGTTTTGTATTATTGAATAATTTACTGTGAATTGCGGGTTTTTGGTGTTTCCCACTTTTGTATAACGTTTGTTCAAATAATACATTTATCATTATGGGGAATGTATTACTTAGGTGTTTTGAATTATTTGACTTGTTTGGCATTTTGTGATAATGGTATACGGTGATATAATGAGTATTCCCCGGCTAAAAGCTTCTTGTATTGCTGTTGGATGAATGTATAAACCAAACATAAATAATATATATTGTGAATTATTAAGTTGTTTTAAAATTCTGTTCACTTTTTCGTGGAATACTTTTACATCATCTCCATGTATTCTAGCTTTAACTTCGCCGATGAAAATTAATTGATTACCTGTTTTATCAAATCCTTCTCCGTATAAATCAAGCTCGATTGTTTTATCATCGATTCTTAGAAAGGTTCTATTTAATTCATTTACTATTAAATCCATGTTCAAGTAGAACCATGAAGGTAGAAAACTGCGGGCTATGTCCTCGATAATGAATCCAAAAGAATCACTTAACTTACCTACTTCCTTGGACAATTCTGAAACCGACCTAGCTAGTTTATCGACTTTTTCAGATAACGTTGTCGTTGTTTTTTTAACTTCATCTAGACCTTTACCTAGATCAATAATGATTTTCTTCACTTCATTTAAATCAGTATTTTCAACATCAGACAAATGATTCACCACTCTACTTAAATCAAGATTTCCGCTGGAAATCCAAGTATAGACTCTTCAATGAAAAATTGAAAAAGCAAGTTACTAGGTATTACTTATTGCACGCATTATCCCTCCAGTAGAAATGTGTTTTAAATCAAACCCTAGATTCATTATTTCATCGAATTAATTTCTAAATTAAAGAAAACTATCTTACTCCGGGTTTTAATGCTTTGGGATTTAATTTTAATTATTCTATAACTTTTTTACGCGCATGTTCAAAAAACGCTAGGAAAAAGACCTTTAAGCAACACAAGGCGAGTAAGGTTAATAAGCACGATGCTATAATATCCATAATTACCGACCTGTATTACCCGGTATTACCTTCTTTGGTTATTGCTTTGATTATTGGGGGTTATAAATTTTCGTCGTGTTTAGTGTTAATTGAGTTTATAGATTTACAGTTAACATGGTTTAAAAGAGATTAAAACATTCCCATTCATCTATTCTTCGCACACTGTACGTGCTAATTTAATAATAGCTTCATCATATTTCAATATTGTCATAAGTACTTCTTCATATTCCTTGATCCCATCGGGACACAGGCTAGTTCCCTTTAAGTTGACATATGCATTTAAATTAAATCCATATTTTCTCGTTAAGTCATTCATTTTTAGTATGTAATTCGATATTTGCTTAGCTAAATCCAGCATTTGCGTCCAACTAAGTGCTTCCTCGATGAAACCAGGATCATCTGATTTGATTCCCTTGTTCTTAATTACGGAATCCAGCTCGGTTCTTCGACCAATAAACCGTATTTCCATATCCCTAGAAGCGAGTGGAACCGCATGGTCGAGATCTTCAGCATCCTCCGGTACAGTATATAATTTTACATCGCATTTTCCGATGTTCAATCTAACTTGCTTCAAGTAGGTATAAAATATGATCTTTTTCGAAATACTGTATAGATCATCAAAAGGCAGAACAACAACTTCCTCTAGTCTCCATGGCTCTAGATAATATCTAATTATAGTGAGGTAAGGATTTATTGAAACAGGTAAAGCCACTAACTCCTTCCAGGGCATCGAATACGTTGTTTGAGATTGAAAACGAACAACTCCACGTTTAATACTCACGATGAGTTCTCCTTATTAACCTGTTGTAATTAGTATACAACCTTGGTAATATACTTAGGTGAATACAGGTTTCCTTCAATCATAGATGCACGCTTTTAATAAAGACCGTGCTTAATAAGCAATAAGATTTTAAAACCATGAATAAGCTTAAATCATGAATTATGATTGATTTATAATACCTGTATTGCATTATAAATTGTTGAGACACGTGTACGTGGGTTGTGTTAGAAGCCATGAGTTGAATACTTAGGTTAGAAAAATCAATAGTTATTAGAAAAACTTGGAGAAGAGATCTAAGCGCAATAACGGAAATATATAATTCCGCGAAAGAAGAGCTTGGAAAAGAAGATTCATACTGGTTTAATGCCGTATTAAAGTCGAGATCGAGGAGAATAGTGTTTTTGGTTGCGGAAGTGAATGATAAAGTAGTCGGGTTTATATTGGCTTATAGAAACAAGGATCGAGCTTATATAGAAAACATAGCTGTACATGAGAATTACAGAAATATGGGTATCGGTAGAATACTTATTGCAGAAGCCGAGAAACACTTATTTAAACATGGAGCTAAATCAATATATCTAAGCGTTAAAAATTGGAACATGAAAGCTCTAAATTTCTACATTAGACAAGGCTATGGAATTCGCGGTATTGTATTCCTCATGAAGGCGAAACCAAGTGAAATAATCGTAGACAACGTAAGTGATGCATACATGGTTACTGATGTTAATGCAAGTAAAATAAAAACACGTATAAGTAAACCTCTCGCGAACTGGAGTAACCTCGTTGATGAAGTAGATAAATTTATTTATAGAAAACTATACAGAGATGAAAGAGCTTTAGTAGTTAAAAAGAACAGAGGTATTAAAGCACTTGTAACTTACAGTGTAAACGATGATCTAGTGGTTGATAGCATAATGCTCTCATCATATAGTGCTATAGAGGCGCTTGAAACAGCATTAACCGCTCTTAAAAACCTCGCGGTATTCTACAATGCGTCAGGTATAGAAATACCTGTAGATGCATCAAAGAAGAAGCTAGTTATGTTTCTCGAAAAAATCGGATTTAAAGTCAACGAAGTAGAGTATCTTCTGCAAAAAGAATTGAGCTAATCTAATTCACAGTAATTACGATCAAAGACATTAACGTAGATAAGATTTATAAGTAATCTTACAAACTTACATGTAAGGTGATAACAATGTCTGAATTCAAAAATGAAATTGAAAAAATCAAGAATATAGTTGAAGAATCCTTTAAAAAAGCTATAAATGAACTCGAGGACATTAAAAAAGAACTATCTGAATGGCCTTACGCGCGTCGTTTATCCAGATTATACAACAGACTTGAAAACATAGTTGATGCTTTTGATGAAACACTAGATGAAGCCCGTAAGAGTATTCAGGATATTAAAAGAAAAGCCAGCGATCTAGGCGATAAAGTAGTCTTAGATGCCGTTGATAACTTAGAAAAACTTATTCATTTGAAAATCAAAGAGTTCAATGATAAATACAACGAGCTTCTGGATTACATAGAGAACAACTATCCCGGAGTAAGAGCAAGACATCGCTCACGCTGGGTTGAAATTACAATGTTGCCCTGGAGGTTGACCAGGACAATTAGCGAAGAAGTTAGTGATGCAATTAAACAAGCTTTAAGTGAAACAAGAAAAGCACTTGAATACGCTTCAACAGTTGTTTCATCTATAAGGCTCAGGGATGAAGATATGAAGCTCATAGATGAATTGGTTGAAGCTGGTATATTCAAGAGCAGGAGCGAAGCCGTAGCTTTCTTCACGAGAAAAGGAATAGAAGCTTCTAGAGACTGGCTTGAGAAAGTTAAGGAAAACTTAGCTAAGATAAAAGAGCTTAGAGAACAGATATTGAAAGAGCTTAGTAAAAGAGAGGATCAGAGAGAATAGCAGTGGACGATTACGCATTAATAACGTAGATCCTCGCCGGCCCCTCCATTAAGGCAATGATGGTAATTCAAGGAACCTCGTTATGTAGTTTCTTGGTTAATTCATCTTCGAGTCACTTATTTATATAATTTTAGAAAACACCGTGCAGTCCGGATCGAAAGTATATATATTGATCTTGATTTATCTTATGTAAAATGGTGAATTAAATGCCGACAAATAGGGCGAGAAGATTACTCAGTATTCTCGGACCGGAGTTTACAATTAACGATGTTGTATCTAAAATTAATGTTTCGTATCAAACAGCAAAGAAATATGTATATGAGATGATCAAAGAAGGCTTTGTGAATAAAGTTGAAGATAATAAATTTATTGTTACAGAAAAAGGTTTATTTCTCATCGAGGGAGAAAACATAGCGAAGAAGGGCGTGGAGGACAAATACGCCTATATATTCACAGATGAGAAGGGCATGCCTCTTCCAATTAAAATTGATAACATTGAAAAACTATACGCCATACTTAGGTATAAAATAGTACCAGATAACATCATTATGCACCATGTAGAAAAAGGATATCTCGTAAAATGGATTCTAGAACAACTAGGTGCAAGAATTCTCGCACAGAAACTCCAAGAAACTAAATCTCCGAGCGAGCTGTTAAAACTTCTCGAGGAATACATAGGTACAGACTAATTTATTGTTCCTCGAAAAGTAATAATTAATTAGAGTACACTTAGCGGATATACAATTCCACGAATTGCATCATAATACCTAGTAGTAAAAACCCCAGTAATTTCAAGTTGTTTCTCTAAGCAGTTTCTTTAATTATTTTTACTTTGAATTCCACTCCTAAACTTTCTCCTTCTTCTTTAATCTCTCTAAGTATATTTCTATGTACAGGTATACCAATTTTCTTCCTTGTTTCCATTGTTAACCAGGCTTTCTCACCTGGTAACCAAACATCTACATTGGGAGAAATCTTGTTTAGATTTTTAATGTATCTTTTATATTCCTCTATTCTCTCTAGGAAATAGTCGAGAGATGATAATTTATCAATATTTATTACAATCATGAAGTGACCAACATTAGCTGGTTCTTTTTCTGTTGTGTGCTTGACGAATTTTCCGTAGTTAGCTCCCGTTAAAACACCGCAGAGAACATCAACTATTAATGCTAACCCGGATCCTTTATGTCCACCGAATTCCTCTCCGAACCCTCCTAATGGTAGCAGTGAACCTTTTTTCTCGAGAACCTCCTTTGGATTATCAGTTAATTTTCCATCGGGCGTTAAAGCCCATCCTAA
The DNA here is from genome assembly GCA_030550615.1 of Thermoproteota archaeon. Lineage (GTDB taxonomy): Archaea > Thermoproteota > Thermoprotei_A > Sulfolobales > Desulfurococcaceae > UBA285. The sequence continues at coordinate 7,879 of JAUQPA010000013.1, read as the reverse complement.
TGGCATTTTTTTACCTTGTTTGGCGTAAACTTCTATTTTACCTATTGGAACAATGCTTGTTGCTGCATCAAATAATATTGGTGGAGGTGTTCTAGTGGGAAATCCGACAGCTATAGGATTCGTACCAATGTTTCTGCCAATTGTATGCGTATACGATATTAATGGCTCAGAGTTAGTCATTACTATTCCAATCATGTTTTCTTTAACAGCTTGAAGTGCATAGTATCCAGCTATACCGAAGTGGTGGCTGTTTCGGACACCTACGACTGATATACCGTTAGCTTTAGCTTTTTCAATCGCTATTTTCATTGCTTTATAAGATACTACTTGACCCAAACTTCCTCCTCCATCTATTAATGCCGTAGTAGGAGTTTCCTTTACTACCTCAATTTTAGCTTCGGTGTTTACTGATCCTATTTTTATACCTATAGTATACCTTTTGAGCCTTTGAACACCATGGCTTTCTATACCCATTAAATCTGCTGTAACAAGAACATCTGCAGTGATTTCGGCATGTTCTCTCGTAACTCCTAGTGCGCGAAAAACCTCGGATACGTAATCACGTAGCGATATCCAATCTACTCTTACATATTCCTCTGGGGGTGTAGGAGGCGTTTTTTCATAGAGTTTCAAAGTGCACCACCGTAGGTTTATATGTTTAGTGTCTTAATAAAGATCAAGGGAGGGTTCGATCTCCAAGTTCGCTACGCGGCTTAAAAATAAATGAGTATTATCGATTATTTTCGAAGAACGTAAAAAGAAATTTTTGCGCATGAATAAGGTTTATTTCACGTCTATTTAACTTTATCTCAAGGTGGTTTTATTTGCTTAAATTTTACGCTAGCTAATTCCCCACCCACACCCCAGTTCTCCTTTGGTGTTTCAATTATTACTATTTCAACTGCTTCTTTTGGTATGCGGAGATCTTCAAATACTTTAGTTATGCCATCAACGATTTTCTGCTTGGCTTCAAGAGATAACCCACTCCACATATAGACTATGACGATGGGTATAAATCCCACCCGTATTTATAGTTCCTAAAAATTAATTCAAAAATACTTCGTCGAGAAATACCTGTTGTTTTATGAGAGAATCCTCAGTGAAATTATCTCGGTTTCAAAGTTTAAATTTAAAGCTTTATTTATATTGATCATTAGTTATTTAATTTGGGATCCGAGAACCTTTGACTAAGGGATTACCATGCTAATATGTGGGGAAATTCATTATTTCAGGGTTCCGAAAGACCTTTGGTATGATAGATTATTGAAACTTAAAAGATCGGGCGCAAATTGTGTTTCAACTTATATACCTTGGAACTGGCATAATCCTCGAGAAGATGTTGTTGATTTCGACGATCATTACGTTGACTGGAGCATTCCCGGGTACTATAGCAGGAGGCTACGAGATTTCCTTAGTTTAGCCGCTGAACTAGGGTTAAAGGTTGTTGCTAGACCCGGCCCATACATTTGCTCCGAATGGGATAGCGGCGGACATCCAAACTGGCTATACGTTAAGACAAATAAGTTAAGAAGTCTCGACGAAAGCTACATGAAATATGCTTCAAAATGGTATAGTTTCGTAATGCCAATTATAGCTGAGTACGCGGAGAAAGGAGTAATATCAATGCTTCAAGTTGAAAACGAATACTTTTGGGGTAATGAACCCTACATTGAGAAATTATATGAAGAAGCTGCAAAATACGTCAGAAGCATCCCTATAGTTACAAATGAAAACTGGTATCTTAGAAAAATACCCAATACTATAGATGATTATCCTTCACCGTGGGACATAAGATCCTTTGATGAAAAAATCAAGAACTACATGGATTCGCAAGCGAATTTACTTAAAATGTTCATGGAGATGGAGGGAGGTTGGTTTTCCTCTATTAAGCATGGCAATATACCTACGAATAGACTCGAACTTCCAGCGGAGTGGACAGAGATCTTGGTTAAAACAGCTATTGGACTAGGGTTAAACAATATAAACATATACATGTTCCATGGTGGAACAAATCCAGGGTATTACACAGGGAAATATATCACTACTTCATACGATTTCGACGCTGCAGTCAGAGAATGGGGGGAGTTATCCGAGAGATACTTCAACGTAAAGAGAACTTTCATGTTCCTTAATTCATTTAGTAAAGAGATAGAAAGAACCAAACCTGTTAAAAACGCTTACAAACAAACATCGAACTGTAGTGAGCTATTTGAACGCGTTGGAGATAATTTATCAATCCTAGTGCTTAGAAATATGAGTGATTTCCCATGCTATCAACGAATTATTCACGAAGATAAGATTATTCCAAGTAAATCAACCATATTTGTTAAACCTAGATATGCTAAACTACTGATATTCAATTATTCGCTGGAAAACACTTCATTTAAACTAGATTACACAAGCGCAGAAGTTTTATTAAAAACCACTTTTAAAAACACACATGTTTTAATTCTATACGCGGAACCCGGCGAAGAAACTGAAACATCTATCACTATCTTGGAGAAACCTTTCAAAATACACACCTATGGTTCAGTAAGAATAGCCGAAGAACACAGTTCAGTAGTAATAAGAATAGTTCATGAAGATTTCGACAATATAGTTGTTTTAGAGTCAGCAAATGGTTCAAGACTAATTCTGGTTTACACATCGAGAAAAAGAGCGGAGAGAACGTGGGTTATAGATGATCATCATCTTTTCATATTCATCTCCAATATATATTACGTTGGATCCATGGATCAAGGCAACGACAACATTACGCTTAAGGTGGAACTGGATAAAAACAGCTGTGGCTATGTAACATTAATATCTGAAATACCAATTGAAAAAGTAACCATTAATAATCTTGACAACTACGGGGTAATTAGGATTTTTGATAACATCTATCAACTCTATATTCCATCTGAACTATGCGTAGATCGCAGCATACATGAATATATTGTAAAAGAGATATTTGTTAAAAAAGACCCTATCGATTATCAATTTATCGAGATCAATCCAAAAACTCCCTTAGAGGAAGCTGGATTCTATGATAATGGGTTATTCATATATAAGATCTATTTTAGCTTAGACAAGAATATTCTTTCTAAAATATCAAATGGAACGCTTGCCATTTCGAACTTTAATGATTACGCTGTTGTTGTATTGAATGGTTCCTATTTAACATCCGGATACCATTACATTGAGGCCTGTGCTCGTTCGTTTCTCCAAGAAGGTGTTAATGAAGCTATCATTATTCTTGAATCAACCGGTCATCCAAATGACGGATTAATTTTTGTTCCAAACGGAATAAACGGTGATTTATACCTAGAGAAAAGGGAAGATATACCTCTCGTTAAATGGAGAAAAATAGAATTAAAAATACCTTATAGTTCAAGCTTCGATATATCAAGTTTTCTGGTAAACCCAGATCTAGTTAAACAAACATTGTTGAAATGGCGTGAATTAAGTAGCGTGGAAGTTTATGATATTAATTCACCGGGATTATATATAACGGAGATATATTTTGATAACTTGAAAGGCCATTACTTAATTGATCCTGGTCAAAGCTTCTACTATAATCACTACTATAGAATACTATTATTTGTTAATAAAGAGTACCTTGGACCACTAAGAGGCCCTGTTGACATAACGAAGTACTTAAAACCAGGATTTAACGAGCTTGCCCTCTTCGTAGAGTGGGGGGCTGTATCACCTAGACTTGTGAACTATGAGTATAAATTAAATGGAAAATGGCTGGTTCAAAAGGATACGTATGGAATTGTGAATAAATGGCAAAAGTGTTCCTGGGAAAACAACCTTACTTATTCAAGTTTACCTTTGATCATAGGCGGAAAAGGTGGCAAAGTACTCTGGTTTAAAGCAGCTGTGAACATTGAGGAAAAACCTGATAGCAGTAAACCACGATACATATCAATTAACAGTAGTGGATTAAGGCTAATGGTATTTATAAACGGAAACTTCATCGGGAGAATCTATGATGAATCACCTGTTAAATCACTATACATTCCCGAACCAGCCTTGAGAAAGGGAGTAAATGAGATCGTTCTGCTTGGAGTTGTAACATCAAATCACGCTGTATTGGAATCCGTTAAGGTATCAGAATACTATGTGAACAAGAATATTGAGATTAAATTATATTATAGAAAATAGTTTAAATAATTAAGTTTTTTATGTACCTAGCCCTTAGTTATTCCGAGTCTATATGCTTCTCCAATATATTTCTGAGCTACAGCAAATAATACGATCATTGGAATAGCAAATATTATTGACGCGGCGGCAAATGTTGCAGGCTCCATTATTCCCGCTTGTCCAGCCACCGCCCTGGAGTATATGTACATTCCGAGAGTTTTCAGCTGCAGTATGTTTGCGATGATGAATTCCCCCCATGCATTCATAAATGCAAATAACATAATTATTACGAAGGCGGCTTTAGAAGCTGGAAATATAACTCTGAATATGATGTGAAGCCAACTCGCGCCATCAATGAACGCTGCTTCATCTAGTTCCTTGGGCAATTGATCAAAGTAGCTTTTCATCAACCATGTTTGAAACGGAACTAGTCCTGATACGTAGATCAACGGCAATACATACATATTAATTAGATTTATCCCATACGCAGCTAGTCTCAATAAGAAAATATATAATGCTAACACAGCTATAATTCCAATTCCTCCACCAGCTTGACTTACAATTAGATAATAGTAAAGAATAGTGTCTTTACCTTTAAAATCAAATCTTGAAAACGCGTAAGCCGCTGGTATTATAACGGCTATTGCTAGTAGAACGGTTATTGATGCTACTATTACCGTGTTACGAAGCGCGTCATAGAACTCTGGGTCATATATTATTTTCTTGAAATTTTCGAGAGTTATACCATACACTACGAGTTGCCTTAGGTCAGATAAAATAATTGTTGGTTTACTAATTAAAGATTGTGCAATGATGTAGATTAAGGGATATGCTAACGCAACTGCAATGAAAACTCCGAAAACTGTAATAATGATTTTCAATATAGTATATGTTACTCTTACATTACTCATTGCATTCACCTGCTCGTTTTCTTCATTAACTTAAACCATAGTACAACATACGTCAGGATTATTGCCAGTACTATTAGGTACATTGAAGCAGCATAACCGAACTCTCTATCAATCATTATTCTATTATAGCCGAATATTATTAACATCTCGTTTTTCCAACCAGCAGTGCATCCTACATATGGTGTACAAACATCTCCCACAGGACCCGCACCATTTAAAACCAATGGGACTAGAAATGCTTGTAGCGATGCACCAGTAGTTAAAATTGCTGCAACCATCACGGGCTTGGCTATCTGTGGAAATACTACTTTCTTCAATCTCATCCAGATATCAGCTCCATCTATATAGGAGGCTTCTATGATATCCTTGGATACTCCTCTTAATGCCCCCTGCGTAATTGTCATTATGAAGGGGTAGGCCAACCATGTTTCAAATAAATTATATACTATGAATGCATCCCACTCATACGTATTCATATTGAGTCCGAACAATTGACCTAGCTGTCCATTTGGAAGAAACAGAAATTTCCAGGTAAGAGCTGAGAGTAGAAATGGCATTGCCCAGGGAATAACGAGTAGTGCTCTTAGCGCTTTTCTACCATAAATAAGTGCCGATGAATAAAATATAGCGAGCAGCACACCCGTCACTACCTTTAGTGGAACACTTGTACATACAAATAGTAATGTTTTATATAGGGAGTTATAGAACCTTGGATCTTTAAATAATCGATTGAAATTATCAAACCATATGATCTTTAGTTCAAGGGAATCTAGTTCTCTCAATGCACTTTCTATGAAGTTAGTCATGTATTCCTCGTAGCTGGTATCCAATTTCTCGAAGTAGCTTTTTAACTCAAGTGTAATATTGTAACCTATCAGTACCTGGTTGTACAAGGTCTCGGAGCTCATTCCACTATACGTGGAAACCAATGTACCGGTTAATGTTATCAATGAATCTATTTTACTGAGTACTTCACCTGGAATTAATTCACGGCTTGTTGGATAACCGAGTGAAGTACAATTGAAAAACGATGCAACCTCTGATCTTATTCTTCTAAGACCAATATTCGCGGATCTATATAAGTTATCGAAATAAGTAGATGGAATATCCGTGGGTTTTACACCGTTTTCTAATTGATTCTTAATCGACTCGAAGTTACTTAGTGTTACATTAAGACGTGATACAATTGTATCAACAAGCTGAGATGCATTGCTTCTATACTCCGGGTTATCTCTCAGTAACCCAGCACACATTACTGAATTCCTTAGATCAGCGATCTTTTGAGGATTCGGGAGAATATTCTCCCTGGTTGCATTCGTAAATGCTATTCCAATAGAGAAAATCATGGGCCATGTGTTAAAAAAGACATATAGAATGATACTTGGAATTATTAGAAGAAGGGCTACTCTAGTTGGAAAAAGAATCTTCTTTCCTTGAACACGGGACATTTCACGCACCGTTATTTGCTCAGCCTTGGAGCTATGTCATTATACGCGTTTTCAAGAGCTACTTCGACTTTGTCTAAAGCAGCTTGTACAGCCTCATTTACGGTTTTACCTTGTGCAAGAGCATTTGCGTACTCCTGCCAAATTGTTTGTAGGTAGGTATCAGCTCCCCATACTATTTGCATGTTTTTATCCTTAGGCATAGGAGTTGAACGTTGCAGCTGCTCGTAGAAGCCGTAAACTATCTTATATATTTTGTTCTCCTCGAGATGAGTGTGCACGTATTCTGCCACAGAATACTTTACTGGTACGTAACCTAGTTCATTCACGAATGTCATAACACAATTATCATTTAGTGCCAGGTACAGTACAAATAATATTGATGCATACGTTCGCTCTTTACCTCCTGCTTCAGCCATCACTGTTATATATAGATTGCGGAAACCACTCCAAGGTTTCGGTACTCGCCCATCTATTGTTGGAAACGGTATAACAGTTATTTTATCAATACCTATTGTTTGAATAGCGTACCGTACATCCCATGGACCAGATATATATATTGGTGCTTTGCCTTCGCCGAACAATCTTCTCTGGTAATCATGCCCTAGATCGGAGACATCCATGTATCTGAGAACATTTTGAACGAAGAACTTAACGCCGGATATTGTTTCGGGTTTTGTAAGACCAAGCTCTTTGGTTACATCATTATAGAAGAATCCTCCAAATGCTGTTACCCAAGCGTTTATATGGTACATTCCAGCAACCTGGCCTGATATACCATACTTGCCCTCAGCTGGCTTATAGAATTGCTCCATTACTTTCTGTAGATCCTGGAATGTACTTGGTAGTGTTTGCACAAGATTTAGATTAACAAAGAGAGCGAGTGATTCACCTGCATATGGTAATCCATAGGTTTTAGCTTTGTAGGTTACTGCAGCTAACGCTGATGGTATTATTTGATCTGATATATCTTCTATGGCTTCATAACCCAAATAATCTTCGAGAGCAACCAGGTACCCGGAATCAGCCATCCATCCAACCCAATCGTGTGCCCACGTAAAGACATCCGGCGCGTTGCCAACCAATGTTTCTCTTTGATCCTTAGGTAAAGATGCAGCTGCTACGACAGCACTTTGCATATCACCTGAGCCGCCATATTCAATCACCCTTACCTCTATGCCCGGGAACTCTTGCTTGAATAAATCAATTGCTTTATAGAATCCAGGCCGCTCTTCTGGTGCAAGTGCGTTGCCAAAATATATAGTAACTTTTACTTCTCCTCTACGAGCTTTTTCAACAAATTCCCTAAAGTCCTCTGGTACTCGTATCTGAACAGAACCAATTGTAACAACTGGAGTTACAGGCGTTGTTGGAGTAGGCGATACTGTTGGTGTC
>JAUQPA010000012.1:14804-35526 GCA_030550615.1 Thermoproteota archaeon | reverse complement strand
CATGTATCTTCACGAGTATTTTCCTCTCCTTTAACGTAGGTAGAAAGCCGAGGGCTTTCGCGTACAGCTCGTACAGAGCGCTATACTTTGACAAGTATTCCTCTAGGCTCACCAACTGCATAGAGATTGATCACCTCATGAAGCTGTTTAGTTTTTCATATTTGTTAGTATCGGTTGGTGTTGATAGAGACGTTTATAAACATACTGATATACGTAGAGGTACTTCGATGAGGGATCGAGAGCCCTCGGTAAGGGCTCTCCCCGAGGTACTTAGGTGTGGGGTGCTAGGGGTGCCCCTGAACGCCCCTAAGCCCGATGAAAACCCGAGTGGAATGCGGGGGAACGAGGATGAGGCAATGAAATCAACCGATATAAACCTGCATCAGAGCTGAACCCCGTCCCTCCTCACGTACCCCTCTACCGAACAGCAAGCCAAGGGTTGATATCAAACAACATCAACCAACATGAAACCCGAACCCCTCGCGATATAAGCTCCGTAAGTATGTGTTCTGTGTCTACGATAGGGTTTTTGAGCACAATTCTTCCGTTTTCTAGTAAAACTGGGTCACCATATTTTTTAAGAGTTGATAAAGCATCATCGGTTATTTTTGTAATTAATAGTTCAATGGCTGGTTTAGCCTTATTTCTTATTTCCTCAACTGTGTATTCGCCTATTATTTTACCCCTATGAATAAATACGACGCGATCAGCTATATCCTCGACTTCGGAAAGTATATGCGATGAGAATAAAACAGCTTTTCCTTTTCTCTTGAAGTTAACTGCTAGTTCTCTAAAGAATACTATGCCCTGTGGATCTAGACCATTTAATACCTCGTCGAATATGAAGTTCTCGGGATCATTGATCATCGAGACAGCTAATGCAAATCTCTTCTTCATACCTTGAGAATAAGATGATAGCTTTAAGTTCATTGCGTTATCTAAGCCAAATCTGCTAAGTAGCTCCTTGCCTAATTTTATTGCTTCTGACTTAGAATACCCGTAATAACCTGCGAGATACACAAAGTAATCTAAAGCTTTGAACTCTGCTTCGAAGATCGGTAGTTCGGGTACCCAACCTATTCTCAATGATGCTTTTCTCTTATTCCTCAATACAGATAGACCGTCAATTAAAACATCACCTTTATCTGGTGCAAGTACTCCAACAGCTATCCTAATAGTAGTTGTTTTACCAGCCCCGTTTAATCCAACGTATCCAACGACTTCACCATTCTTGACAGTAAAAGAAACATCTTGCAGTGAGAACGTCTTGTTAAAGGATTTAGATACGTTAACAATTTCTATAGTCATAGCTGTAACCTGATAATACTTAATACAATGTATTCTTAATAATTGTTTAAAAGGCTAATAATTGCCTAATAGAAGGTGATAACTTGGTAAAAGTAGTTGATTTAACACTTAGAGATGCGCACCAATCTCTCATAGCTACTAGACTTAGAACAGAGGATATGATTCCAATTCTAGATAAAATCGATAAAGCTGGATTTTACGCTATTGAAATGTGGGGTGGAGCAACATTCGACGTCATGATCAGGTATTTGAAAGAAGACCCATGGGAGAGATTAAAAATAATTAGAGAGAGAGTAACGAAACCAAAGTTAATGATGTTGCTTAGAGGCCAAAACTTAGTTGGTTACAGACATTATCCAGATGACGTAGTGGAAAAATTCGTGGAATATGCATATAAAAATGGAATAGATATCTTCAGGGTTTTCGACGCTTTGAATGATGTTAGAAACATGAGGACATCGATCAAGAAAGCCAAGTCCATGGGGGCAATTGTTCAGGGAACAATTACTTACACCGTGAGCCCCGTTCATACGATTGATCATTACTTAAAGGTTGCAGAGGAACTTGTGGTACTCGAGGTAGATCATCTGACGATCAAGGACATGGCCGGCATACTAGATCCCTACACTTGTTACCAGCTAGTTAAAAGCCTGAAAGAGGAATTCAAAATACCCGTTGATGTTCATTCACACTTCACAGGTGGATTAGCAGTAGCAAACTACATTAAAGCTGTTGAAGCAGGAGCAGATTTCATCGATACTGCTATTAGTCCACTTGCATTCGGTACTAGTCACCCAAGTATTCAGACAATGTACTATGCATTGCCGAAAGAGCATAAACCAGACGTAGATCTAAACGTAATACGCGAGGTAAGCGAGTACTTGAATAAAATATTGTTCACGAAGTACAAGGACTTACTGGATATAAGAGTCTTCATGCCTGATCCAAACGTGCTGGAGCATCAAATACCTGGAGGAATGATCTCAAACTTCTTGACGCAGTTAAAGCAAGTAGGAGCAGAGGATAAGCTCAAGGAGGTTCTCGAGGAAGTAAAAAGAGTTCGTGAAGACTTAGGTTGGCCACCACTAGTTACTCCAGCATCGCAGATTGTCGGAGCACAAGCGGTTTTAAACGTTTTGTATGGTCGATACCAGGTTGTTGCAAAGGAAACATATAACTATGTCAAGGGCTTATATGGTAAGCCACCCGCACCTATAAAAGAGGAAGTTATTAAAATGGTCTTAAAGAATGAGAGACCAATAGAATCGAGGCCAGCTGACTTAATTGAGCCAATGTACGAGAAATGCAGAAAGGAAGTAATTGAGAAAGGCTACTACTCCAAAGAAGAAGATGTATTAACATATTGTTTGTTCCCAGATGTTGCACAAGAATTCTTTAAAACAAGAATTCCACAGATCATGGTGAAGCAACGCGAAAAAGATCTCTGGGATGAAATTTTAGGTTATTAATCATTAAGTAATTTAATAGATGATGATATGCACCTCAACAGATATGTGAAGAAGCTGGCCTGGCCTGATATGCTACGTAGAAGCATTAATCTCGGTGTTTTCACAGTAATTAAGCCAGTTTTAACCCGTTTAAAAAATTACTTAATGTTCGCTTTGAGCGAATCTACGGCTGATCCAACGAATGCAGCTATTTCTATTGCTCCAAGTATTTTCTTTGCCGAATCAACATAAAACCTTACAGTATATGCGTTAACACGCTCCATTAAATCCCACGCTTCAAGAGCATCAGCTACAAGTGATTCTCTAAAAACCAACTCCACTCTATAAGGTTTTTCTAATTGAAATACACGTAGATTACCGCTCCTAATTCTATTACAAGCTTCCTTAACCCCCTCCCTTAAAGTTTTCTCGGCTTTCTCGATGCTTGGATAATATGCTGCAAATCTAGAGACACCTTTTTTCAATGGAACGAAAACAACCCATGGTAGGTATAATTCAACTTCTTTCTCTAAGTACTCATCACCAGCTAGTAAAGCAACGGGAACCCCTATTTCACCAGCATACAATGAGTTAATGAGAAACTCGCTTGCACGTATCCCATTAATTCTTATCTCAGAGAAAACTCTCCCACTATACGTGTGTTCGAGCACTCCATGCATTGTTCCAGCTGCGGAATGATATCCCACGAAGAATACAGCTTTATATTCATTAGTAAGCCCCGACACCATGCTGAAAGGCCGTGGATACCCTTGAATAACATCGACACGGCCATCTAGTTCAAGGTAACTAATGTTCGTCATTAAGCCATGGCTATCCGCAATTAAAACATCCGAGAACCCGTTCTTAAATAACTCATCTGCGACAGCGTTTACAAGTCGTGTTACAATTTTCGATGCAATCGAAAACTGACTGCTCCAGGGATTCAACATGGTAGTAGATACTACTCCAGGCAACCCCTCTAAATCCACTGAGATATATGCTTTCAACAACTTCACCGTTCTATATTAATTAAGGATTCAAGATTTAAGTTTATGGTGTTTAAGATAAATATATGATCGATGGTGAAATAATGAATGAAAAAGATGTTGAGTTAAGCAAGCTTAAAGCTAGCGAAGAAGCATGTAGAATGATATCTGAGATCAGTGGGGTAAATGTCGTGGGATTAGGAACAGGTTCAACTGTTAGAAAATTCATTGAAGTATGTTTTCTTCAATTAAGGAAATTCAAGATCGTTGCATCATCGCCTGATACTGTAGTATTCACAAAGAAACTGGGGTTATATGCTTTGGATACATTATCCGTTGATGAAGTAGATCTATATATTGATGGCGCAGATGAAGTAAGCACTCAATTAGACATGGTGAAAGGACGTGGAGGAGCATTACTAAGGGAAAAGACGCTGGCTTATATCTCAAACATTAGAGTATACGTTGTTGATTACACGAAGTACACTGGTTTGGATTACCTATATGTCAAACCAATACCAATAGAAGTTGTTCCAGTAGCTTTGAACTACGTTATTCGTTCTATTAAAAAAACCGGATTATTTGAACCATTCTTAAGGACAGGTGGAGGAAAAGATGGTCCCGTGGTTACTGATAATGGAAACTACATAATTGACTTAAAGCCTTTGAAACCTGTTCAAAATCCCAGAGAAGTACATTATTCATTGAAATCCATTCATGGGGTTGTTGAAACGGGGTTGTTTCCATCAGGAGAATTAGTTGATGTAGTTATAGTTGGCTACCCGGATAGAGCCGTTGTTTTACGTAGGCAATAGAGTAGCTTGTGGTGTCTTGTTGAAGCGTATTACACACGTGGTTTTCGCAGCGGCGTTAACAGCGGCCTTGAATTTATGGACTATTAAAGGAGGAGCTTTGTACACGTTTATCGCTATAGCGTCATCTATAGCTCCCGACGTAGATCTAGGTAAATACCATAGGAAGCTATTGCACAATATCTTCGCATGGATGTTTCTAGTTGTGTTTCTTCAAATCACGGCTCCCTATCTTGGACTTGAAGGATATTACGTCTTTGTTTCAGTAACCATTGGTTGGCTTAGCCACATATTTCTTGATTCATTAACGAAAAAAGGTGTTGCTTTACTATACCCTTTCTCGAGGAAGTTTTATGGTCTAAGGATATTTAGTGGTGATAACTTAGCTGTAAATGTATTATTTATCATATTATCCTTGCTGGTTTTAATACGCTACGCATTTACGTTAATTACCGCGCTGATTTCTTCTTAGTTGCTATTCTAAGTGCTAAAAAACCGAGTAAAGAACTAATGGCTATTACTACGGCTAGTCCGCCAGCTATGTATAGTTTGGCGGTGTTCATTAATTCCTCGGCTTCTTTTCTAATTACATCAATATCAGCGGTTTTTGCTCTTAGTAATTCTCTTTCGCTTTCACATGATGTTAGCTTATTCTTGGTGTTTGTTAATGTAGAGTTTAATTCATCTACGTTTGTTCTTAATTGACTAACTGTTCCTTCGAGTTCTCTTATTTTAGTGCTCAACGATAGTATTGCACTATTATTAAAGGGTAATGCATTACTATAGGATAGCAACGTACCCACCATCTGCGTCATTGTGTAGTTAACATTTACCTCGCCACTTATACTCAAGTTCTTACCTGCGAACACTGCATAGGATTTCTCATTGTTTACCAGTATGAACACTGCAAGGTAGTTTTGCTTAGTGTAACCCACGGTATTAACTAGGACACTAACTAGTTGATCGAATAAATATTGCTGTAGCTTCACGATCGATTGTTCATCTAATATTTTATCAGCTATTATTGGTTGCGGTATATAGGTTATGTAAATAGCGTTTTGTGATTTATGTATTGCATTTGTAAGGAATTGTACTGTTGTATTAATTGTACTATTTATCCACCAATTCAAAGCATCTTGTGGAAGGGAGCTCGCTAGATCTCTGTAGATTTGAACTAAGTACCAATGAGTTGTAGCTCTTGCATCGCCCAGCGTTTGTGAAGCATAGTAGGATGTTTTAATTGAACCTGGGAAGAATAATTTAACCATGTTAGTGTAGTTATCTACGCTTACAACGTAGAAGGATATAAAGTACTCACCCGCTATTGTTTCAGGTTCAGTAATATTAACTAACGTTGGACCAAGAGTTCTACTAGTATTGAAATTTGTTGTTAAAGATACATTGTATTTAGTTAACGTTACTTTAAGACTCGTTTCGTTAACTTCAACTAGTACATCCGTCCCCAGCGAATCAAGGTATTTTGAACTATTAATTGGTATATCGAAAGTAAATGGTGGAATGTAATTAGCTGAGATGTTCATAACAGGGTTTATTGCCGATGGATGTTCTTCTGGATTTACAACTGGTATATCAATTAAGGTAGCGTTACTCCACAGGTATAGTATTCTCTCTTGGTTAGCTTGAACATCTAAAAGTGAGATATTGGTATTGGATGGTATTTCACCGGTTATCAACCAGTATAAGTAAAAATCTGGGTTTGCTGTAATATCTAGTTTTAAATTTATTATCGATGTATTTAGCTTATTGTTTGCAGCGTCAAGTAATGTATTAACATCCCCGAATGGTATGTAAAAAACAAATAAAGCATCGTAACCCTGTTGGCTTACCACAACATTGAGTTGAAACATTGTTATAGCAATTAACATTAAACACAGGGTACTAATAATCAATACGTTCTTTCTCATGCTATTCAGCCCTTCAATACATTAATCTATATAAAACCAAGTGATATTAAATACTCTACCAAAAGGCGGGAAATTCATGGAGAAAAGTTTTCGGAGATTTACGGGTTCCGAAATAGTTTTCGACACCATTGATCAATTGATTGAAATAGCAAAGATAAACGATCCAGCTTCGTTCTCTGAGAAACTCATTGAGAAATACGAGAGAATAATGATCGAAAGACCCTCATCCATGGCTGTATTAAATATCCTTAGGAATATTGCTAGTTACTTCGTTGAACACGGTCTCGAAGGATTAGTGGATCACCTGTCAAAGCTGAGATCAGAGTATGATGCTATGTTATGGAAGGCGGCTGATATAGCTTCTCGTAGAGTTACTAGTGGGGAGAAGATACTTACGAATAGTAATAGTTTAGCTATACGCAGACTACTTAAATTATTAAAAGATCAGGGGAAAGACGTTGAAATATACATAACAGAATCGAAACCGGGTAAGGAGGGTATTCTACTAGCCGAGTACGCGGAAAGCCTGGGTTTCAGAGTATACTTAATAGTAGACTCAGCAGTTAGATTCTTCATGAAAAACATTAACAAAGTCTTCGTAGGCGCGGAAGCTATAGCATCGAATGGAGCTATTGTTTCAAAAGTTGGTACTAGTTTAATAGCTTTAGCTGCACATGAAGCACGTAAACGCGTATTTGTGGTTGCACCCAGCATGAAATTTAGCTATGAAACAATATATGGTGAATTATTGAAGGTTCCGGAAGGAAGTATTGAATTGATTCTTGAGCCTGAACGAGATGAAACATTGCCAGGAGACTTTACTGCAAGAATACCATTGTATGATGTAACTCCTCCGGAATACATTGATGCTATAGCAACACAGTATGGATTAATTGCACCACAAGCCATACCATTACTTCTCAGAAGTATTTATGGAAGCTATCCTCCATTCGTTCCATCTTTGCATGAGTTATTTGAGAAAATAAAGGAAAAATATCATGGGTGATGGGGAGATGAGCTTTCCTCAAAAAGTACTGCAGATAGCGAACGATATTAAAACAATGAAAATAAGGGGAGCAGGTAAAATAGCTAGATCAGCAGCTGAAGCAATGAAAGAAGCAGCTTTAGATTACAGTGGCGAAGCCGATCTCGTAGCATTCAAGAAATACATGGTTAATGTTGCAAAATTATTAGTTTCAACAAGACCAACAGCTGTTAGTTTGCCGAACGCAGTTATATACGTTTTGAAATCTCTTAGAGAAGCAACAAGTTTCAATGAAGCAAGAAACAATGTTGTAACATATGCAGATGCATTCATTAGAAATTCATATGAAGCTGTTAGAAGAATAAGTGAAATAGGCGCCAAGAGAATAAAGGAGGGATCAATAGTATTAACACACTGTCATAGTACAACAGCTGTTGAAGTAATAGCTAGGGCATATAGAGAGGGGAGAGTTATCAAAGTTTATAACACGGAAACAAGGCCGTTCCTCCAGGGTAGAATTACGTTTGCTCACTTACGTAAATACGGTGTACCAGTAGTTCAAATACCTGATAGTGCAGTTAGATACATTATGAATGAAGTTGATTACGTCGTTGTCGGAGCGGATACTGTGACAAGCAATGGTGCAGTGGTAAATAAAATAGGTACTAGTCAAGTTGCATTAGCTGCGAAAGAATCCAGGGTTAGGGTTTATGTAGCAGCTGAATCCTACAAGTTCTCGCCTCTCACGCTCGTAGGCGAATTGGTTAAAATAGAATTCCGGGATCCCGAGGAGGTTGTTTCCCGTGAGTGGCTTAGTAAACATCCAGGAGTCCAAGTATTGAATCCAGTTTTTGATGTAACACCTCCAGAGTATATTGATGCCATAATAACAGAGTATGGGATTTTGCCTCCTCAAGCAGCTATTTTAATATTAATTGATAAACTCGGGTGGACTTTAGATAGTATAAAATACTCAGAAAACATACTTGAGAACTTAGAGAGAATTATCGAGTAGGATGAAAATGGGGTTCTTTTCTAAAAAACAAAAACTTAGCGTTGATGAAATGAAGAAGGAAATTATTAGATTAATAGATGAAAACAAGGAGAATATATATAAAGTAGCTTTTTACTCTCAGTCCGAAGTACAGAGAATACTCAATAACTTGATTGAAAAATGGACTAATGCAAATTACCAGGGGGGACCAATAGATTACGCTACTCCGGAAGAGATCCAGATCTTGTATCGTTTAGCCAAGAAGATAACAAGTATGAGACCAGAGGAGTTGTGGGCTAGTTATGGCGAATTATTTATGCCGAAATAATTCAGCCTTATTAGCTATTGTATAAGTAAATTTCATAAAGTTCGGGGTTTGAGCTTGAGTAGTGGTGATGAATTCAAGAATGAATTAAAGAAAAAAATCATAGAGGTACTTGAAACTGTCATGGACCCCGAAATAGGTATTGACGTTTACAATCTAGGTTTAATCTATGATATACAGGTCATTGATGATAAAAACGTGAAGATTTCTATGGGTTTAACCACGATGTTCTGTCCACTCGCTACGACTATTCCGCTGATGATAATTGATCAGCTGAAGGAGAAACTGAATATTAATGCAGATATAGACATAGTGTATGATCCTCCTTGGACACCGCTTAGAATGACTGAAAAAGGTAGAGCGTTATTCAAGGAGAAATTTGGATATGATGTCGTAAGAATGTACGAGCAGTCTACCCAAGTTGATAAGGAGTAGTGGTGAGACGTATGAGCTGGAGTATATTGACTATGCTGAGAGAAAACCCTGAGTTGCTTCGAGAGCACGTTAAGAAGAGATTTATGGATCCCGGTATTGTTGATAAAGCGTACAAATTGGATCAGGAGTGGCGTAAACTTCTAACAATGGTTCAAGAGATAAGACACAAACACAATGTCATTAGCCGGGAAATATCTAAAACTCCTGAACCGGAAAAACAGAAAAAAATTGAAGAAGCAAAAAAACTTCTAGAAGAATTAGGAAAATTGGAAGCTGAATTAAAGCGAATAGAAGAAGAAAGAGAGCAAACTCTCTTGAATTTACCAAATATCGTCCATGAAAGTGTTCCCGTAGGACCCGATGATACTTACAATGTACCCATACGGTTCTGGGGTAAACCCAGGGTTTGGGTAGGGTACGTTGAGCAATTTAAGCAACAAGTAGAGAAATATGGATTTAACATTGAATACGAGGTCATTAATTGGAAACCCGTTGGCCACGCGGATGTACTTGAAAATGTTCTCGGATTAGGAAACACTCTTAAAGCAAGCGAGGTGGCAGGTAGCAGATTCTACTACCTGTTCGATGACATAGTGTTCCTAGATATGGCGTTGTTGATGTATGCTATTGATTCATTAACCAGCAAAGGATATAGGTTAGTGCTCCCCCCGTACATGTTGAGACATAAGGTAATGATGGGTGTTATAGATTTAAAAGCATTCGAGGATGCAATCTACAAAATCGAAGGCGAAGACCTATATTTAATAGCTACAGCAGAGCATTCTCTTGCCGCGCTACATGCATTTGAGGATATACCAGAGGAGGAGCTACCGCTAAAATACGTCGGAATATCGCCTTGTTTTAGAAAAGAAGCTGGAGCTGGATCTAGAGATTTGAAAGGTATTTTCAGAGTGCACCAGTTCCATAAAGTAGAACAATACGTTTACGCTAAACCAGAAGATAGCTGGATTATCATGGAGGAGCTCATAAATAACGCGGAGGAATTGTTCAGAGGACTAGAATTACCCTATAGAGTTGTAAATATAGCGAGCGGGGATCTAGGGGCACCCGCGGCTAAAAAATACGACTTAGAAGTCTGGATGCCGGCTCAGGGGTTATATAGAGAAATGGTTAGCTGTAGTAATACGACTGATTGGCAGAGCTATAGACTTAGAATACGCTTAGTGAGGAGAAAAGGTATGATCAAGGAATATGTTCATACTTTGAATAGCACGGCTATTGCTAGTACGAGAACTATAACAGCTATACTCGAGAACTTCCAAAACGAGGATGGTACTGTATCGATACCGAGGAGACTTAGAAAATACCTAGAGGTATTTGATAAAGCTCCGAAAGATTATATTCATCCCGTTAAAAAAGAGAGGTCGACGTAACCTAATTATCGTATTATTTGACCCTTTTCTTTTAAACTAAAAATTTTATTCAATAAGCTTACAGGGGTATTATTGGACGTTAATAAAGTAATCGTAGAAGTGCAATTAGATTTCAGCGAAGAAAGCGATAAAGCACTCAAGGTATTATTTAATGTAGCTGAAGAACTCCTGGATAAATATAACTTATGGGTTGAAATACTGCCCGTACACTTATGGTTTACAGATCCCCTGGAGGCTGAATTATCCGATTTACCAAAGATATTCATAAACGGTAAACTAAGATTCATTGGGAAGGCCCCGAATAAAAAAGAAATAATAAAAGCTATACTAGAGCACGCTGGATTACCACCTAAAACATCCGAGTCCCTTGGTTATAATTATGTCAAAGTAAACTTCGATGGAGGTATGCCTGAGGCAGTACTTGTATCCGAATCTCATTGAGTAAAAATATAAGGGGCGTAAACTAATACTAACATGGCCGAACACTCCCACCACTCAGTATACGAGTGAAGTCAGCAGGATCCGATGGTTCGTGCATTAATTCTGCTATACAGTAATTTTACGATTATCAGCATTACGAGTGTAAAGATATTACGGAGATGTGTTTTTGAAAATGCGAGTTGAAGAAATATGCTGAGTGGTGGGAGTGTGATGAGGCCTCACGTTATCTCGATACATTAACCACCTAGTAGTATGTTCGTGTGCTAAGTATGATGATTCCTCTTCATCACTTGTTTTACAATAGTAATACGTGTAAGTCGCTAAGAAGTAATCACCTGCACCTGTCTTTACTTGTGCATAATAGTCTTCATTTAATTCAATGATCTTGGTTTTATTGCTTGTTATAATAAAAATTCTGTTTGGCCGAGCAGTAACTACAAGTACTCCTCGTAGTTTTTTGAGTGCTTGAACCTGTATATTGGTTGAATTAAGGTTTCTCGATATTACTTCGTATTCATCTAGGTCGGCATGAATAACATCGGCTAATTCAAATACAACTTCTATGTCTGGGTTGTATTCAAGTATAATATTTCCATTTACAATCTTCCTCAAGTAACCCTGTAGATCTACTGCTAGTATCAAAGAATTTAATTTAATTCTCCTCAGCATATTAATACTTACTTCGCCTAGAACCGGGTTGACGATGACATAGCAAAAACCAACATGAGTATTCCAATCGTAGATCTGTGGAGCCTTGTCAACTACACTTAAAGTTCTATTTAAACCATGGTACTCTATTTTAAAGATATTTACGTTACTAGAATACTGTTGCTTAATTATGTATTCAGCTACTGGGTGCCCGCTTACAGCTGGGCTATATACTGCGTATACTTCGATGCTTAAACCGCGCTTGATTAATGGTAGAGAGGAATAGTATGATCCTCCTCCATATTCAACGTACTCTGAATGCGGGTTTTCTTTGATTATATCTATTGTCGGGTTCCCGTATATGCAGAACCTCAAGCTTCTTCCTCGCTCATTTTTGTAATTAATTTCTCGAGTTTTTTCCTTAATTCACCAAGGTGGTAGTTTTTCATGTGATTTATGAGATCTTCAACGGAGTAGAAAAAAGAGTTTTCATAGACATAGCTCTGTGGAGGAGTTTCCCCTAAACACCTGGAGGCAGCATGAAGACATATAGGACACGCTATTAAGCCGGTTATTCTATCTTTACACGTTTTAAACCTTATTCCATCTATGTTCACTTCGAACAATTCCCATTTCGGTTCCCATGTGTAAGCCATATCAATCAGCCGGTTGATCCTTCATCAATTTTCAGCGGCCTAAAAATATCATCACATACATGATATAAGTCTTAAATTACCTGGTTATTATATTATTCTCGACACCTGGTTATACAATTCCTCTAATAACGGGTTTCGCATTCTCGTGTTTTTTGTTTATTGAATTACCTTCCAACCGGTTGATTTCAGAAAGTCTATAACTTCTTCATAAACATCTTTATCCCGTATTATAATTTTTAAATCGAGTTCTCGCCCTTCTTCTTCAATAGCTTTAATCATTGCGCTAATAGATTCTACCGGCTTTAATCCTCCAACGCCTGCACCCATTAGTGGGAAAGCTATTGATTTTAAACCATTTTGTTTTGCTTTAATTAATGCTGCTCTCGTAGCTTTGTACACCTGTTCAAAACTGGATCTCGACCCGGGATAATCTACTGTTGGTGCATGTATGATGTTTCTGCATTTTAATTTACCTGCGGATGTGATAACTGCTTCACCTATGGGTATCGGCGCATGCTTTTTTGCTTCAAGCTCTATGATTTCCCCACCCTTTCTTTTAATAGCTCCAGCAACTCCTCCCCCCATGATCAATAGTGTATTAGCTGGGTTCACTATAGCATCTCCGTCGAATTCCGTGATATCTCCTAGCTCAATATTAACCGTGTTCTTATCCTTGGTTAGCTTCAACTATAACACCACGTAAATTCAGAGTAAAAAATTATTGTTTAAGGAGATTTAGCTACTATAACGCTGTTTTCGTAAGCCGTGGGATCAAACTTGTTCGTGTCTATTTTCACTATTTTATAGTCTTTGACTTGTTTGAGGAATTCATCCACGGGTTTAAGGGGGAGAGTGATACCGTTGATCCAGTAGTGAATAGGCATTACGTTTATTGGCTTTGTTTTTTCAACAATAATCCATGCCTCGTTCGGTTCGATTGTGAATGTTCCGCCAACCGGGATCATTAATAAGTTTACGTTTTTTAATTTGTTTATTATGTCGTCGCCTGGTATTTCCCCGAGATCGCCCAGGTGAGCTAATTTAAAGCCTTTTATCTCTAAGATGTAAACCGTGTTTTCACCTCTTCTTTTTCCTTTGGATTTATCGTGGAATGTTCTGAGCCCAGTTATTTTTATATTATCGACAACCGCTTCCCCGTAGTGCATTTTAAGAACTCTTGATTTATCTTTTGAGACAACGTTAACGGCGTTGTGATCGAAATGATCATGTGTTACGAGAATTAAATCCCCTTTTACCATAGGTTTCCTAAGTCCAATGCTTGCCCCGTCATGTGGATCTATTACAATAGTGTAAGTATCAAACTCTATGGCAACGCAAGCGTGTCCATGCCAGGATACGAACACGTTCTCCACCTTGTTAATATATAGTCTTCGAGTAAAATATGTTTTTACCTTTGATGCTAATAGCGTAATCTTAAGGGGTAGGCATTGGAGTTCACGGAGTTCGCAGTAATAGTAGTAACACTGTTAATATTTCTACCTCAAATATTAGTTTACGCTTTGCATGTGGTAATACTGCTGAGATCTAGGGGCAAGGCGACGGTAACTAAGCTCGTTGAAAAAAAGGAGTGCTCTGATGTATCGTTCATTATGCCCATAAAGAAAGAGCCTTTGGAATACGTGGTTGATGCAACTAAGTATATTCATTCACTAGGAATAAGAAACTATGAGATTATCATTGTATCTGATGATGATGAAGACTACAAAAACAAATTAGTTAACTTAGTGCACGAGCTTCGGGAACAAGGGATAAATATATGGTTGGTTTGGAGAAGTTATTCACGTGGATATAGAACGGGTGCATTAAATGATGGTTTATATATATCGAAAGGGGAATATGTTTACATTATAGATGTTGATACTAGACCTAGCAAATGTTTTTTTGAACGAGCGATTCAAATACTGGAATCATCTCCTAATACCATAGCTGTGGTGGGAAGATGGGAGCCGTTAAACATGGATACGAGACTAAGTCAAGCGCTTGCATTAGGTCTGCGGTTTTTAACGAGAGTTCTTTATAGAGCTAGAAGTATGAATAAATTATTCACATACCCCTTGGGAACAGGTACGTTATACAAGTCAAGAATTCTCAAGGAGTATTTCAAAGGGTGGGATGAGGATCGAGTACAGGATGATATGGAAATCGGAGCGAGAATAATGCGCAGTAATTATAAGATTGTTTACTTGGATGATTGTCCTATATTTGTTGAAAACCCTGGAACATACAAGAGTTTTAGAGTACAGCAGGCAAGATGGGCTTATGGAGCAATGGATGTTGCTTTAACAAGGTTTCGTTACATAGTAAGTTCAAATTATCCACTAGTGGTTAAAGCAGAGGCGTTAATGTACTTGTTACAATATATTCCTCAAACGCTTGTATTTACGAGTACGTTGATTTTAGCTGGACTATGTTTTTTCAAACCCGTAGAGCCACTTGCACTGGGTTTTGCTTTAACAATAGTTTTAGTTGCGATGTTGGCAGCATATTCTTATGTAATGTATGTAGAGAGCAATATGAGCAATGCCATGTGGGAGTTCATGGTACTAGCTGGACGTTTATCAGCTGTTTCAGTTGCAATATCACCATATATTGCAATTAACACTATAAAAGCTCTATTGAGAAAAAGGGAAGTTTATAGAAGAACACCTAAAGGTATTTACCAGAGGCTTTACTCAAATGTGAGATTTCCATGTGAATTAGTACTTGGACTTTATTTCCTAATATCGGGGGTAATTTCAATCATGCATGGCATGAGGATATTACCATTATGGATTCTTCTGACATCCATGGGCTACATATACGTAGTTATTAGGTTCCCAAGAGATGTGTTTTATAAATAGTGAACGCGCGAGTTATTTTTGATCGGCGTCTCGCTTTAAGAAGACTTTATAGTAACATCACATCAACGGGTGACCAGTGTGCTTAAGTATGCTGACTCGGATGTATCGGAAAACGATGCACTAGACTTGCTGAAGCCATATGTGAAGGAATGGTTTAGGAGAAAATATGGTGAGCTCACCCCCGTTCAGAGAAAAACCATTCCACTAGTAAAAAAAGGCTTTAGTGTTCTTGTTTCTAGTCCAACGGGTACGGGTAAGACACTAGCTGTTTTTCTCGGAATAATAGATAACATGTATGACTACTACGAGAAAAATGGAAAACTGCCGGAGGGAATACACGTTGTTTATGTTAGTCCTTTAAGAGCTTTAAATAATGATATGAGAAGGAATTTATATGAACCAGTTAAAGGAATAGTAGAAGTCGCCAAGGAAATGGGTTTAGAACTTCCCGAGATAAGGATTGCGGTTAGAACAAGCGATACAAGTCCATATGAGAAGCAGAAAATGCTGCGTAACCCCCCACATATATTAATTACAACTCCAGAAAGCCTTGCTCTCTCCTTGAATGCACCAAAGTTTAGAGAGCTTTTAAGAAACGTTAAAGTTGTAGTAGTCGATGAAATTCACGATTTAGCCTCCAGTAAGAGAGGTAGTCATCTTGCTTTAAGCATAGAGAGATTGGAAAACCTCGTGAACAATCATTTGCAGAGAATTGGCTTAAGTGCAACTATTGCTCCCTTAGAGGAAGTCGCGTTATTTCTAGCAGGATTCAATGATAACGGTGAACCCAGGGATTGTTATATAGTTGATGCACGGTTCGATAAAAAAGCAGATATTAGAGTTATTGCACCAGTTGAAGACCTAGTTCATACACCAGCCGAGGCGATCAATGAAGCTATTTATAGGAAAATAGTTGAATTAATTAAGAAACATAGAACAACCCTAGTTTTTACAAACACTAGAAGCGCCACAGAGAAAGTTGTTTTCAAACTCCGTAAATTAATGGAGAAAGAAAAAGTACTCGACATAGATGAAATAGAGGCTCATCACAGTAGCCTAAGCAGAGATGTTAGGTTGGAAGTGGAGGAGAGGTTAAAGAAAGGTGAACTAAGAGTTGTCGTTAGCTCAACGTCCCTCGAGCTAGGCATAGATATAGGCTACATAGATTTAGTAATATTACTGAGTAGTCCAAAGAGCGCTACCAGGTTACTTCAGAGAGTCGGAAGATCCGGCCACCATATCAGGGAGACAAGCAAAGGACGGATAATAGTTGTAGACAGAGATGACTTAGTTGAATGCACTGTTCTAGCAAAGCTTGCCTCCGAGAGGAAAATTGATAGAATTAGAATACCGAAAAATCCGCTCGATGTCTTAACACAACACATAGTGGGGCTTGCTCTAGAAGGTGACTGGAAAATAGAGGACGCTTATAAACTTGTTAAACGAACATATAGTTTCCATGATTTATCATACCAGGATTTTCTAAGCGTTATATACTATTTAGCGGGTAAACTAGGTGATTTCTACGAATATCAAAGAATATACTCTAAAATATGGTTAGATGAGGAGAAAGGTGTATTTGGGAGAAAAAGAACCACGAGAATGATATATTACTTAAATCTAGGAGTAATACCAGATGAAAGCAAGATCAAAGTATTCACGGTTGATGGTAAATACGTTGGGGACTTAGAAGAAGGGTTTACGGAGTATTTGACTCCGGGCGATCTCTTCATATTGGGAGGTAGGGTATACGAATTCATTCAGAGCAAAGGGGTTATTGCAATAGTTAGAAGAGCAGATGGCCAGAGACCGACTGTTCCGACATGGTTTAGTGAAATGCTACCGTTATCATTCGACTCGGCTCTTGAAGTAGGTAGGTTTAGAAGAATTATTTCCAGTATGCTTGATAAAACAAGTTTCGAGGAAGTTGTTGATTACTTGGTGAAGGAGTATAAACTACAGGAACATGCTGCGAGATCTATATGTAATTACATCATGGAGCAAAAACTATATGCTAATAATATTGTTCCATCAGATAAACTGATATTAATTGAAATATTCGACGAAGAGAACCATAGGAATATTATTGTACACTCGTTATTCGGGAGAAGAGCAAACGACGCTCTCGCTAGGCTATATGCATACATTGTAGGATCGAAACTAGGTGTAAACGTGAAGTTAACTGTTACAGATAATGGATTCATGCTGACTCTGCCTGGTCATCCTGATTTAGATTACGTTAAGTTATTCAAGGAAATGCCCTTGGATAATGCATGGGACATACTCAAGAAAGTTATAAGGAAAACGGATCTTTTGAAAAGGAGATTTAGACATGTAGCAGTACGTAGCTTCATGTTGTTGAGAAGGTATAAAGACACAGAGAAATCCGTTCATAAACTTCAGTTGAATGCAGAGGAATTATTGAAAGCGGTTGAGGAAATAAGAGACTTCCCCGTGTTAAAGGAAACCTATAGGGAAATACTTATGGATTATATGCATGTGGATGAAGCAATTAAAGTAATCGAGGGTGTTAAAAAGGGTGAGATCGAGGTGAAAAGTATAGGTCCACTAGATGTGCCAACACCGTTCGCACACAGCATAGTAGTCCACGGTTATACAGATGTTGTCTTAATGGAGGATATGAGAAGACTTCTTGCGAGACTACATGATTTAGTGTTAGAGAAATTAAAAACTCTTAATATAAAACTGCCCTCTGCTAGAAACGAGAGCAATATGGTTAAGGAAGCTATTTAAAACTACTTTTCAAACCTAGCGATGAAAAATCCTTCAGATTCATCCTTGTGTGGAAAAGTTCTACGCACTTTATTCCAAACCACGTATTTGCTGTAACCTTTCGACGTGTTAATACTTGGTTCAATTAATTTATGTTCAATCCCGCGGTTCATTACTTCAATTACAACTTCTTCTCCCTCCTCGGGCATTAGTGAGCAAGTTGCGTAAACGGCGATATCAGTGTGTTGTAATGCATTATATAGGATATCAACTTGGGTTCTCTTCATTAAATGTATTATAAGATCATTCTCCAGGAAGATTTTAATAGCGGGGTCTTTAGAGATAGCGCCACTACTGCTACAGGGTGCATCTACTAGCGCGGCATCAGCCCCTTTCATTAATGATATTTCTCTGCTATCAGCTAATGTTAGTTTTACTCTTGAGACTTCCACGCCGTACTTCCTTAAGAGTTTCTTCATAGATTCCAACCTTCTTGGCGAAGAATCCACGGCCACTATTCTAGCTTTATTATCGGTTAACTGCATTATTAAAGAAGTTTTGATCCCGGGTGCTGCAGCGAAATCATATATAGTCATATCTGGTTCTGGCGTTAATGCTTTAACGACAAGAACGCTTGCCTTATCCTGCGGTATAATTAAACCTTCCTTGAAGAGTTTCAGAGATCTAAGGGGTCTACGAGATTTTACTACCTTAAGTAGAAATGGTATTTCTCTATCGACACTGAACTCCACTTCATTTTCGAGTAATTTAAGCGCTTTATCTAGGTCAATTTTAAGTGTATTGATTCTTACCCACTGAACTCGCTTATTCATAGAGTACAGTAATTGTTCGGCTTCGTTGACTGATAGGAGTGAAGCTAATTTTTCATAAAACCACTTTGGATACGAGAGCTTAGCCCACGCTTCTATTTCTGCAATATTTTTTTCAAGATCTGGGAAATCTCTTCTAACAACCTTTTTTAATTTATTGGGAAAAGCTAGATCATGCTCCATGAAGTATAGGTAGAGGAAGAGTCGGGCTAAATACCTATTGCTCATGTTTCTTCTACCAGATTTTTCAGCAATATATTTGACTCTATAGAAACTCGATATGAATAATCTAGTTAATTCATATAGTTTCTCGCGGTGTACTTCACGACTACTGCAAGGCATCAATTTACAGGTTGATGCAAACGCTCTTCTAACAGATATTCTACGGTTTTTTACGATATACAGTGTGTTAGCTAATACTGCTGAAATATCGTCAATATTCATAACAAATCACGCGGAGCTCGCAACGACAAAAATTTACTTTACTTTATTTAACTATTCGTTGCGAGAATTAATATTGTTAACGTATTGATTAATCCTGAGTACTATTTTAACGTAGTAAAAACGGTGATCTATAGCTAAATTGAAATATTACAACTGATAAATAAAAGCGTTGACTGCGTTATTATAATTTAAAGCACTAGCGAAGAAGCTGTTTTTAACTACAATGCTGGATGATGAAGAATGATTTTCGAAGATGTCTTCATAAACGGATTTAGGGTTCGAGTGTTCCAACTTAATGGTTTAAAAATAGGTGTAGCATTAGATTTTGGACCTAGAATACTCTACCTTGGGTTAAATAACGAATCGTACAATTTGTTCAATATTATTCCCGAGGTGCAACTCGAAACACCCGATGGGATCTGGAGGATTTATGGTGGACATAGATTATGGACTGCGCCAGAGGATTTTCCACGAACATACACTATTGATGATAAACCTGTATATATCGACCTACTTGAAAATCGTATAATTATAAATGGTAATCCCGATTATCGAAATAATGTACTTAAAAAAATTCAAATAGAACCTGGGGAAAAAGAATATACTTTGAAGATAACGCACGAAATAACAAATATTGGTAGATGGCCCATAGAATATGCCTGCTGGGCTATTTCCGTAATGCAACCAAGAGGGTTAACCATTATTCCGCTTAAGCCTAAACGTGTAGATAAATATGGGCTTTTACCAGACAGAGTTATAGCCATATGGCCTTACACAAGGTTGGATGACCCGAGGTTGGTTTTCAGAGATAAATACATAGTTGTAAAACACGATCCAAGCATTGAGAAACCATTTAAAATAGGTGCTAGAGCAAACCCCCCTCTTCTAGCTTACTGGGTGGATGAATTCTTGTTTATAAAACGAATTAAAGTAGAGGATGATAAGTACCCTGATTATGGAGTAACGGTGGAAGTATATGCAAATGACAAATTCTTAGAACTAGAAACACTGGGTCCATTGAAAATCATTAACCCCGGTGAATCAAATAAACACGTGGAGGAATGGGAAGTAAAGAAGCTCAAGGGACTTAGAGTAGATGAAGAACATATTATAGAGGAAGTACTTGTGGATTAATTAAGAAAAGTGGTGAACAGATTAATTCACCTGAAGTGAAAAATGCGTCTCCTCAACTACGAGGTTTATATCTAATAAAATTAACTGAATTACCATCCGTGATTCCCGGCAAAAAGCCAAGATGCGGGGTTCGCCACAACTGTGAACCCGGATTATTTAAGGGTGGGCTCTGGGCTGAGGTTGCCCTGAAGGAGTGGGGGCTAATGATAGACCTCTCGTGAAAGGCCCCTGAAGCCAAGGATCGATATTAAACAACATCAACCAATATGAAACTCGGGCCTCTAAGTTAAGCATGTTATTCTTGATACTTATGACTCCGAGAGAAGTTTTTCTAAATATTCTATGATTTTCTTTCTAGAGAGA
>JAUQPA010000012.1:0-14704 GCA_030550615.1 Thermoproteota archaeon | reverse complement strand
AAGGATCGATATTAAACAACATCAACCAATATGAAACTCGGGCCTCTAAGTTAAGCATGTTATTCTTGATACTTATGACTCCGAGAGAAGTTTTTCTAAATATTCTATGATTTTCTTTCTAGAGAGATCTTTGGGGCTCATGCTCCAGTTAAAAAGAGTTGGTTGATTGTGAAAAGTACTCTTCTTAACGCTTTTTCTCTTCTCGACTGTAGTCGTTTAAAACACCCCTAGTTTACAACCTTTGGTTCCTAACTTAATGTACTATAAAAACCCTAATAAACATGAACAATGATTTACTTGATTACAAAATCTAAATAATCTAGCGAGACAATTGATTGAGAATCGCGTTCTTAATTCTATTCCTGCATATCACGTAGTTTCCTCCGTTGCATTGATCGATAACGTAGTTATAATACTTCGAAAGCTCGCGTTGCTCATTCTCGTCGAGTTCTCTGCTGGTTACTAAAATCAACTGCTGAGCTACTTCTCGATATTTCTGTGCTTGTTTAATTGACTTCGCGAGCCAAGTTTTAGGAGGACCTTGCTTACATTCTATGACAATCTTCTTATTGTTAGTTGAAATAATTAGATCGGGGGTGACACCGCTTATCATTCTCTCAACACTTACTTCAAGGTTGCTGTTGAGCTTTGAATAACGAATAGATGTGCTTCTCCAATAGATACCTTGGTATTTTTCAACAAGATTACATTTCTCCAATAGAACTTCTTTGTCAACAGCATCTAATTCTAATTCTTTAAGCACAGCGTGAACCAGCGAAAACACGAATCCTACGTACTCGTTGGATAACTCTAGCCAAGCTTCCTTGAGCCTGTGAAATAAGGCATAGATTAAGCTGAGATCGGCTGAGAGAAAAGCTCCGTATAGATCAACACAATGGTCTAGGCCATTACAGAGTATTCTAGTCCATATTCTTCTGTACGACTTTACTTCGTTCACAAGCTTATCGACGGTGGGAAATCCCGATGAAAACACGAGGGGAAACTCAGCTTTTCTAGGAACCTCAATTTTATCGTTGTCTATTCGGTACAGTAGTATACGTGGTTTACTGTTGATCAATGCAGCCTCATATATCTCAACGACCTTAGGTAATTTTCCTCTATCTATAACGTATTCTACACTGCCTTTATCGAATACTACTTCGCGAATGGCTTTTCTTGGGAGAGCTGAAATATGGATTAAGCTATCTTTATTTAAGAATTTAACAAAGTATCTTGATTTAAAACTATGAGTATTTTCTTCTTTAACTAAAATGAAGTCTCCGGCGATCTCAATATTGCTCATTAACAACATAACCCTTTTGACTCATATTTAAAAGTCCTAATTAACTTAATTAAAATTTACACGATCTGCAATTAGATGATAGCGCGTTAACTACGCAGAGCAAAATCCTCAATATAATCCCTAACCTAGGTATCAGCTTGATCCAGCTTAGCCTAGTTGAATTCTTCCTATATCTTTTTTCAACGATGCTTTTTAAGCTGCATAGACAGCATCAAGGCTATGATGGTTAATGCAGTAGCAAATGATATTAACAGCAGTAAAGTCCTCCAGTCGGTATTTGAGGTAATGTGGTGTGTAAGCGCCGGTAATTCGGTACTGGAAGGTGATGTTGTATTTGTTGAGATGTATTGATCGCGAGTGGTCTCGGTGGGAGTATTTGTGCGAGTAACCACGGGTGTTGTTGTATTTACGAATACATTATCCGCATATTCATTATTTAATAATAGAACAGCTGTTAATGGTGGGATAATTAGTGTATTATTGAGTATTTCTGGTTGAATACCCGATGAAGAATATAGGGGAATCCATTTAATTGAAGATAATTCGCCGGGTAGTTGAATTGTTTTTTGCTCCGGCTTGTTATTAGCTACAATGAGTAATTCATCATTGTACCCCCTTGTATAGGCGAGAACGCCGTCTGTTGTTTCAAATACTCTAATTATACTAGTGTGTAGGGGTTTCAAGTTATTTTTGATCCATCCAAGTTGCCTGTAATGTTCATATATCTCAGTGTTTAATCTATCCCATTGAATAGGATATCTATGCTCCTCCCATGGATATAGCTTTATGCCCGGTATTCCTCGTTCATCTCCTTGAAAAATAACGGGCATACCTGGTTGCGTGTATTGTAGTGTTGAGAGTAGTTTTAATCTATCAATGGATTCTCTGGGTGGATTCGGCTCTGGGAAAAGCCTTCCTCCGCCAAGCATTGTTAATACTCTATCGGTATCGTGTGAACCAATGATATTGAACCCCATTCCCACGGCAGCTACACTGTATTTCGCGTAGTAATTCGAGAGTACATAGGCAATGTTATCCGAGTAGCCTCCCTTAGCGTATTCAACTAGGATGTCTAGTCCTAGTGCATAATTCATGAGGGAATCGAATGGTCCGTGATTAACCCATTCTGGTCTTAGTTGCCATATTTCCCCCACAATGTAAGCCTCTGGGAACCTGGATTTAATTGCTTCACGTAATTCAGTAAAGAATTCTCTTGGGTTAATTAGATCAAGTGGAGTATCTATTCTAACTCCATCAAAACCCGTTTCCAACCAGTACAATACAGCTTTAATTAAGTAATCTCTAACCTCCGGGATTGTGGTGTTTAATTGAGGTAAACTACCAAAACCATACCAGCATCTATAAGCTCTACCATCTCCTGGCGTAAAGGGCCACTTGTATACTGTAAACCACTTCCAGTAGGAACTGTTCGGCCCATTTAATACCACATCCTGAAAAGCCCAGAACCCTAACCCAACATGTCCAGGTACGAAGTCGAATATGACTTTTATATTTCTCCTATGTGCCTCCGTTAATAGCTCCTTTAATTCCTCCAGTGTCCCCAGTCTTGGATTTAATTGGTAGTAATCATATGTATCGTAGCAATGTGTACTACCGCAGAGGAAAATGGGGTTTAAGTATATTAATCCTACACCTAGTTCCTTTAAGTAATCTAATTTTAGAATTATACCTTTAATATCCCCGCCATAGTATTGGTGGCAGCAGTGGTAGGGTATGTGGGGTTGATCACTCCACTCTGAAAGCACTGGCGTCCCCGTTGTGGTATTATCGTAGAGAAGACTGTCATATAATAATGCATAGTGGTCGTTGCTTGGATCACCATTGTAAAACCTATCCGGGAAAATCTGGTAGCCAACTCTGCTTTTAACCCAGTTTACTTGTGGATACTTATTAGCTCCGTCGAAGAAGAATGCTGGTTTGCTTCTATTATTGTAAAGCATGATGATCGATCCATCGCTCAGCATGATCTTAAAGTAGTAGTAGAGTTCACTGCTAGTATAAGGAATATTAGTGAACCAAACAACATAATCCATCAAGTAAAGCTGAGGTTTCATTAAAACCTCTTCATTATTCACCACTAAATAAACTTCCTTAGCGTTAACACTACGATGCACCATGAGTCTTACAATAACGTATTCATCAGCAATTGATAAGTAAGCTGTGTCACTAGGTATATGTATGAATAAATTAGTTTCATTGATGTAAGAGATCTGTTCTATATAAGCGAATGTCAGAACACACATAGATAAATTAATTAACATTAATACCAAGAAAACAAGCCCCATCACGCTAAGATCATGTAGCATGTTCATCACAATCAAGCAGACTCAATAACGTATTTCACTTGATTAATACCGTTCAAAGGCATAATAAAATTATTTTCACCAATGTCACGTGGGTCAAGGATATTCTTAGTACTTAAACCCGCAATATTTCACTTTCTATGTATAGTTAGTGAGTAATACCAAGCTCAGTTTTATTCGCAAATTAGCAGATATCAATTCAATACTAATCACATTAAACTCACGTCATTTAAAAAGCGAAGTTGCCAGGTCTATTTCCCATAGTTTGTTCTCAGTTCTAGAATAACTAGTGTTACTTAAATTTTCTCATTGTATTTTAACAAGGTTTTGGTGAGTGTTTATGCTGGGCTACGAAGCCATGGTTGGTGTAATCATTTTATCAATAATGATCTCTGGCTTGGTAATTAGAAGTCGTAAACCACAGATCCCGGTGTGGAGCATAATGGCTTTTACATCGGTTATAACAGTTGTTTCTGGATTAGTGAAGTTCGATGAGTTTGAATCAGTAATTGATCTTGATGTAATATTTTTCCTCATAGGAATGTTCAGTATCGTAAGCCTTGCCGAGTCGTCGGGATTACTCAACAGTATAGCTGCCTGGTTCATTGGCTTATTTAGATCAACGAAGTCGCTGATCTATGCTTCATCACTGCTTTTTGGTCTTCTCGCGGCTGTAACTATGAATGATACAGTTGCGTTCATTGGTCCACCAATTGCTTACACTATAGCTAAAGCTCTTGGAGTTAATCCAACAACTATTTTTCTACTACTCGCATACTCGTTGACAATAGGTTCAACCATGACTCCAATAGGTAATCCTCAAAACATGCTGATAGCTCAGAGATCCGGTATGACGGCGCCTTTTCTGAAATTCGCCCTGTATTTAGCTATTCCCACAATAGTAAATCTATTGGTAACGCCGTTTTTAGTAACTAAATTTCACAAAGTAAGGTACAATGATACAAAGAGAGTGTTAATAATACCACATGAACAACTGAAAGACAGGCGCAACGCTATCCTAGCTGGAATAGGTATAGTTTCATCTATATCACTATTAATTATAAATGACTTTCTAGAGTTAATGAATCTTCCACACGTAACACGTAGAGGATTCATTCCCTTCATAATTGCATCAGCTCTATACATGTTGTCGAGTGAACCTCGAAAAATCCTAGCAGGTGTTGATTGGGGTACAATAATTTTCTTTACTACAATGTTTATAACCATGGAGGGAGTGTGGAGAAGCCACGTACTGGATGCTCTCTTGAACCTATTTCTCTCCGGAAAGCACCATGATATATCAGTGGACATAGTCTCCATTACAGTGCTTTCGCTACTAGGTAGCCAGTTGATCAGCAATGTCCCCTTCACGCGTTTAATAATAGAATACATGAGGAATCTTGGCTACACGGGAGGAGACGAATTTGCATGGATAACGCTTGCGATGGCTACAACTATTGCGGGGAACCTAACACTACTTGGAGCAGCATCAAATATCATTATTATAGAGTACCTTGAATCAAGGATGAATACTACGATAACATTCAAGGAGTTTCTTGAGCTAGGTTTAATAGTGACCATTGCGAATACGTTAATATACCTAGCGTTCCTGGAGTTCGAATTCTACATTATTCTTCACTAGTCGCCAAGAACTTTTCAACGAAGACAATTACACATTTTCGCATTGGCGTATTATATGTGTAAATTGCTAACAGGGTGATAACAAACGGATTTAACAAGCGCTCGAAGAGATCTTCGCGAATTAAGTGATAGCGGGTTAAAGGCGGTGTGGAACAATGTTTCATAGATAAACAAATGCATAAAATAGATATTACTTATTTTACCTCGATACCTTTATTACCTAACCATGCCATTGGATTTGCAGTTGAGCCAGTGTAAGCAGCCACTACTTCACCTATGAAAATCACGTGGTCACCAGTAGAATACTCTGCTATTACTTTACATTCAAGGATTACTGGTGCATTGGGAATAATGGGTGCTAGCACGGCTTTAGCCTTAAGAGGCTCCATGTTGATTGCTTTGAACTTATCCATGTTCCTACCGCTTTTACTGCCAAAAACCCCTATAGCTAGTTTCTCCATGTCTTTGGATACGACATGGACTGCGAAAGCTTTATACTCCTTGATTAATTCATAGGTATACCTACTTGGAGCTACGGAGACGGCTACGAGCGGCGGATCCCATGATACCCTTGTAAACCATGCTGCCGTCATTCCACCTCTCCTGCCAGGTTTCTCGGGGTCTCCGGCAGTAATTATTACAAGTGGATACGGGATCTTGTCGAGTGCTTGGAATGGATTTATTTCCTTCATTGTTCCTCACCTTTGAATTAGCGTTGAAGCTGAATAATAGTTTTAGTTTCATAATTCAATATTCAAAAACTGTTTTTAACAGTTACTTAGCTTATTGTATCGAATGTGATCGAAACAAACCTATTCTTGTATTTGAAAACAACACTATAAACATCTACTTTACATCAGCGTATTTAATTAGCAAAGATTTAATAACGATTACGTCATTGAAGTAATATCTGGTGTATTGAAGAATGAGTGATATGGGAAAATTTTCATTGAAATACCAAGATACATTATTATACTTCGGTGATAATGCATTAAGCGAGGCCTCTTGGTTTATCAAGCAATTTAGAAAAATCGGGTTGATTACGGGCAAACAATCAGCTAAAATATCAGGTGCTCTAGGTGACGTATTAAAATTGCTACGAGAATACGATGTAGAATACGTAGCATACGATGATATTAGCCCAAATCCATGGGCTAGTCAAGCTGAAAAAGCCGGAAGGTTAATGTGGGAGGAGGGTGTTGAAGCAATTATAGCCATAGGTGGAGGAAGCGTTATAGACGTAGCGAAAGTAGCTTCTGCAATAGCTACAGGTGGCAGGAATGTTAAAGCATTAGTGAAGGGACATAAGCCAAGGCATACTTTACCTCTTCTCGCAGTAAATTTGACTCATGGTACTGGAACGGAGATCGATCCATACGCGGTAGTAACACTTGATGACACTCTTGAAAAACACGGATTAACGATAAAATACCCTGATGTCAGCGTCGACGATCCCCGATATACTCTTACGCTATCTAAAGAGCAGACGATCTATACTTCCCTGGATGCGTTTTACCATTCATTTGAAGCCGGTACTGCAACTTCGAGAAATTATTTTGTTCAAACCTTAGCAGGTGACTCGATAAATATCATAGTTACTACCCTTCCGAAAATAATGAGTGAATTGCAGAACATTGAAATGAGATCTAGGCTTCTTTACGCTTCAATGATAGCTGGAATAACAATAGACAATAGTTCAACTCACTTAAACCACGCAATAGAGCATGCTCTCAGCGGTATGCAACCGAAACTACCACATGGACTCGGTTTAGCAATTACAGGACCCAGGTTTATATACTACGTGTACAAGGTATTACCACTTGAATCCGCGATTCTGTTGAAAACGCTGGATCCGTCTCTAAAACCCATAAGTGAAGATGCTGAAAAAGCAGCAAAAGCGGTTAAAGTTTTCCAGGAATCTTTAGGAATCGCACAGAGACTAAGCGACTATGGGTTTAGTGAAAAAGATGTAAATACCGTTGTTAACTACCTAATGCATGGAGGCCTCAGGTATCTACATGAAAACACGCCGTTTACCGTCACGGAGAGCTTAATAAGAGACATAGTGTTGAGTTCTCTATAGTTCCCGGTTTATTTTATAAGTAATCTTAACATTTTTCTGAAATGCGTTGGATTAGATAACGCTACTTTACCCGCTCATTTAACTTCTTCAACATTGGTATTGATAATAACTGCGTTATTATAACATACACGATTATCGCGACTTCTGATAGTTGGATAAGAATTGTTGTTACAAAACCACCTATAGTTCATGAAACACCGTATAGCATTCCGAATAATCCATAAGATATAGCTATTATTCTTCTCGGTGGTATTTGCTATCGAAGCTCTCATAGTTTTTTGAGGTACCCGTTACTATGCCCCATAGAATAGCTACTAATAGCGCTACCACCGGGTTTTTTGTCACTAGTAACGGGGTGAGTAGCTATGTAAATAATGGAGCTAGATACAGGCTTCTATATTTAACTAAGTCATATAGGTAACCTATTGGAAAAGCCATAACTGCATCTACCCTCATTGCAACTGCATATAACAATGCTATTTCAGCATCTCCTAGAAGCCCCAGTACTTTAGAAAATAAGATGTTATTGCCGAGTGCATGAAGCCCGGTGATTGAAAAATCATTGATGCTACATACAACCAACATTCTTTACCAATTCCACTAATAGATATAATCCCTCCAGCTGTATCAACACTTCCTATTCTTGGGTAGAGATACCATGCCATCGCTATGAATAACATAACTAACAAGCCGGGAATAATGAGAACAGGGTATGTATCTGAGTACCCGCGGGTAGCAAGCACGTAGGCGAATAACAAGGGGCCGCTAATGCTCCAGCTTGATCCATTAATACATGTAATCCAAAACCGTTTCCCGCTCTAGGTTTCCCTAGGGCGGGTCATCGCGGTTTCCCTAAGCCCCTCCCCGCGGCCTGCCGTGGGTCTCGGAAACCCAGGGTCACTGAGAGCTCTAAGCACCCATGAGAAACCCACAAAAACCCAGCACACAAAAACAGTCGCGAGCCCTTACCTTTGACAACATCCTCGGTAACCTCAGCTAAGACAACATCTCTTGAGGGAGCCCTAAGACCTTTTTTCACTCTTTCAACCAGGCATAGTGAAACAGCAATAATCCACTTGTTCGTGAAGGCGAGAAACGGAAGAACCATGACGTTGAAAGCGTACTCAAGTGTGATTAACCCCCAGAACGATGTGGACGACCCAAAGTATGTTGTAAGTAGTGCACCAATAAACCTTAATGTGTATCCAATGAGCTCACCTGCACCTACGGTTGATGATGCTATTGGAGGAGCGCTAGATACTCTAAGTATGCTTCACCAGCAGATCTGGCTTCTTCATGAACCGTATCAGCTAGTAGTGATATCAATACAAAGCGATATGAATACGATTAGTGGTTTTTAACCATGGTTAAACCTCGATAATCCTTTAATAATAAATGAGTAAATAATAAACACTTGCTTCATGGTATATACCAAGACACAAGGTATTTTATTCTACGAGAGAAGATAGCTTTAGCTCGATGTTCATTGATCAACACTTAAGTAATTTATTCTCGCTGGTCGATTTTACTTACTTAAAGCAAATAGCTCATAGTTTTGTTTTTGTTTTTAAACATGATCTGTATTTTTAAACTTGGGTATTTCCCGTGAGGGTTTTATTAATTTCAGATGTTCACGGAAATGCTGATGCTTTGAAAGCTATTCTTGAAAATTCTGGTAGATGGGATTATTTATGGATTTTAGGGGATCTAGTTGATTATGGTCCTGAACCACACGTTGTGGTGGATTTAATTAAATCAATGAAACCAGACCTCGTTATTTCAGGTAATCACGATTACGCTGTTGCATATGGCGTTGACTGTAAATGCGCTCAGGATTTGCATGAACTCAGTGTTTACACCAGGTTTAATATATCAATGAAACTCCTGAGTAGAGAGCAAATTTCATGGTTAAAGACTCTGCCGCATAAAATTGAATTAAAGATCTCTGGGAAGCGCGTATATGTAGTTCACGGTAGTCCACGTAGCCCACTCTACGGTTACTTGAAACCAAATCTATCATATGATGAATTAATACAACAACTAACTCCACAACCACTTGGAGCCAAACCGGTTGAAGCAGATGTAGTTATCACCGGGCACACTCATATACCATTGAACATGAGAATAGGTAACATATGGTTATTAAATCCAGGTAGTTGCGGGCAACCAAGGGATGGGGATCCAAGAGCATCCTACGCAGTACTGGACATAGAAAACAATCTATATGAACAGCGCAGAATTAAATACGATATTGATAAAGTATTATTGAAACTACGAAACTTAAATATAGAGCAAATATACTTTGAATGGCTTAAGGTTATATTAAAACAAGGAAGAGTATTCGAGAAGGTAGATATTATACTAGGTGAAGATCAATTTAATGACTAACTTAAACATTGATTAAAATCACCGTAATTCACATCGTGTGCAAGCTTACCACAATGTAGAATACTGCAAGGCTTATTTACCTGTAGCTAATAATAACTTGATGATAACTACGATAGGATATCTAATTAGGCGTAATACAGATGAGTAAGGTAAAAGTAAGCATTGTTACACAGAACTTTAATTCAAATAACTACTTACCTATATCAATGCTTAGCTTATATAGTGCTTTTAAGACCTTGGCTAAACTCAGTGATTTCATAGATGGCCGAGTATTACTTATAGATAATGCATCTTTTGATGGATCATACGAGAAACTGAGCCAACTCGGGTCAAGATTATCGAAGGAAATGTCTATAAATTTTGAGAGCAGAAGATTTGGTAAGGACCTTGGAAATAGCTTCGCGATAACTTATGGTTTTCTCTTGGAAAAGAAAAGAGGTGCTAAATACATATTGAATATTGATAACGATTTCATTATTCTCTATCCAAACATAGTCAAGGAGATGATAGATACAGCTGAGAAATTTAACTCACTAAAAATCAAGTACCATGCAATAACAACAATGCATATAATAGGAAACAGGGATGTCCTCTTGAAAAATCCAAGCTTTAAGCACGCGCAAGATCTAGATGAAATCATGAACTTCGTACGTGAAGAAGCTGAACGCTCTAAACTATTAGCACCTAACATAAACTACGTAAACGTTCTTAATCAATCTTTCATGATATTACCTGTAATGTCACGGGAGGAGTTCAATAGTATAATTCTTAAAAAAGAAAATTTACCTGAGTTCCTACTATCATCGCATGTTCCAGCTTCTTTTACTTTATATAATCCAAACTCAGCTCCCATGTATCCTTACTTTTACATCACTGGGGATGATATCTCATGTGGGCTAGAAAACGCGAGGAGAGGATATTTCAGCGTAGTTTTAACAAAGACCGGGGGAATACATTACGTTACAACTCAGCAGAAAGCGAACAATGTTAGACTATATTATGGGTTCAGAAACATTATCCTGTACAATTCCCTCAAGGGTCACCGTAAAGCTTTACACGAATTTCTATGGTTTATTTACAGCGCCCCTTACTCAATAATAAATGCTCTGAACATTAAACAATTGATAAAAAGAAGACTCGTGAAGAACGAACTCTTGATAAACCCTTCTACTAGTGTAAAATCAAATCCGCGCGTAGCTAAATATGCTGTGCTTGGAGTTTTACATGGTATCATGGAGGATCATTATTTTAGAAAGAAAACTGAACAATGGTTTGATAAGTTTATTCCAAGAGCCGATATCGATTATTTAGACTACCTGCGGCTTGATTACTCCACTTGGAGCGGAGGCTCTTTTTCACTCAAGGACTTGTTGTTGTACCTAATAATGCCAGATAAAGCCATGAGAAAGGATGTTGGAATAAACATCTTAATTCGCAGGCTTAAAAATTAATTCTCATGGAAATCAACAGCCTTAGTTGCCCGGAATTTATGGTACAGGTGTATAATTCTCATTTTCCCATACTCCCGGCTAAATTCATATTTCTTTACATTGTGAATAAGTGCGTGAACGTAGCCTACTGCATTATACAAGTATGCTCTTAGGTTTTTACGTTGATACTCCTTCATTTTCCTAGTTATTTTAAGGTATATTCTCGTAATGGGAAATATTACTAATAATATAGGAGGTAAACCCCATTTATAGTACTCTACTCCGTAAATATACTCTTTATCCTTGAGTGTTATAATTGGAGGTATTATGACGTCGCCTCCACCAGTATAATGTAACGGCCACACGCCTTTCGAGATCGCCAGTGCAAATAT
The DNA here is from genome assembly GCA_030550615.1 of Thermoproteota archaeon. GTDB lineage: Archaea > Thermoproteota > Thermoprotei_A > Sulfolobales > Desulfurococcaceae > UBA285. Next base: position 3,143 of record JAUQPA010000012.1, on the reverse strand, counting down.
GAAGCCATCATCACAGTATGTTACAGGATACTTGTTTTTCATTAATTTCTTGAAGAAAACAGTAGAGATTAACAAAGCAGGACCTATACCAGCAACATGAGGCTTCCGAGACGCGAGGTTAATTAAATAATCCTCGGGTAAGATAACATCACCATCAACTTTGAATACATAATCATAACGATCTATTTCTTTGTTAATCTTAACTAATGCTGCGTTAAATGAATATCCAATTTTAATGGGAACGGGCCATGTTGATTTCGTTGGAATGACAACGTTTGATATGCGGAAACCGTAGTTCCAAAGATCAATGGGTTCAGCCGAAATTACGTAGATGTCTTGTGATACATTCATTTGATTTACTACGCTTTCAAGACTTCTTGGGTTAAATGTTAGTTTATCCCTCGTAAAGTACAATGTGAGTACTTTGATCAAGACAACATACCCAAGTAATAAGTGCTGTATTTCATGGGATTTTTAATTTAAAGCGTTATTAAGTTTTTTCGTGATTTCAGCATAGACCATATCCATGTTTAGGTATCGCCAACTACCCCATCTTCCCATGGAAAATACTCCGTATTCTTCGATTTCTTCGAGTATCTCCTCTCTCACGGTGGATAAACCTATTGTATGTATGGGATAACCGTATTCATGAATATATAGCCTTGTGAAAATAACCTCGTGGCTTTTAAATACATCGAGTTTTTCGAAATCATGTAATACTTTATCAACGATGTTATTTGATACACTCGCTTCTTTCGGAATAGTTATTTCTGCTATTAGAAGCGATGTTCCAGGTGGCGAATTATGTGGGCTATAGTTGCTCAACCAAGCATATCTATGGAATATTATGTCCTCGTCTGGAACATAGATCCAGTGTTGGCTGGGTGCTGGTTTACTTAATGCTATTGCTACAACAGCTACTTTATTGTAGTCAAAGAAATTTAATTTATTATGATCGATATTTAATTCTTCTCCAAGCACGTTAACTAAATCAGGTATAGGGATCGTACTATAGATCCTCTTACATTCTATCTCGTTGTTCAATATGAATAAGTTCTCTTTCTTCCTGATGCTTTTAATAACATAGTTAGCTAAGACGTGTACTCCCCGAACTCGAGCTTCTTTATAAACAGATTCGAATAAAGCGTATATTCCTCCTCTAGCTGGATAATAAAACTTAGCTTGTTCCGAGTAACCAATGGTTGGTATTCCAAGAGCTGATTTTACAACATCTCTCCAATCGGGGACAGGTAGTCTTCCAGGCGTATAAATCCAATCTACATCTAGTTGGTTAAGAGGTCTTTTCCAAATCTTTTTATTATATGGAACCAGGTACTTATCTGCGATCCATTTACCGAAGAACCCATATATCCATTCTTCGAGATTTCTCGGGACCCAGTTCTCGCTTAGGGAAAATAAAGCCTCGAGGAAAGATACTAGTGCTTCATAACGTTCCTCTACGGGAAGAACGTAGAGTCCGTTTTCAAATGGGTATGGTACAAGCGACTTCATTAATTTTACATATGATAACCTATTGTGTGAGCATATATTATCGCCTAATACTGAAAGGATTTTATCTAATATGTTTTTGTCTTTTGAAAAAATCACATGTGACCCACCTATATCAATGACAAAATTATTGAAATACTCACTCCGCATTAATCCACCAGGATTATTTTCTTTTTCGAGGCAAATCACGCGGTAACCGTAACTTGCCAACCTCCTTGCCACGAGAATACCTGCCCATCCGCAACCGAGAACAACTGAGTCAACGTACATTTAGCAATTCACCAATCCAACTTCTCTTCCTTCTTTAAAAAGGTCTTTTAATTGTAATTGCATTTGAATTTTACATTACTTCACGAAATTAAATATTCATCACTATTGAGGATTTTAGTTCTTCATTAGCAAATACTCGGTCGTAAATCTAATCGTGCTTTCCAAATACTGCTGAACACAATAAGCTGGATAATTATCTACTCGAATCCTTATTAAACAACTTGAATCTGCGACTTACTAAAAGAGTGTTACATCATGGTGTTTCGACGAGGTGTTCTAACTAGGTAGAATGCCTCAAACACGATCTTATCTCTGTACCCTATATCGTCCATAACAAGTGAACTGTAAAAATGAATTAGACTTAGTGGTAAAGAGAAAGCTTGAAGTTTAAGTAATGGATGAAAAATATTTGTTTTTCCACGTTACTAAGAGCTTAGCTCACTACACGAGTCTAAGAGTTAATGGTATCTCATAGTACTGGAAATATATAGTCGGTGTTACATTTAGCCATCCGGACGTAGTGACGGGTACCTTCATCGTCATTGATAATGGAATTATGTATGTGCCGCTTGGCGTGCTCGGCGACTTCCTAATAAATACTGACACGAGGTATATAGGTTGCGTTATTGTTACATTAATGCCCACGACTTCTAATCCAACTTCTGTTATATCAGGAATGTAGTATGCTTTGAGCGGAGTAACTCTTATTGCCTCGCCCTTATAAGTCACATTAGCTGGTAAAAGTTGTGTGTATTTAGGTGTGGTCAATGTTACAATAAATTGATGTGCATTGTACTTTGCACTGTATGTTGACGTCACTCTAGCGAAGACAGGTATTATCTCCAGTGTAAATGGCTCCGAGTATTCTACTCCCCTGAACTGTATGTTTCTAACAACAACTCTATATACACCTGGACCCGATGCTGGAGCTATAATCATTGATTCTCCTGGTCCAATGCTATCCCAGAATCTAGTTGGGTTATAACTTGAGCCACCTTGCGGATCTCTCGTTAATTCAGCTGCTAACTGTACCGTGTTCACCTTGTATTCGTATACTTCCAGTGTTTCATCGTTGACCATGAAATATGTGTATGGACCATACACATGTACATCTAGGTTACTAGCATAAATTGTGTTATTGTATGTGGGCCACGTTACTCTCACGCCGAGTGCCCATACGTTTCTTAGACTTGGACTTAGAATAACCTTAAATACCCTCCAGTCACCTGATTCGTATCGCCATGTGTAGTCAAATGCCCCTCTTAGATACGTGTTCCTCCTGGTTGTGGTTTCAGAGTATGGTGTGAGAGTATATGCTTGCTCCATGTTTATCTCTATTGGTGTAAAGAACGATAATGGAACAA